>NZ_JAGSOI010000017.1 GCF_023684405.1 Methanococcoides seepicolus | reverse complement strand
TGAAGGATATAACAGCATAATTAGGCACTTTCTGGCAAGATTGAGAAGAAAGTCAAAGTGTTATACTAAGAGTCTTGAAATGCTGAAGTACTCTGTTCTTCTTTTGATGAAGTACAGAAATAAAGAGTTAGCTATGTTTAGTTAACAATGCCTCGAAAAGAACGCTTGCTCAATTGCTGCTTCAGAACGATAAAGTCGCATTCGATACCATCTCTCAGAAAGGCGAAGATGTCGCTGCTATAAAGAAGATAATCGATGGAACTGAAAAAGAGTACAATAATCCTCTTAATTATGTCCTGACCATAGAAAGGCAGGCATTCGTCAATGATATTGTTGAGAATGTCATGACAACAGGAAAAAGGGACGTTACACTTACAGAAGACGTTGAAAAAAGTTCCCGAACATCACTAAGGGAGCGCATCGATGGTCTTCTCATTCACCCTGTCACCGGAATTCCAATAC
The DNA here is from genome assembly GCF_023684405.1 of Methanococcoides seepicolus. Taxonomy (GTDB): domain Archaea; phylum Halobacteriota; class Methanosarcinia; order Methanosarcinales; family Methanosarcinaceae; genus Methanococcoides; species Methanococcoides seepicolus. Next base: position 41,057 of record NZ_JAGSOI010000017.1, on the reverse strand, counting down.
TGATTCTGGTGCTTTATTTCGGGATGTACAAGTTCGTAGGTGGGTTTGCGGCAGGAACGGTTGTGGATTATCTTGAAGGGACGCTGTTCGGAGAAATGATAAATCCCTGGGTCATCGAGAGTTTCAATGCTGCTGTGCCCTATCCGGCCATACAGGACCTTTTCGTAGGTGAATATGGGATACTCACACAGGCTGTAACGTATGCAATAGCACTTATCATGCCGCTTGTTGGTGCGTTCTTCATTGTGTTCTCCATTATCGAGGATACGGGTTATCTTCCACGTCTTGCAATGCTCATAGACCGTGCATTCAAGAAGATGGGCATGAGTGGAAGGGCTGTCATTCCAATGGTACTCGGTTTCGGCTGTTCCACCATGGCTACCATGGTGACACGTACTCTCGAGACTAAAAGGGAAAGGATCATCACAAGCATGTTGCTGTCACTGGCAATACCCTGTTCCGCACAGCTTGGTGTCATACTGGGTATACTGTCATTCAGTGGGAAGGCACTGTTCATATGGGCGATCGTGATCTGTCTGGAGCTGGTATTGGTGGGATATCTTTCATCAAAGGTCCTGCCGGGATCAAGTCCCAGTTTCTTTATGGAGATGCCACCCCTGAGACTTCCGAAGCTGTCAAATGTGCTCATAAAGACATATTCGAGGATGCAATGGTATTTCCTTGAGGTACTGCCACTATTCGTTGTGGCAAGTGTGCTTATATGGATAGGAAGGCTTACCGGACTGTTCGAGATGGCTGTTCAACTGTTCAGTTATCCATCGCAGTGGATAGGACTCCCTGCAGAAGCAGGGGTCATGTTCCTGTTCGGTTTCTTCAGAAGGGATTTCGGTGCTGCCGGACTGTTCGATATGTATAACGCAGGGCTGCTGAGTGACATTAACATCGTTGTTGCTGCTATCACATTGACATTGTTCATGCCATGTATAGCCCAGTTCATGGTAACTGTGAAAGAGAGAGGTGTCAAGATAGCTCTTGGAATGGCTGCATTCATCTTCCCAAGTGCTTTTGCAGTAGGGTTTGTTGTGAACTATGTTCTCACTACATTCGGGGTGGTTCTATGAAGTGCCCCCTTTGTAGCTGTGAGTTCGATGAGCCAGACAGGTCGAAATGTACAAGCTGTGGCAGGTTCAGCTCATGTAATCTGCAACGCTGCCCGAAATGCGGGTATGAGATTCCACCGGAGACGAAACTGGAAAAATTTGTCAGGGGGCTGTTCAAATGAAAATAAGTGAAGATGCAGAGGAAGTTCTGGAAAGGATGTGGATCTGCACAAATGAAAATAACGTGGATCATGTGAGTCTGGAATCTCTCGGGCTGCACGAAACATCTCCGCAGATGCAGGAGCTACTTAAGATCGGCAATATCACCATGTCCAATACAAACGCAAGCCTTACGGAGGAAGGTGCCGAAAATGGCAGATTGGTTGTCAGAAGGCATCGCCTTGCTGAGCGACTTCTGGTGGATGTGTTGAACACAAAGGACAAATATGTGCATAGTTCTGCATGTGAGTTCGAGCACATACTCCATAGGGGCATTGATGATAATGTGTGCATCCTGCTAGGGCACCCGCGTACCTGTTCTCATGGTAAATCTATACCTGAAGGGGAATGCTGCAAGAAAGCCAGAGATGAGTTGGAGCAGGTTGTCACTCCCCTTTCATTGTTAAAGAAAGGACAGAGGGGCAAGATCGCATATTTCAATATGAAGGAAGAGGAGAAGATGCAGAAGATGTTGGCAATGGGTGTACTGCCGGGCATTCCGGTGAATCTTGTCCAGTCGTATCCTTCGTATGTCTTCGACCTAATCCATACGAGATATGCAGTCGATAGGGAAATTGCGGACAGCATATTTGTAAGAATCGAAAGAGACTGATAACTAATTTAGCTCAATAATGTACCGCCAACCAGAGGGTTTCTGTCGTGTCACTGGTCCAAATGACTCTGTGTTTGCAGTGGGCAGGAATATTAATATGATCGCCAGGATTGAGGTGCACCACCTCCGAATCTTCAAACACCAACTTCGCTTCCCCCTGCAACACCATGACCCATTCACTGCGGTCTTGATCGTACCATTGTCCATCTGGGGTCACATGTTTCTTTGAAATAATACGCTCGATTAATACCCCCTGTTGATCCACCAAAGGCTCGAACACTTCATGGGTTAAATCGACTGGTATTTGGTTAAATATATTATGTTTTTCCATGGTACACCTCATGGGTTCGATCAATAAAAAGGACACCTTAAGGCACCCTTACATTGCCAAGATCATAGAAAATTGGCTATTTCATCAAGGGTCTTTTTATTGGTAGAGTGATCGGGGATGGTGGTTGCCTCATCAGGATATACCGCCACGATCAGCATGTAGGGACGGTCAACATCATTGTCTCAGCCACATGCTTGCTCAGAAAATTCATGGGCTTTGGGGTGTGGGCGAGTTACCAAGGCTTGAATTAAATGCCCATGGCGATACCCACCGATTCATGGATATAGTGGATGATCAGACCTTCTCCCCGATCATCAAAAACTTTATCTGATGTTCCATACAGACTTCTGTCCTATGAAAAGAGGATATGAACCAACCTTGTTCAAAGGAAGTGGCCATTTTGCGTGATATTATCATGCATATACACAAGCACCACTGTCAGCTCGTTCTTGCGCTAACAGGAGGCGGTGCCGGAGCCATTGACCAACTTTTGAGGTATGGGGGCGGTTCTGCTACGGTTCTTGAAGCTATTGTGCCCTATAGTTCTAAAGCGCTCGATGAACTTATTGGTAAAAAGCCTGAAAAATATGCTTCAACTGTGACCGTAAGGGCCATGGCCATGGCTGCATACCGCCGTGCGTTATCTCTTGCAGGCAATGACGACAGGGTGGCAGGCAAAGGCTTGATAGGTGTGGCTGCTTCCTGCAAACTTTCTGTGGGGGATGATGAACGCGAGGGGCGCGAACATAAGATCTTCGTTGCTATACAGTCCTTCGATAAGACCCTCGTGAGGACGCTCATACTCAGAAAAGAGCGGTCGAGGGAAGAAGAGGAGTATATTGCAACTTGCATGGTAGTCGATTCCATTGCAAAAGAATGCTCTTGGACCGGAAATCTGCTCCTTGAAGAACTTTTACATGGGGATGAGGTCGTTGAAGAAAGGGAAGCCACCGCTTCTAAAGAAGTAGCGAAGATGCTCGCCCTGCCTGATAATATCATGAACAGTTTGGACCTTGTGTCCGATGTTGTTCAATTCGATCTGGGCAGCGAAACTGTTACTGAAAAGCCGGAAGTTATATTCCCAGGTTCTTTCGATCCGTGCCATAATAATCATATTCAAATGGCTGAGCTGGCCTTTAATAAATTGGGGAAGAAGGTTCACTTTGAGGTCTCTCTCACAAACGTGGACAAGCCGCCAATAGACCTTATATCGCTTCAGGAAAGGCTGGATTCCCTCAGGAAGTACAAGGATGGGGTATTTTTTGGTGGTTTTCTACTAACTGTCGCTCCCTTATTCGTTCAGAAAGTTAATCTCTTCGAAAATGCCACTTTCATTATCGGGGCAGATACTGCGAACCGTCTGTTCAAAACCCGATACTATCGCAATGAAGAGGACATGAGGGATATGCTGGAACATTTCAGGATAACGAAAACTCATTTCCTTGTATTCCAGAGAAAAGGGGTTGACATCGAGCTTGAGCCTGAGATATTAGATCTTTGTGAGGTAATTCCTCTTGATGATTACCTTGATAATGGCACTTCTTCAACTTCGATTAGAAAAGAATTGTGTAAGGATGAATGATATTGTTAGTTAGTGAATTAATCAAGTTTGATATTCTGTTCTTTGTATGTGGGATACAATATATATGCACAGGAAAGTATTTATCTGGTTGCAATACATTTCTGAACATAGGTATTTCGAGGGAATATTTTGAACAAATATGAGAAATTCACTAAATTGGAGAACAAAAGTTACTCTGATGTCACACGTTTTCTGAAAAAGACCACTCATCTTACTGCACGGGAATGGGTGATCGCACGTTTGTGTGCTGATTTCAAGAATCTCTCGAACCGTTCCGAGATGACCTGGATAGGGGAGAACCTGCCTGAGCTTGTTCCTTTTGTCGATGAGCCATATACTAGGCAGGAAGTGTCCAATGCATATGCTGCTTTCAAGCACAAGATAGAGAGAAGCGGTACAACTTTCTTTTATGCATACTATGCCGGGCTCATTGGACAGGAGGAGATGATAAAGATAATACACAAGATCGTATCCGACCTGCAACTTCTGATCGAGACCGAGAGCGGTGAGATCTCCGATGACCATATGACAGATGTGCAAATGCTTGTGGCAGATACCCTTCACAGGATCAATGAGTCTCTGGACTATTGAGCGGTACGGGTACCATTGCAAATCGTTACCATTTGAGGTGACATACATTATCCTAAAACATTACTATTTATGTGATAAGGCTTTTCTAGCTATTGCTTCGAAAATGTTGTCGTACAAAAAGCCCATTACAACTCCTTTACATCTTGATTTCCCAAAAATTCTGATGTTTAATTGGGTCAACCTCCTTCCTTTGACAACATTTTCTTTTTTATGTTCCTATAGCATCTGCTGGCTAAGAAAAGTGAAAGGTACGACAATGTATTTATCATGAGACATTTTCTTATACATCGATACAATGAGCTTCAGAGATTTTATCGACCATTTACGAACCAGTGGCAGGTTAGTTGAGGTCACAGAGCCTGTTTCGAAAGTATTCGAAGCACCAAGACTTGCAAAGAAGAGCAATGCTCCCATACTGTTCCACGATATTGACGGACAAAAGGCCATCATGAACCTGTTGGGTTCAAGGGATGAGCTTGCCGATATGTTCGGTGTCCCCAAGGACGGTATTATACAGAGACTTTCCGATATAAGGCCGGATGGGGAAGTAAAGATAGTAAATACCTCTCCGACCATGGAGGTCATTGAGAACGATGTGGACCTTTCAAAACTTCCTCTGATGACACACTTTGAGAAAGACGGTGGTCCTTATATCACAGCCGGAGTTGTCGTTTCTGAATATGGCGGAATGATGAATGCATCCATCCACAGACTTATGGTCGTGGGCAAAAACAAGCTGGCAGCACGCCTTGTTCCTCCACGCCATTCTTTCGTACTCCACAAGAAGGCAGCTGAGAACAACGAGCCTTTACCGGTAGCCATCGTGCTGGGTGCTGATCCGGTAATAACCTTCGCTTCCACCACCCGTGTTCCGGCAGGTAAGGAGTTCGAGTACGCAGCAGCTTTAAGGGGTGCTCCTGTGGAACTGTTCGAGTGTGAGAACGGTGTGAAAGTGCCACATGCGGAGATAATTCTTGAAGGTTATGTTGATCCCACAGAAAGGGTGGATGAAGGACCTTTCGTTGATATCACAGGTACCTATGACCTTGTACGCAAGGAACCGGTGATCACAATTACAAAGATAATGCACAGGAAGGACCCTATCTATCACGGTATCCTTCCGGCAGGTGCAGAGCATCTTCTCATGATGGGCGTGCCTTACGAGCCAAAGATATACAATGCAGTGGCAGAGGTCACTACCGTAAAGAACGTAGTGTTAACGGAAGGCGGCTGCTGCTATCTCCATGCGGTGGTCCAGATAGAGAAACAGACCGAAGGTGATGCCAAGAACGCAATCATGGCGGCATTTGCAGCTCATACGAGCCTTAAGCACGTTGTTATCGTGGACGAGGATATCGATATCTTCAATATGATGGATGTGGAATTTGCCATTGCAACAAGGGTGAAAGCTGACCTCGATGTCATGATAATCCCGAACGTGCGTGGAAGTTCCCTTGACCCAAGAGGTTCTCCTGATGGGACCACCACCAAGATGGGCATAGATGCCACAAAGGTCCTTGCAGAAAAAGAGATATTCGAGCGCGCAAAGATGCCCGAATGATAACTATAGGAAATTATAATGTATCTGACAGCAGAAGAAGAAAATGTACTTGACGGCGAACAGGGGGAGACCCTGCGCAAAGCCATGGAGATCCTTGTTGCACTTGGAGATATCTATGGTGCGGATGGTCTGATCCCTGTCAAGAGCGCCCAGATAGCAGGCGTGTCCTACAAGACGATAGGAGATGCCGGACTTGAATGGATATCCGATCTCGAAGGTACGGTAAAGGTCCCTTCAATATTGAATCCCGCAGGCATGGATATGCTCCGGTGGAAAGAGATGGGCATAGAGCCGGAATTTGCGGAAAAACAGTTGGAGATAATAGCTGCTTACGAAAAGCTCGGGATAAGTTCAAAGTGCACTTGCACTCCCTACTATCTCGAAGGCTTCTCGGCGACCTGTGGGGACCATCTTGCATGGAGCGAGTCTTCAGCTGTCTCTTATGCGAATTCGGTGATAGGTGCACGCACCAATCGCGAAGGCGGTCCGTCTGCATTATCTGCTGCACTGGTCGGCAAAACCGCGAACTACGGTTACCATCTTGATGAAAATCGTGTTCCTACGGTCTCCGTGGTCGTGGACCATGAGCTCTCCGGCTCTGATTATGGTGCACTTGGTTATATCGCAGGTAAGGAAATTGGTAATCGCGTACCGATGTTCCATCTGGCCTCCACACCTACCTCAGATGAACTGAAAGGATTGGGTGCTGCAATGGCGGCATCCGGCGCAGTTGCATTGTATCACGTGGAGGGTGTCACGCCTGAGGCGAAGCAGGTCCGTTTCGATAAACCCGATGAGACCATCACTATCCAGAGAAGTCAGCTTGATGAGGTCTATGAGACCATCATTGGTAGTGAGGATGACCTGGAATGCGACATCGTAGCGGTCGGCTGTCCGCACTGTTCTCCTGAGGAATTGAACAAGATCGCCGATCTGCTGGAAGGCAAAAAGATAGAAAAGGAACTCTGGGTATGCACTTCAAGGGAAGTTGCCCAAAGATATCCTGATGTTGTGAAAAGGATAGAAGAGAGTGGCTCAAAGGTGTTGTGTGATACCTGTATGGTCGTCTCCCCTGCAACGGAAGGCCACAATTGCATGATGGTCAATTCAGGCAAAGCACTGGCTTACGTTCCGGGAATGTGCAAGGTCCCTGCGAAGATCGGAAGTCTGGAAACATGTATCAAAAGGGCAGGTGGTGACAATTAAGATCGAATGCAGGACCATTGCAAGGGGGGTTGCGGAAGGTGAGGTGCTTCTATCGGAGGATGCCCTCTCGTTCTTAGGTAACGTTGACCCGAAAACAGGAGTAGTTGTTGATCCCGGTCATGCTATTTATGGAGAATGTATCAAGGACAAAATACTTGTTTTCCCGCATGGCAAAGGCTCCACCGTGGGTTCTTACGTGATATACCAGTTGAAAAAGAACAACGTATCCCCTGCTGCAATGATAAACATCGATTCTGAACCGATAGTGGCAGTGGGAGCTATAATCTCTGATATCCCTCTCGTGGACAGGCTTGACAAGGACCCTTTCACCATTTTTAAGAATGGGGATCGTGTGAAGGTCGATAGTACCGGCGGTTTCGTTGAACTGATGGACAGGTAAATTCAGACGTGGGAAACAATAAAGTTAATGTCTTCAAGAACTAAAGCTCCAGAGGATGCAGAAATAGAGGCCATGATTATGGGCCTCTATGATGACATTCATCCATTTTTCAAGGCCTATGAAGTGGGTTATGCTGACAGCGCGATTCATTTTTACGGAGTTCCCCAAATCGACCCCAAGATGGTACATCAATATCTTTGGCCAAAGTTAACAGCCAAGGGCTATCAACTCTCCTTTACCAAGGAACTCGGGGAAGATGTATTGGTCGTTTCTCCGATACAAGAGGTCCCTGAACGTATATGGATCAATGTCCTGCTCGCTGTAGCAACGGTATTTACCACCATGTTCGCAGGTGCTACGATGTTCGGGGTGGATATTTTCAGCGAACCTTCTCAGTTCACCAAAGGGCTTCCCTTTACACTTGCGATAATGTTCGTTCTCGGCTCTCATGAAATGGGTCATTACATGGCTGCGAAGATGCACGGCATGCGAACATCATTGCCATATTTCATTCCTTTTCCCACGATCATTGGCACAATGGGTGCTGTTATTAAACACAGGGGTATCATACCTGACAGGAAAGCATTGTTCGATGTGGCTGTTGCAGGTCCACTTGTGGGTATTGTGGCATCTGTTATCGTGACTTTCATCGGTCTTTCATTACCGCCTGTGGAATACATAATCACACCCGGTAATATGGTGCTCGATATACAGGTCCCCCTTCTGTTCCAGGCTATTAATACGATATCCGGCAATACTGTCGATACCATGCATCCTGTGGCATTTGCAGGCTGGGTCGGTATGCTGGTGACCGTGTTGAACCTGCTACCTTCGGGTCAGCTCGATGGCGGTCATATCGTTCGTGCAATGCTCGGGGAACGTGCAAAGCATGTTTCTATGGCAATGCCCTTCATTTTGGGATGCCTCGGTCTTTATGTCATCTTCGTGCTTCAGCAAAATGGCGGTATCTGGATGTTCTGGTCCATCTTCCTTCTGCTCTTTGCACTGGCAGGTCATCCAAGGACCTTGAATGATGATATTAAGCTTGACAACAGGAGAATGGCATTGGGGATCGGAACTTTCATACTTGGTCTGCTGTGTTTTACTCTGGTGCCTTTTACACTGGTAATTACTTGAGGTTGAAAAAATGGATGTATGTTTCAGGTTGATGCAGAAGAACACTTACAGCCTTGCAGCCCTTCTCCCCCTTCTTCCCGAAGGCAAGCTCGTAAAAGAGATCCATGAGGGCATCATGATCTATAGCTTTGCCACCAAACAAAAAGAAAATGTGTTTGCAGAGGTCGATTCCCGCACATCCGATACTATCTGTATAGCAGGTGGTCCGCATCCTTCAGGCTCTGTTGGGGATACTCTTGAGCACTTCGATCTTGTCGTTATAGGGGAAGGTGAAGAGACCCTTCCTCATCTTGTAAATACGCTCCTTGAAGGCGGAGATGTTTCAAAGGTCAAGGGGATCGGATACAAATGCGATGGGAAGGTCGTGCTTACGGAAAAGCGTGACCATGTGGACCTTGATGATCATCCTTGTTTCGATCCAAAAGCTCTTCGCTCACCCATTGAGATAAGCAGGGGTTGTCCGTGGAATTGCAAATACTGTCAGACGCCCCGCATATTTGGGCATGAGATGCGACATCGAAGCATCGATTCCATTGTCAGTTTCGCTAAATATTACAACGACCTGCGCTTTACTTCCTCAAACGCATTTGCTTATGGCGGCAATGGTATTCAGCCAAGGTTCGACAAGGTAGAAGCTCTGCTTTCAAAGTTGAGTTCCATTGAAGGCAAGAATATCTTTTTTGGCACATTCCCTTCCGAGATACGTCCTGAATTTGTAACCCATGAAGGGCTGGACCTTATCGATAAGTACTGCAGTAACAGAACAATAAGTCTGGGTGCTCAATCCGGCAGTGACAGTATGTTGAAAGAAATGTTAAGGGGACACACGTCCGAAGATGTCAATATCGCTGTTGAACGGTGTTTTGAGCATGAGATCATACCGGTAGTGGACTTTATCTTCGGTTTTCCCAATGAGACCGAAGAAGACCAGCAAAGAACACTTGCCCAGATCAAATGGATCAGCAAAAAGGGTGGAAAAGTGCGAGCCCATTACCTTTCCCCTTTGCCTTCAACACCTTACGAGAACATCGTTCCCTCGCCTATCAGTGATCCTGTTAATCGGGTGCTGGGTAAAATGGCAAGAGATGGTAAGCTCAACGGTAACTGGAATGAGTGATCTCATTCTTCTTTTGAGATGCGGCAAAGCTCCAATCCGTTGTTGTGGAATACGTAAACTACTATCTCTTTTCCTTTTTCAAAGGCTCGCATCTGGCGGTCATAGACAGATTTGACATGCCTTGATCCATTCTCTTTGAAATGTTCCTTTACTTTTTTAAAGAAAGCTATCTGCTGCTCAAGGTATGCTTCTTCGTAGCTTTTAATATCAGATGCTATCACTTTCGCATCTTCATCCGTGATCTCACTATGGTAACATCCATGCTGGTCCAGACCGGATATCTGTCGCCAGTCAAGGTTGCCTTCTTCATCTGTCTCCCGGTGGAGCATGTACGGATAAAGGCTGCATATGGTAGGCCTCTTGTCATAGATGGTACACCTATTGTTCTCGAGAAGAACGCAACTTCCATCCTCTTTTGTTCTCAGTGAGTATCCGGAAACATAAAAATTCCCTTTCTGGTCACAGAACTCATAGTATGGTGCAGGGGTGATAAGGGACTCATCTATTTGTTTCATTGCTTCCACATCTTTTTCCAGCAGAAACACATGGTCGTTGAACTGTCTGGTGCAGCACATCCCGCACAAATCGCACTCGAACCCGACTTCCTTTATTATCTCAATAAGCTTGGCATCGGGATATTTTTTCAATGCTTTGAGCTCTTTTTCCGTTTCCCTTATCATTTCGTCTATCATTTTAAAGGTCATCACCTGCTTGTTACCATGAGTTTGTTCTTTGAACGCTGTGTTCCTTAATCTTAATTATGGTATTTTCCTTTATCAAAGTTTCAAGCAGGCGTGTTGATGCCGGAAGGTCCTGCACCTGCTATTCGTATCTTCTTATTGTTGTTCTGTAGGAATATTGATATTTTTTATCTTGACTCAACAATGTCTACCATACCACTCGATAAAACCCTCAATTCGTTCTTATCAATCATTTTACTAACAACACCCTTTATTCTCTCCGCAATCGTTCCGCTGGTGGATCGAATTCCGAACAAACGTGATGTTTGAACCACTAGTTCATCAGGGGATGTAGCGTGCTGACTTTTAATAACCAGTTTTGCAGCTTCAGCTATTTCCTCATTACAGATCATTTCTATCTTTGCAGCAACTTCCTTGCCTCGCCGACGAACCTTTACATCATTGATGTCCATCCAAAGGAAATCTCCACGTTTGACAAGTTTTCCATTCCTTTCTGAATAATTCACAGCTTCTATGATTGCATTTTTGATTTTCGGACCGGTTCTTTTTAAGCCATGGTTTTCACGAATACGTTTTATCATCTCATCTATATGAACAGGAGATTCAATTTTTAGGATCTGGATGATAGCTATTTCAAGCTCAGAATGTGACAGTTCATGTATTTGTGTCTGTGTATCGATGTCGATTTCAGAACATATTCTGTATTCGGGAACAAGGTCAAGAAGTGTTCCTTCATTCGAAATACAAGATTCATTAACCTCTTCCCGCTCAACACCTGAATCCAGTATTTTTACTGGGTTTTCCAATGGTTTATTCTTATTTATTGTGGGTTTGGGAGTATTTAGCTTAGTCTTCTCAATAAAATCCCTTAGCCTTATCTTGCAATCATTCTTATTTCGATACCAGTCTGTAGACCAGATACGATAAATTGTCCAGCCTAGGTTTTCAAGAACCTGTTGGCGTAGTCTGTCCCTATCTCTTGCAACTGGAGATGAGTGATATTTAGCACCATCACATTCAATTCCTAGAAGGTATCGTCCACGGGAGTTGGGATCAACAACTGCTAGATCCAGTCTATAGCCTGCACAACCAACCTGTTTTTGAGCATCATATCCACAATCTAGAAGGAAATCATAAACTGAATCTTCAAACGGTGAATCACTGTCTTTTCCTGTAGCTTCAATTGTTTGGAGATTCCTGTTTTCGGCAAAGTCTAAAAATGTTTTCAAAGCTTTCACTCCAAATGGTGAAGTTTGAATAGTTGCAAGATCCTTTGCCTGGAAATTGGAGAACACAACACATTTTTCACGTGCACGAGTTATCAGGACATTTAATCTTCTTTCTCCTCCTTCCCGATTGAGTGCGCCAAACTGAAGCCTAAAATTGTGGTCTCTATCAAAACCAAAACCAACGCTTATAAAAATAACGTCTCTCTCGTCACCCTGTATTGTTTCCAGATTCTTGACAAAGAAATGATCAGGACGTTTACTTTCGAAGAACTCAGTCATATCAGGCTGTTCCTTGAGCAGCATTTCGACTTCTTCCAGTATGATTTGCTTCTGGTTCATATTAAATGTACCAATTCCAAGACTTTTATCGGGATATTTTGTGAAGTGTTCCAGAGCAGCTTTTGCCACAGCTTTTGCCTCTTTCCGATTCCCTTCACTTTTCCCTCCACTTTTCCCTCGAACATAGACAGTATCAGGTAAATGAACAAACTTTAGTCCCAAGTGTTCCATATCAGCCATAGGTGAGGGGTAGATCACGAGATTCTGATCATAAAATTCCTGATTAGAAACCGCAATTAATGATTCATGCCTACTGCGATAATGCCAACGAAGATTCTTTGTCAGGAAACTACGCTTGCATAAGTGAAGTATGCTTTCGATATCCGATAATGTTGTATTCTCTTCATCGGAATCATCCATTGAATCAATTATCTTGTCAAAGAAACTTGTAGGTGGAAGTTGACGAGTATCTCCTATTATCACACACTGGTTTGCACGTAATAGTGCTCCTAAAGCATCTTCGGGTCGCACTTGGCTAGCCTCATCAAAAACAACCACATCAAAATTGATATTGAGGGGATCAAGAAACTGCGCTATTGATAGTGGACTCATCATGAAACAAGGTTTAATCTTTTGTATTAAGCCACCGGCATTTTTCATTAGCTTTCTAATGGGCATATGCTTGCGCTTTCGGTTGAATTCTCCTAATAGAATGCCAGCCTCTGATTTCGGAGATGCACCTCTGGGAATCGGTGGTTGTCTTTCATAAAGCAAATATGCAAGTCTCTGTCGGTTCTCGAAAATCAGTTCACGATCGAGTTCTGTGAAAGTTTTAATTTTTTTCTCATGAAGTTCACCCATAAAACTTGCCAAGGTTTGCCTTTCCATGAATGCGCATCGAAGAAGATCTTCTGCAAAATTACCTTCAAAGCATGGAATTATATCCTCAGATTCCATGAGATCCGAATCAATAAGATTTACAATTGGAGCTGCAAACGTTTCAAGACATTGCTCTCTACGAACAGTAAATTGTCCCCATTTCTGGAGCTTGGGGATTCCTTCTTTCCACAACTTAAGTTGAGAATCCGTGTCCTCAATACATACAATGTCAATATTAGTACCAAATACTAGTTTGTGATCTAAATTGAGCCGATTAAATAATTTATCGCGTTGTTCTGCAAAGATATCTACGGTTTTTGATACATCTTCTATCGCTTTTTCCAGTTCTTCTTTAGAAATACCAGAACTGATTTTGTCAAATATATGTTCATCAAATGCTTTGTTCAATAAATAGTGACGGAAGGAGATCATCCATTCTACAAAAGATTCAAGTTTTTGTGGATCACTATCTTCATCTTTCCAATGTGATCCAAAAATAGCTAGTCCAGTTTCATTTAACTCTCGAATTTCGTTTCGAGATTGAATGCATGCTGAAATCTCATTTAAGTCCGAAATAATCGCCTCTGCCTTTTCAGGAGATGTATTTCTGTAGAATTCGTTGGTGAGCTTCTTCCATCTTTGAAGTTCTAAAATACCATTTTTCCATAGTTCCAATTGGATGTTAATATCTTCGAAAGAAACATTCCCATTATTTGTGGGAAACAGTGATTTTGGAGACACACCTATGCGATTTGCTAAATTATTACGTTGCTCAATAAAGTGCTCTGTGGCTCTAGAAAGATCATCGATTGATTTATTCACATTTTCCTTGGAAATGCCTGAACTGACTTTATCAACCACTTGATCATCGAAGGCATCTTTCAACAACTGCTGACGGAATGATACGATCCATTTTGCAAAGGAATCAAGCATTTGTGGATCACTTTCTTCATCTTTCCAGTGTGAACCAAAAAGACCCTGACCACTTTCGTTCGAGTTTCGAATTTCTTTTCGAGATTGAATGCATGCCGATAACTCATTTAGATCCGCAATGATAGCTTCTGTTTTTTTAGGAGCAATGTCTTTGTAAAATGAAGATATTTCATTTTTCAGATAACGATATCTACTATTAAATGATCGGAATACGATGAATTTAGCAGATAGTTCTTTATATTCCTTTGCAATAGACTCAATATCCTGTTCAAATGCAGTCTCTCTAAATGTGGAATGTAAAGCAGAACTTTGTCCATGGAAATCTTCTACCTGTTTAATTAATATTTTTGCTTTATTGCTCTGTTCATTCCATTCTTGATTTAATAAAACCTCTTTATCGATAGGTTTTGAGGCTGCCACAACTTTTGCAGCAGAAATAGAAGGTTCTATCTCTTCTAAAGTAAGAGGCCTATGTATCGAACCGCTCTCGCATACCTTGTTGATCGTATTCTCAAAATCATTCAAAGACATTTTACATTTATCAATCAGTATTTCAATTTCAATTTCATCAGGTGGAAGTATTTTATGAGGGATACTTCCCTTCCATAGATGCTTAATACATGTGCTATCGAAAAATTGAATTATGAAATACTTATCAGATAATACCCTATACTTTGTGATAATAGAATCAATATCTTCTTCAAGTGCACCGTCCATAAATATGGAATATATTGCTGAACTTTGCTTCTGAAAATCCTTTATTTTTGTAATTAGAGGTGTTGTTGTGCTAGGCTCTTTGTCCCAATTTTGATTTAATAAAACTTCTTTGTCAATGGGTCCTGACAGTGCTACAACTTTTGCAGCAGAAATAGATGATTGAATTTCTTTTAAAGTATGGGGGAGATTTGTCGAACTAAGTTGACAAAGATCATCTACTGAAACGACAAGATTATCCAATGATATTTTACAGTCGTCAATTAGTTTTTCAATTTCAGATTCGTCAGATGGAAGCATCATTCCTGACTTACAGCCTTTCCATTTGTGATTATTGACTGGTTTTACAAGAGATAATATGTCGGAAATATTCGAAAGGGCTGATATTGCTTCTGTCCAATCCTTTTGGCTACATTTTTCAATATTGGTAAACTTAACATTTGGCATTTCTCGTCCAACATTTTCAAAATAGCGTAATGCATCCTCTTTCATACAAAATAAATTGAATGGGGACTGTCTGATATACCCGAAAGGTTCTCTCAATGCACTTGCATAATCGTTTAATTCTGCTTTAAGCGATTCTAATTTATCAAAGCGGCTGTCTAAAGACACCGATTTTGGAGGCGATAGGGAGACAGTGCGTTCGAGTTCTTTGAGAACTTCTTTTTTGTTTGATTTTCGGCTATGCAGTTCAAGACAAAAATCACCCAGACCCGACTGGTCAAGACGACTTTTTACCACTTCAAGAGCTGCCATTTTTTCACTAACAAAAAGTACTGATTTTTCTGCTGCAAGAAGCTCGGCAATGATGTTTGTGATGGTTTGAGATTTACCTGTCCCTGGTGGCCCTTCTACTACCACGTTCTTGCCATATTTGACATCCTCGATTACAGCAATTTGAGATGGATCGGCATCCATCACGTGATATACATTTTGAGCATTAATTTTTTTGTCAACATCATCTTCAGAAAATTCAGTTTCACAAATTTGAGTATCAGGATCAAATATACATTTTATCAAAGGATGCTTGGCTGGAGAATTATCCTCAGGCCATGCCATCTGATCAAGATCCTTATACATAACAAACTTGGTAAAGCTAAAGAAACTCAAGTTAATGTCGGATAGAACTTTCCAGTTGGGTTTTTTTGCGATAGCTTCTACAACATCTTGATAATATTGATCAAATCCTTCCTTCTCATCAGGCATTTCAAATTCGGGAAGTGAAATGCCGTCTTCAATCAGCTTTGCCTGCAGAGAAACATTTGTGAATATGTCTTCCCCTGTCCATGACAATTGAAAAGGACCACCTGCAACTGTGCGAACCAATTCAACAGGAACAAGAATTAATGGAGCTTGCCTTATTTTGGAAGTGGTGGTAGGGTCTTCCCACTCTAGAAATCCAAGAGCCAGATACAGGACAGTATATCCCTGCTCTTCAAGTACCGATTGGGATTGCTGACTAATATAGTACATTCTTTTTTGAAGATATTCACTTTTCAGTGTTGTTTGAAGAAAACGATCAGTGTGTTTACCTTCCAGTTCTACATTGGACTCTGGCATTTTCCAAAGTAAAGATGATTCGTCATCGTCAATATCTTCATTTGATATGTCTGACTTGTTTTCATCAGCAAATGTTTCATATTTCTGATCTTGATTTTTTGATTTGGGACGGAACTCCATTTTCTTTTCTTGAAGAACCAATCGATCATAGACCTCTCTTGGTATTTCATCCACCACTCTTATTTTTCTGTCTTTTGATGGATGGAAATTCAACAATGAGTTGCGCATTGTGAGATCCAATAAATTGTGTCTTGCTACTTCCAGCTCTTTATTAACAGTACTCATATCATTGCTCCGTCTAAAATAATCTGATGACACTATAATAATTGTTATATTTTGGCTATTAATGTGATAAATGTATATAATTCTGGCTCTGTAATAATCTTATTTTCGAATCTGAATAGTCGTCAATAATTTTAATAATAAAAATCACATGGTATGCATGTATGTATGATGTCTGTACATTGATGCATCGATATCTCTAAAAAAGCAGGCAATTTTTACGATACAATGTCGCATCTCGCAGCAATAAATGATCAAATTTACTGGTTTGCAACTCGCTCTTGTTTAAAATGAGCAACGATCCTTTCAGCAAGTCCTTTACTGATGCCATCAACTGCAGTAAGCTCCTCAACGGATGCATGTCGTATCTGCTCAATGGAACTAAAATGGTTCAAAAGAGCTTTTTTTCTTGAAGCTCCTATCCCCGGGATCGTGTCCAGCTCTGAGTGGGAGAGACGTGCAGTGCGTCTTCTTCTGTGAGATGATACGGCGAACCTGTGGCTCTCATCCCTTACACGCATGAGCATTTTGAGTGCTTCGGAGGTGTGGGGAAGTATCACTACCTCATCGGTATCATCCTTTGGAACAATGATATGCTCGAATCGTTTTGCAAGTCCCACAAGCGGGATGTCGAGTTGCAGTTCCTTTAAAGAACCCATGGCAGCACTGACCTGCCCGGGACCTCCGTCTATGAGGATGAGGTCTGGTAGTTTGTCTTTCTCGGCTTTTTGCCGCGTATACCTGCGTTTTACTACTTCTGCCATCATGGCAAAATCGTCGATTCCCTTTACCGTTTTTATGTTGAAATGCCTGTATTTGCTATTTGCAGGTATGCCGTTCTCAAAGACCACCATTGAACCAACAGCATCAGTGCCCGATATGTTGGAAATATCAAAACCTTCGATGTGTGCAGGCAATATGGACAATGAAAGGGCATCCCTGAGCTGTAACAGTGCTTGCAGTGCCTGTTCCTTATCGTTTTGCTTAAGGTGTGACTGCTCCATGGTCATTTGGGCATTTTGCTCGGCCATTTCCATTAATCTTTTCTTGTTACCTCTTTGAGGTACCTGTATCTGTACACTTCTCGCGGCTTTTTCAGAAAGCCATTTGATAACGAGTTCCTTTTCAGGTATCGGGTTTTGTACAAGAATTTCAGGTGGTACAGGGGCATCCTGATAATATTGTTTTATGAATTCCTCTGTGGCACGGGCTATATTGCCGGTGACATCTCCCCATGAAAGGGAAAGATCGGCTTTACCTACCATATTTCCGTCCCTGATGTAGAAGATCTGTACGAAAACGGTCTCATCGTCAGAGGCAGTTGCAATTATGTCGCTGTCATCATTTCCCGCAGTGGCCGTCTGTTGCTGGGAAAGGCTTTTCAGAGCATCTATATGGTCACGTATCGCAGCAGCACTTTCATATTCCTGTGCCAGAGCATGGGTGTTCATCTTTTCCTGAAGCTCTTTTATTATACCGGATGTCTCGCCTTTAAAGAACTTCACTGCTTCCATCACATTATTGCGATATTCTTCAGGCGATATCGAGCCATTGCATGGGGCATAACATCGATCGATATGATAGTTCAGGCATGGCCTTTTTCCTTTGCCGTCTATTCTACGGTTGCATCTTTTAATCCTGAATATCTGTGAGATCATCTCAAGGGTCTGTTTGACAGGTTTCACATTCGTATAAGGGCCAAAATAGAGGGCGCCGTCCATAAGCCTGCGGCGCGTTATGAATATTTTGGGAAATTTTGTATTGACAGTGACCTTCACGTAAGGATAACGCTTGTCATCCTTCAGGGCGATGTTGTAATGCGGCCTGTTCTTCTTCACCAGATTAGCTTCGAGTATCAGTGCAGCGACCTCAGATTCCGTGACAATGTAGTCGACATCCGCTATCTTCCTGACCATTGCTCTTGTTTTGGAGGAATGGTTCTTGCTGGATTGGAAGTACTGGCTGACCCTTTTTTTAAGGGACTTCGCCTTTCCTATGTAGATGATGTTGTCGGATACGTCCTTCATAAGATAGACGCCCGGCAGGTCAGGTATGTTGGATATGTCCGGTCTCATGATCGCTGTTCCCTCCGGTCACAGCAGAAAGTGCTGCTCCCTTTCTGTCATTTCCCGAGGGTCTTCTGGAATGTCCTCTCGATGAACTGAGGATACGTTTTTTCAATTATTGTTTTAAGGTTGACAATATCTTCCCTGTTATATTCCAGCAACAGTTCAAGGGATCCTTCATTACCGCGTTCATATCCGTGCCAGAGTCTCACAGCATCGAATCCGGTGATCCCTACGGTCTCATCGGTTCGGTTTATCTCCAGTTTCTTCTCAATTGCTTTGAGGCCGCCGGAAAGGCCGATGCGCCTTAGAGGATACATCAGATCGATGTGAAGCTGGTTGAACTCTATCTGTGGGAATTCCTTTTGTATAAAAGGCAGGTCAAAACGGGCACCGTTGAACGATACGAGCAGTTCATATTTCTGTAACTCTTCTACAACGTCTTCAAGGTCTATACCTTTGACGTACGTTTTTGCATCTTCTCCATCGTATATTCCTATCACTGTGATGTAGGAACTTGAAGGTGAAAGTCCGGTTGTCTCTATATCCACATAGGCTACCGAATCGGAGAAGTGTTCAAATGCCCTCCATTGTTCCGCACTTGGGAGGCAGTTGGCGAAATATTCGAAATCCTTTTGTTCCAGGTGTTCTTTCGATTCGGCTATGCCATTTGCTATCTTTTCTTTTCGGGTTGCTGGAATGGATATTTCATCCTGATGCTCAAGGTACTCGTCCCATGTGCAATATCCACTCTCCCATATTCGTTTTTCAATCGTTTTTCCAATTCCGGGGATGTGTGTGTAAGTACTTGTAAGCATTTTGTTTGCTCCACTGGACTTTCAGCTATACTTCTATTTAATGATGATGAGTTGCCATTTCTTTAGAAGGATTTAACATTAAGAATACACATTTTATATATAGAATCAACATATAACTTATATTTATTATTAAGAATACAACAGGGACTATCATGCGTGCAGATATAACTTCACTGTTTGGATTAAATGTGTATACGAACCAGGGTACATATGTGGGTAAAGTGAACGACCTCGTCTTCGATGTAGATGAAAGAATTGTTTCGGGGCTTGCTCTTTCAGACATCAATCGTGATATTTTTGATGTCCAGACAAGAGGCGTTATCCTTCCGTACCGCTGGGTGGTCACAACCGGGGACATCGTCATTATTCGTGATGTCGTCAGCAGGTTCAAGAAACCTGCAAAAGAGGAAGCAAAAGACGATTGATGTTATTATGAAAAAACGGGAGATCTATTCCGATCTTCGCTGCATACCGCCTGTGATCGTACGTGTAGATGGCAGGACATTCAAAAATACACTTTCCCGGCTTGGATGTGAAAAGCCGTATGATGAAAAGTTTGCATCTGCAATGGCAGATTCACTTGAGCTTTTTTTCAAAAAAAGTGGAATTAATGCAGCGTTGGCGTACACATTTTCTGATGAGGCAAGTATCCTCTTCTTTGATCTGCCTTTTGACGGGCGGGTCGAGAAATTGGACTCTGTCATATCCAGTTATCTTAGCAGTGCTTTTACCATCAGGATGGGTCTTGATGAACCTGTATCCTTCGATTCGAGGATCGTTCTGGTAAGCAAGGAGAATGTTGCTGAATATCTTATCTGGAGGCAGAGTGAGGCGTGGAGGAACTGTGTAAGTTCATACGGCTATTACACATTGCTTTCGGAAGGTATGAGCAAAAAGGATGCTGCATCGGCCATTAAGGGTAAGAAGGCGCAGGATATACATGAATTGCTATTCCAGCGCGGCATAAATCTCGATAAGGTTCCCATGTGGCAACGCAGAGGGGTTCTTGTCTATAAGGACGATTACGAGGTAGCCGGATTTGATCCTGTGCGCAAGGAAATAAGATCAAGTACAAGGAAAAAAGTGGTTCAGGATTGGGAAGTCCCACAATTCTCTTCTGAAGAAGGTAATGATCTTTTGAAAAAACATCTTATAGGTTATTGATGTATCGTAACCTATATTGGGATGGCTTAACTTTAATGTTTTATTATTCATAAAAATCCTAATATAACGGATTATTTAGAGCGGTGAATTCATGGAAAAGATGGATCTTATAAAAAGGAACGTGCAGGAAATAGTTACGGAAGAGGAACTTACAAAATTGTTGGAGACAAAGGAACATCCTTCAGCATATACCGGCTACGAACCAAGCGGAAAGATCCACATGGGTCACGTTCTTACTGTTAACAAATTACTTGACCTCCAGAAAGCCGGATTTGAGATAACGGTCCTTCTTGCGGATGTTCATGCTTATCTTAATCAGAAGGGAACAATGGAAGAAGTACGCAAGACCGCTGATTACAACAAGGAATGTTTCCTTGCACTTGGTCTTGACCCGGAGAAGACAAATTTCGTTTATGGCTCTGACTTCCAGTTATCTCCTGAATACATGCTTAATGTTCTCAAACTTACTCAGGCCACTTCACTCAACAGGGCAAAGAGAAGTATGGATGAGGTAGGCAGAAAGATGGAAGATCCAAAGGTATCCCAGATGGTCTACCCGATCATGCAGGCAGTGGATATTGCTCTTCTTGGTGTCGATGTTGCAGTTGGTGGTATTGACCAGAGGAAGATACACATGCTTGCAAGGGAAGGTCTTCCAGGGCTTGGTTTTAAGGCACCTCTTTGTATCCACACACCTATCCTTCTCGGACTGGACGGTACGAAGATGTCCTCTTCAAATGAGAACTACATCTCTGTTGACGATGATGAAGCAGCTCTCAAAAAGAAGTTCAAGAAAGCATTCTGTCCGGCAGAAGATATTGAGAACAATCCGGTCCTTGAGCTGTTCAAGTATCACATAAGCCCACGTTATGATGAGATGGTTTTCGAAAGACCGGAAAAGTTCGGTGGTGACCTTGTCTGCAAGAGCTATGCTGAGCTTGAAAAAGTGTTTGCAGACGGCAGTCTTCATCCAATGGACCTGAAGAACGGTGCAGCTAAATACCTCAATGAGATACTCGAACCGGTACGTGCAGTTCTTGGATAATGATATTTTGGCAGAAATTTGTTTCTGCCTACACAACCTATTTAATGCTTGCACTCTAACAATTAATTTAATGAATATATGTTAAGATGGGGAGTAATATGAAATACACATTTCAGGACTCTACCGATCTCCCTCTTCAAAGAGATATTATCAAGGATGTTCAGAATTTCGTTGATATATCAAGAAAGGTCCTTCCGATAGAGAACGCTTCCATTGAAAAGAACGACGATCTCTACAGAAGGCGTATCTCTCTGGAAAAAGGGGTCGATGAGCTCGAGTCTATTAACAGTAAGGTTCTTGAATTCATAAACGGTCTGACGGAAGATTCTGATATGAAAGAGATCCTTGATTACAGGAATTCTGTTTTTGATCAGTGTGATGCTTCTTTCAATAAAAGCACAAAGACAATGCAATTTGAGATAGAGAGCATCAATAATAGCATCGAAGATGGTAATTTGGGTGCAAGCAAACAGATATTGTCGAGTCTCAATTCTCTTTTTGAAGGTGGCATCTATGGGACGACAGACAAGTTCTTCGCTGCAATGAACAGGGGTGTTCTTAGTGGAAAACTTTCATCAACAGTCGCTGGAATGGAATACGAGTCTGACCTTACTTTCAAGGATGACCTGCTAACGGTAAGGGGTGTATATGGCACTCTTTTCCTGCCTACATGGATAAAGTCTGGCATATTTTACAAAGAAGAAAAGGTCAAATTGGAAGAAGTATCCGATTTCATGTTAACGTCCCTGGAGTTTGATGATGTTCGGTTTATGGCCAGTTTCGAGAACAAGAAATCCACCAAACGTTTCAAGGTTGAAATGGACGGCAACTCCTTTGTATTGCATTACCATGGGAACGAGGTGACTGCAGACCCTGCTTTGATGCAGTCTCTGAAATCGGAACATGTGATAGCTTTGCTTGATGCATTTAAAGAACACATTAGTTCCAGCATCCAAAAACACACTCTTGTCAAATTAGTGCTTGATGGCGATGATGCTATCATGAACAATCAGATATTCGATTGCTTGAAACTTATTGCCGAGCAGTTTACAGAACTTATCGACGAGTGTCTTGAAAGGGGTTATGCTAAGGATGAGATCACTATAAAGATCGAGGAGAACGATGGTACTCGCACTGAAAAATATGTGAGCAAGACCGATCTGTTCGACCAGCTTTCGGAGCTTGGCAGTGAAGGTCTGGAACTTGCAAGTCTTCTCGGCGTGGACAACATTTGATCTGAACTCCCGGTACTTTCGTACCGGTACGATCTTTCCTTTCCTTTGCTTTCTCTTTATGGTTTTGCTCTAGAGAATTCTTATTAGTTTATATAATATAAAGCAAAGGAAAAATGTGGGTTGATATCTTTGATAATAAACGATCTTACCATAATCTTCGGTCTATCCATAATAATCCTTTACTTATGTCATCGCCTTCACATTCCCATTATTGTCGGTTTTCTTGTGACCGGAATACTCGTAGGTCCCCATGGCTATGGTTTTATAGATGCCGTCGAAGAGGTGGAGGTACTTGCGGAGATGGGCATCGTCCTTCTTTTGTTCACTATCGGTGTGGAGTTGTCCATTAAAGATCTCTGGAAGATCAAAAGAGCGGTTGTATTCGGAGGCTCTATTCAGGTCCTTCTTACAATTATTGCTGTCTTTTTCATTGCTAACTACCTTGGGTACGGGATAGGCGAATCGATCTTCATTGGCTTCCTTTTCTCTCTGAGCAGTACTGCCATCGTGCTCAAACTGTTGCAGAAACGTGGGGAACTTCAGGCACCTCACGGTCGTTTTTCACTTGCAGTTCTATTGTATCAGGATGTCATTGTCGTACCAATGATACTTATCACTCCATTCCTTGCAGGTGCTGGCTCCATGTCGGATGCTGCTTTTATTCCTATCATCGCAAAAGGGCTTGGCTTGATCCTTCTTGTTTTTGCAAGTGCAAAATGGATCGTTCCACAAGTACTTTTCCAGATAACAAAGACAAGGGATCCCGAACTGTTCTTTCTCAGTATAATCGTCATTTGCCTTTCTGTCGCATGGTTAACATCGAGTCTGGGTCTGTCCCTTGCTCTGGGGGCATTCCTTGCAGGGCTTATCATCTCCGAATCCGAATATAGTCATCAGGCACTGAGTAACCTCATTCCATTCCGTGATATTTTCATGAGCTTCTTTTTCATATCCATAGGGATGCTGCTTGACCTTGGTTATTTCTTCAATGATCCTGTTCTGTTCATACTAGTCGCAGTCTGTGTATTAATGCTCAAATCGGTAATTGCAGGAATGTCTTCGTATTTGCTTGGTTTCCCTTTGCATACGGCTGTAATGGCAGGACTTGGTCTTGCACAAGTAGGTGAGTTCTCCTTCGTTCTCTCCACGTTCGGTGTGGAGTTTGGGCTGCTCACCGATGATGTCTATCAGCTTTTCCTTGTGGTCTCTATTCTTACTATGGCAGTCACATCATCTGTGATGTCCCTGTCCCCGAAAGTTGCAGACAAAGTTGTGAACCTTCCAATTCCTTCAAAAATGAAATGTGGTTTCCACTCCCGTAAAATGATGCCGGTACTTGACAAGAAGGGCCATCTGGAAGACCATCTTATCATTGCAGGATTTGGTTTTAATGGCAGGACAGTTGCAAAAGCTGCAACGGTTGCAGGCATTCCTTATCTTATCCTTGACACGAACCCTGAAACGGTCAGGAAGGAGCAGCTAAAAGGCGAGCTCATCTATTATGGTGATTCTTCCCAGCAGGGTGTTCTGGAGCATGCGGATATCAAAGATGCGAGAGTAATGGTCGTTTGTATCTCTGATCCTGCAGGTACAAGAAGGGCCATTGCATTGGCACGTAAGATGAATCCCAATATTCATATTATCGCACGTACCCAGTATCTTCAGGAAATGAAGCCGCTTTATGAGCTGGGTGCCAACGAGGTAATACCTGAAGAATTTGAAACATCGATAGAAATATTCGTGCGTTTGATGAAACGATACCTCGTTCCCAAAGACGAGATGGAGAAGTTCATCTCGGAGATCCGTTCAGATGGATATGAGATGTTCAGGACACTGTCAGGTACTATGAGCATCTATGACATGGAAATTGACCTGCCGGAAATGGATATTACCAATCTGAGAGTGCGGGGATCATCCTTTGCAGTCGGCAAAAACCTATTACAGCTTGATCTCAGGAAAAAGTACAGTGTCACATTGCTTGCTATAAGGAGAAGTTCGGATGTCATAGCGAATCCTGATGCAGATACTGTTCTGAAATCAGGGGATGTGCTTGTACTCATGGGCTCACCAGAAATGATATCAAAGGTAACACCTCTCTTTGTAGGTGGGGATATTTAACAGAATAATCAGGTGATCTCATGGAACAAAGTATTGAACAGATAAATCGCAAGATCGAAAAAGGAGATGCAGTTGTGCTTACTGCTCAACAGGTCTGTGATCTTGTGGATAGTGGGGAAGATATAAGAGCTGAAGATGTGGATGTCGTGACAGCAGCCACACGTGCCATAATGAGTGGTACATACGCCATCCTGTCATTTCCGGTGGAGTCTTCACACAGTTTCTTACGTGCAAAAGAAGTCTATATGAATGGTGTGCCTGCACACGTTGGTCCCTGTCCCAACGAAAGGCTGGGTATCCTTGACCTGATGCTTTTCGGCACAGATCACAGTGTAGATGACTCCCGTTATGGTGCTGGTCATCTTTTCCGTGACCTTGCAGAAAGAATGTCTGTGGAGGTCAAAGTAGTTACTGATAAAGGTGAATCGTTCAAGACACATGTAACACTTGATGATATGCCGTATGCCATGCTTTACGGTACAAGGCATGCTTTCAAGAACTATTCCGCATTTGTGAACACTTCGGATGAGCCGGCAGCCAGCATATTCCATGCAATGGAGTTTGGACCAAAACTTACCGAGGCTACTATTTCCGGTTGTGGTCAGATAAATCCTGTGAAGAACGATCCTCTCCTGGAATCCATTGGGATTGGGACACGTATGCTCATGAACGGTTCAGAAGGTTTCATAATGGGATCCGGGACCCGCAGCAGTGCGGAAAAACCTAACCTTACTGCCTTTGCGGATATGCATGGGATGAACCCTGAATACATGGGCGGCTTTTTCACTTCAGCCGGTCCGGAATGTATTGTTTCCTGGTCTGTGCCTGTTCCTGTGACAAGTGATTCAGTGCTCGAATCGATAAAGGAACGTGACAGGCAGCTTAAGATGTCGGTAATGGCCGTTGATAAAAGAGCATGTGTTGGTTATTCTGACTATGGTGATGTATGGGAAGGCACGGACCTTGCGATAGACTTCAGCCCGAATGAATGCATTGGCTGTACTTTGTGTGAACCTGCGGAGATGTGTCCCATGGCTTCTATCAGCTTTGAGGATGGTGAGGTAAAACTTGACCGGTACACATGTTTCAATTGCGGTCTTTGTTCCACTCTGTGTGTTACCGATGTTTACACTGCCAATCTTGGCTCCATCAATTTTGAGCTTGGAGGGGAGTCCACAAATGTTCCTATAGTCCTGCGTCAATCTGATAAGAAAAGGGCTCTGGAATTATCTGAAAAGCTAAAAGAACAGATACTTGATGGTTCTTTCAGGATGACATCGATGGTCGAGCGCATTCGGACATGAACCTTTCGATTATCTTTTCAGGGGTCAGGTGTATCACAGGAACTTTTGAATTTCCTGCATCAACGTGCACCACAATTACTCCCCTGTCAACATTTTTTAGTTTCTCCCTGAATTCCTCTTCGCTGAAAGTATTATGAACTTCATCGATACCAGCTCCTTTTGCAACGATTGCGAGATCGGTACCAAGAGCTGTGGCTGTGAGCTGGTCTCCGGTAGAACCGTAGGCTCCATTATCTATCACCACCAAAAGGTAATTTTCAGGGTGCTGGTGTGCAATAGTGGCAAGACTTCCCATGTTCATCAGGACCGAACCGTCCCCGTCTATTGCTATGACATGTCGGTTGGGAACTGAAAGGGCAACTCCAAGGCCGATGGATGATGAAAGTCCCATTGAACCCAGCATGTAGAAATTCGCACTCCTGTCTTTCAGATCATGTAGTTCACGGGAAGGGTATCCAATATTGCAGATGAGGAGTGAATCCTTATCTTCTACCTTTTGGACTATCGCTTTAATGGCATCGAAACGTCTCATTCTGCCTCCCAGAACCCGATCTCAAGAAGAACTGCTACCGGTCTCTTTTTTTCAATGGCTATTCTCCACGCATAGTGTATTGCGTCTTCCACAGTATCGATGGTGGGGACGATGTATGGTATGTCAAGGGTATCAAGTAATGAAGGTGTCATTTGTCCCATTGGGTATTGTGCACAAATGGTCTCACCTTCACAACCCCTGTGGCTCATTATAAGGAGTAGTGGGATCTGAAAAAGGTTGTTCAATGATGCCAAAGCATTGATCGAGTTTCCGAGTCCCGAATTTTGCATTAGCATTGCGGGGATCCTTCCTCCCATGTAAGCTCCGGCACAGATGCCCACACCTTCCTCTTCACGCGTGACCGGAATATGTAGCATTGTAGGATCATCATCGATCATGGGGAATATTTCTTTTAGGTTGATGCAAGGAACACTCACCACAAAGTCTACTCCTGTCATTTTTAGACCGTCAAACACTGCTACACTGGCATCCATTTGTATCACCACACCTTAAGATCGATAGCTTCTATCCTTATGTTCCTATCCTCTATGCCGACAACAATACCGGAGTGCACCTTTTGCATCATGCAGAGTGTGGGGATGAACTTCACGGTCTCACCGACCTTTGGGATGCGTCCTTGCTCGATCTTCCCATCAAAAGCGAATATCAGGCAGATCCCACCATCGATGAACTCAATATCTTCATTTCCAAGACGTTGTTGTGGACCCACCATGTGGATCGTGGTCATTCCTCTTCCTGATGCAATCACCTTTGCGAAATGTGTTATTGGACAGCCAAGGGGTCTATATCTTACAAAGTCGCCTGCTTTGAACTCGGTACCATCTATGGGATGAATGTCTTCTCTGCAGGTCGGCTCACCATCAAGCGGTGCAAGGGTGAAATCAGCTTCGAGTCCGTCAATAACGCCAACAATGTCCAGCCGTTTGACCGTTGTTTTCAGAAGTTCTTTCAACTTCTTCCTGTTCTTTGCGAATTGCTGTTTTCCCATGAACGGGCAACGACCGATATCATCGGCTGTTCTAATGTTCTCAGCAAGGTCCCTGCATTGCTGGTATCCGCATTTGCCGCAATTATATCCAGGAAGGAGTTCCAATAGGTCATCCAATGCTCATTCCCCCTTGTATTCCATGAAACCATCCAGATGTCGTAGAACTCCCATGTGATACTTACGTTCCACACGTTTTTCGCCACTGCAAAGTGTACAGATAGCAAGCGGTGGACTGTATCGCAACTCCATGCCCTCTCTTGTTTCGACGCTGTTTTCTATCAGCTCGGCAAGTTCGATAGAACCTTTGCCTGTAAGGCCGTTGGCTTCGATGACCATGCTATCAGGATTAACTTCCAAAACTCTCTCTCTGAACACTTCACGTTCTGCCTGTGAGACAATATCTCCTTTTGTCATCACCACAACATCGGCGGTGGTGAGCAGTGGTCCTACTTTCAAAGGTGTGTTCGGGCCTGTGGTAACATCGATTACGCAGACAGCAAGGCAGGAGTCCGGATATGGTGCACACCTCAGGCACAATCCTGCGGTCTCATTGAGCAGCACATCGGCACCTTCTTCTTCTGCCCATTTGAGCATTGGCTCGGTGTTATATATGGTAAAATGGTCAGGACACATATCTTTTGCAAGGCCTACACGTATGGGAACTCCAAGCCTTCCAAATCTCTTATCGTCATCTGTCCAGAGGCAATCCACCTTGACAACGGCCGGTTTGTTTTCTCTTCTTATCAATGCCTTTATCGTATGCAGTAATACTGACGTTTTTCCGGAACCCGGGGTTCCTGCAACCACTACAAGTTTCATGCCACACCTTCTACCAGGTCTCCGCGCCTTATTATCTCACGCAGGTCCATCAGCCAGTCATCTACCTCTGAAACACGGTTACACATATTTTTTTCTTCAGCACTTGTGGTTATGATATCACACATTCCGCCATTTCTGATGACTATCCTGCGGGATGCCATTAGTGCAAGTACCGGATCATGTGTCACTACCACTACTATTTTCCCTTCACCGGATAGTAAGCTTAGTGCTTCCTGTTTCTTGATGCCCGCATTCTCGATCTCATCGATAAGCACGATAGGGGAATCACTGATGACCGCAATATCCGCTGTCATAAGGGAGCGGGATTGACCTCCGCTTAAGACCGTAAGCTGTTCATCTTCATGTATTGGCTCTCCCGTGAGGCGGTTTGCCAGTTCGATGACACGATGCATGAGTTCCGGGTCCTTTCCACGACTCCGGGCATGCATCTGGATAAATTCCGAAACGGTCATATCAGCAAGAAAATGCATGTTCTGGGAAAGTTGTGCTATCAGTTTCCGGCGTGGGTCTACTCTGAGTCCCATTTCAGGCTCGGTATCGTTTATCAATATCCTGCGCTGTGTCGGAGTATCGCCCTGTGCGAGCTGCTCAATGTCATCTATAAGGGTACTTTTTCCAGACCCTGTGGGTCCGACTATTCCCAGAATATCTCCGGGGTTCACTTCAACGATCTTTACAGCTTCTTCTATTCCTGTTTTATCAATGCCGCCCACGATGGTCAGTTTGATGGTACTGTTCATTCAATAACCTCTGTTCTTTAAAAGTTCAGTGACCTTTTCCAATATCTTGTTCTCTGCATCCGCATCATCAGGGGACACTGCAAGATCAACACTCAACTGTCGGGTTGATAATTCTTCTTCCAGTCGTTTCTGCCCCCCTCCTGTAATGTTCAGAACAATACTTTCATCAGCCTTTATCTCGCCTTTCTCCAGAGCTTTCATAATAGCTGCACAGGCAATTGCAGGAGCAGGCAATATGTCAATGCCTTCGTTCTCTTCAAAGAGCTTTCTCGCCTTGTCAGCTTCTTTGTTCGTTATTCCGTAGATGATCCCATTAGTGTCATCTAGTGCATCTTTCACACCACCGGCGGCTCCGTATGGTGGCTTTCTGTTGAACAGCACATCATCGTACATCTCTTCGGGGCATTTCCCATTGGTCTGTTCGCCTGTCCAGGTTGAATAAAGAGGGGCACATGGTAGGTTTTGTGCAAGATGAAGGCGTGGCATATTATTCCCGAAACGACCATCCTCTATTAGCCTCATGGATGCTTCCCAGGCGGATATACCACCAGTACCGCTTCCGACAGCCTGGAAATAATGCTGTGGTAGGCTCTTTGTAGTGAGAACAGCATCAAGCATCACGGTTCCCATTCCATCGCGTCTGGCAACGTTGCGTGCTCCGCCTTCACTGACAAAACCATCCCTTGATGCTATCTTTTCTGCCATTGCAATGGCCTGGTAGTAATCACCATCTACCGTTACCGTACAGACCGAAGATGTATCCTCTTCAGTTGTCCAGAGCCGATGGGTACTGTTCTTTGGAACTATGAGCAATAATGGATATCCTGTTATTGATGCTACATAGGCAAATGCCCTTGCAGTATTGCCTGCAGATGCCACAACAAGCACCCTCTTCTCATTGTGTTCCATAAGGCGCTGCATGGTTGGGAACGATTCAAGGTCTTTAAAACTGCATGTTCTTATGGCACCCTCCTTTTCAGGCCAGTATCCATTGAAAGTTATATTCAGATCGCTTAATCCCAGTTCTTTTGCAAACCCTTCGCTTTTGTAGGTCACAGGTCTGCCGGACCCCTTCTTGATTATGCCGTTTACAGGCAGCCAATCGTAATATCTCCATATTCCCGGCATATCGGTTGGCTCGATCTGCTTTTTGAAGTATTCGGTACGTGGTAATGCATCATCATCAGGGCAGTGTAATGCGTATGGGTCACGAACTTCTCCGCATCCGGGGCATTTCACAATATATTTGTTCATGGGTGCAAGTCGGAAAATATGTTTATATAACTTTTCATTAAAAGGGCAAAAATTGCCTTATTGTGAATCTATTGTGGTTGGGAATGTACATTTCGGACACAATCGTTCAAAAAAATGCTGCCCGCTCTTGAGTTTATTACCCAGAACAAAATAAAATGAGGCTACCAAAGCCTCGAAAAAAAGAAGGTTTCAGTCCTTTAAAATTCCCACTACTGTGAAATCTTCCAGTACATCATCATCATGGGGTGCATCTTCCTGGTCCTCGGTAAGGTCAATGCCTCCGTCATGCATTCCCTGATGGTCGCCGTCCTCCCATAACATGCTATCGGTTACGTCATAGACCTTCCCCTTATATGCAAAATAGCATTTTTCTCCATCTTTGCCGTTGTATTTTGCAAGTTCCTCTGTTGTGAATTCTTCCATTTGATTCCTCCCCTTTTTCTATATCTTTACTATGTCCTAATAATTATTTATGCTTTTTTCAATGTGACCCAGAACATACTACCTTGTCCTTCAGGATTATCTTCCACACCAACCTTTCCTTTATGCAGGTCAACTATCCTTTTTACGATAGCAAGTCCAAGGCCGCTTCCCTTTATACTCTTGTTTCCCACACGTTTGAAACGCTCGAATACCAATGGCTTGTCTTTGTCGGAAATACCTTCGCCTGAATCAGTGACCGCGATCTTACAGTTATCGTCCGCATCTTCAATTCGGACCCCTATGTCCCCTTTGTCAGATCCGTATTTCAATGCATTTGATATTAAATTGACGAAAACTTCCTCTATCATTGGATTTGCAAGTGCAGTGCATGGCCCTTCCGAAATTATCCTGATATCCACACCTTTTTCTTCTGCCTGATACTCAAAGTTGGCTATAATGCCATTTATCATATTACCAACATCAATGGCTTCAAACTCCAGATCATCGGTAGATTCCAGTTTGGCAAAAGCAGCTGCACTTTCAATAAGTTCAATAAGATTTTTGGTACTGAGATCGATCTTTCCCAATCTTTTCAGCTTCGTTTCATCATCTTCTGAAGAAAGCATCATGTATGTATATCCACTTATCACAGTCGCGTGGTTCAAAAGGTCATGTCGCATGATGTCTGTAAAGATATCTTTGAGTTCATTTGAATGCTCAAGTTCTTCAGAGTATTTTTTAAGCAGTTTTTCGGACCTGACACGTTCTGTGATATCAAGGATGGCTCCAATAAGTCCTAACGTTTCTCCATTCATATCCGTGAAGACCGATTTGTGGAATATCACATCTTGTCTGCTTTTTGTCACTGGATTTTCGACCTGACTTTCATATATCTGGATTCCTCCATTGGCCATGAGTTCCATATCCATTTCGTGATATTTATAAGCAAGATCATTTTGACAAAGCTCATATACACTTTTTCCAATAATTTCCTCTTTCTTATGAGCTGTCATATCTTCAAAAGCTTTGTTACATCCGATATATAGTCCTTTTTTGTCTTTATAGAACATCGGTGCAGGTGTAGCGTCCATCAGTTCCTGGAGGAAATGAAGCTGTTTTTTCAATTCGTTTTCTGATCTCACGCGCTGAGTAATGTCAAGGATAACTCCTATAAGTCCTGCAGTTTCTCCATTCATGTCAGTGAAAACTGACTTATTGAAAAGGACATTACGTTCTGTCCTATCCCCTCTGTAAACGACTTCAGATTCGTATGTCTGTGTTCCGCCGTTCTTCACAAGTTCCCGGTCCATATGGTGGTATTCTTCAGCCTGCTTTTCATCATATACCTCATATGCGTTCTTTCCTACCATATCCTCACATTTTGAACCGGAAAATGTCTCAAAGGCCCTGTTGCAGCCAAGATAGTTCCCATTCCTATCTTTATAGTACACAGGTGCAGGGATCGCTTCAAGTAGTTCCTGCATGAAATGGGCGTGCTTTCTTTGGGCTTCCTCTGCCTCTTTACGCTCTGTTATATCGAAAACTGCGCCGATCTGTCCTGCAACGTTACCATCTATATCTGTGAAAATAGAATTGTTAAAAATAACTGCGCGGTTTTGTCCGGAAACTGATCGCAAGTAGTACTCGTATGTCTGAGTCCCTCCCTTTTCAATGAGCTCCGTATTCATCTTATTGTACTTCTCTGCGATATCTTTCTCGTACAGCTCATAGACACCTTTTCCGATCATATCCTCTTTTGGAATGCCTGTGAATTCTGCAAAAGTATCGTTGCATCCAAGGTAGATTCCGTCCTTGTCTTTATAGAATATTGGCACTGGAATGGCATCGATAAGTTCCTGCATGAAATGAACTTGTTGTTTTTTCACCTTCTCGGCTTCTTTTTGCCTAGTGATGTCATTTCCAATTGCAATTGAGCCAATGGTCTCGCCGCTCTCATCAAGAAGGTCCCGTGAATTCCATGATATTATGCGCTTATTTCCATCTTTTCTCTTGATCACGGTTTCAAATCCTGATACCTTCTGTCCTTCGTTTATGATGGCAGTAGCTATGGCGAAGATCTCATTTCTATATTTTTTATCAGGATATAAGAGATCCCATATTTTTGTGGTTCCAAGTACTTCTTCCCTGGAATATCCACTTATGGCCTCTGCAGCATTGTTCCAAACAATTACCTCTGCATCCTTGTTGAGGACATTTATCAAGACATCTGCACTTTCAATGATGGTCTGCTGGAATTGGTTAAGTCTGTACAGATCTTCTTCGGCAAGTTTTTTCTCTGTAAAATCCTGCACTGTAAAGGTAACTCCTGCCGAAGGGTCATTAACATCGATAAGTGCAAATGTCATATAGATATCTCTGATATCCCCGTTTTTGCAAACCCATTGTGATTCTATTAATCCCGGTTTCTTGCTATCGATAATTCTCTTCAGTTCTTTGCCGACACGTTCATATTCTTCACGGCTTGGATATAGGATCTCAGTATCCTGTCCGATAAGTTCATCCTTTGTATATCCGAACATTTTATACAGTTTGTCATTGACATCGAGGAGCTTGCGTGCCCATGTGATCCCTATTCCGGTTGGTGTTGCCTGGAATATACTGCGAATATGTCGCTCTTTCTTCTCTTTTTCCAGGGCTATCCTTTTCTGTTCGGTGATGTCCTGTGCGGTAAAGGTCATTCCTACTTCGGGATCGTTGGGATCTACAAGGGCTACTGTTAGTAGCACGTCAATAGGTTTTCCTTCCTTTTTTCTGAGCTTTGTTTCGACAGTTACCGTTGTTCTGTCTTTTATAAGCTTAATAAGCTCAGTACCAACTTTATTGTACTCCTCTTCGGAATCGTAACATATCATTACGTTCCTTCCGATGAGCTCTTCTCTTGAGTAGCCTACAATGTCACAGAATCCCTAATTCACATCTTTGAATACCCTGTCCCAGACAACACCAATTCCGATCGGTGTGGCAAGGAAGATACTTCTGTTCTTTGCTTCCTTTTCCCTAATGGTCCTTTCAGCAAGCTTTTTCTCAGTGATATCCTGCATTGTGAAAATATACCCTTTTGAAGCATCTTCAGGGTCCGCAAGAGCAAAATTAAGCAGTATATCTATTATCTGCCCGTTCTTCCTTTTGAAAGGATACTCTACGGTAGCTATTCGTTTTTCAGTTAGATTGGTGTATATCTCTTTCCCGGCCTTTTTGTAATCTTCATTGGAAATGTAGAATCTCTGGGTATCCTGTCCTATCATTTCTGATCGTTGGTATCCTGTCATACGACAGACTTCATCGTTCACTTCCAATATCTTCCGACCAATGACTTTTCCAATTCCGATTGGAGCCACATGCAATATACTGTCTGAACGGGCCTTCTCTTCTTTCAGGGAAGCTTCAATTTCCTTTCGTTCCTCAATTTTCTTTTTTAGGTCCTCGTTTGCCTTTGTCAGTTCAGCGGTCCTTTCATCAACAAGCTTTTCAAGATGTGTGCGATATGTCCGCAGATCCTCTTCCGTGAGCTTATGTTCTGTTATATCTCTGAGAACTCCAATTATGCCTGCTGAGCTGCCATCTTTATTGCTCTGGAACTGTGGCAGGGTTTCCATCCAATGCGGATTTCCTTCGCTATCGACCAATCTGAAAGTTGTATTAAAAGCTCTACGACTTTCCATCGTCTTATGGAAATCATCAATGAGCCTTTCACGATCATCCGGGTATACGTGGTCCTCAAAATGAGTGTTCTGTACATCTTTAGGATCGATCCCATAGTGATTCATCTGTGGGCTGATATAGAGCACAATTCCTTCTGAATTCACTATGTAGAGTATATCACTTGTATTCTCTATGAGGAACTTGTATTTCTCTTCCCCCTTGTTCACTAGATCTTCAATAGAGACAAAACGACCGTTTTCTGTCATTGATGTTGCCTACCTTTCGGCGAACTACTCAGTTAACAATATTAATCTTCAAGTGTGTATATACAGTTCACTTTAATTATATATGAAGTGTTCTGTCAATCATTTTCCTCCAGAACTTCCACAACCCTTTTCAGCATCTCCCGTATCCGAATATGCTGCGGACAATGTTCTTCACACAGCCCACATTCCGTACACATGGAGGCTGCTTCTTCGGGGGGTACGAACAGACCATATTGGAAACTCGCTTTCTCAACATTGCCATACATCGAGGCACTGTTAAGATAGGTAAATGCGGCTGGGATATTCACCCCTGTTGGGCATGGCATACAATATTTACAGTTGGTACAATTGACTTCCATTTTCTCATTGTAGAACTTGCGTACCCTTTGGAGAACTTCTTTGTCATTGTCTGTAAGCGAATTTGCTTCTCCTTTCTCAGCATAGGCAATATTCTGCTCCACCTGCTCAAAAGTGCTCATTCCGCTAAGAACTATGCTTATTTCCGGCTGGTCCCACAAATACTGGAAACACCAGTTTGCAGGGGTGCGTTTTATCTTGGCACTGTCCCAGATGCGCTGTACTGTTTCAGGCACCTGTACGAGATTTCCTCCCCGTAAGGGTTCCATTATAGCTACATCTATTCCCTTTTGTGCAGCATATTGAAGTCCCTGCTTTCCTGCCTGGTAGTCCTCATCCATGAAATTGTACTGTATCATGCAGAAATCCCAGTCGTAGCCATCTATGATCTCTTTGAATACCGTGATATCGTCGTGGAACGAGAATCCGATATATTTGATCTTTCCACTGGAAATGGCGCTTTCAATGAATTCGAACATGCCAAGCTCTCTCATCTTGTTCCAGTATCCTCTGGTGAATCCATGCATGAGGTAAAAGTCAATATGGTCTGTCTGAAGGCGCTCCAATTGATCATCAAGGAATCTGTCCATGTCCTCCCTTGTTTGCACAAGCCATAAAGGAAGCTTTGTGGCAAGGAGCACCTTGTCCCGAAGGCTGTTGGCAAGTACCTTTCCAACAAAAGGTTCGCTCATTCCGGCATGATATGGGTAAGCGGTATCAAAGTAATTTACTCCCTTTTCAATGGCAAATTCGATCATTCTGGTCGCTTCTTCCTCATCGATCTGATCTTCTTTTCCATCGATCACAGGCAGTCTCATGCAACCAAATCCAAGGATCGAGACCTTTTCATCTGTATTGCCAAATTTACGATATAACATACAATCCCTCTATTTTATGTATAATCAATTAATTCTTGGTTATAGTTCTCTATCCGTATGTATCCTGTCTTTCTAAATGGTTGATGTTATTACTATTCATTAATTGCGATGGTGTTGAATTGTATAAAACAGTAGGTTCTTTTGCAGTTGTCCGAAAAGAGTTCCGGAACTCTACCTTCATAGGTCATGTGAGGTCCATCGATAGTGAGGCGGAGGCAAGGACCTTTATTGATCAGCTCAAGGGACAGTACAGTGATGCCAATCATAATGTTTCGGCTTACCTGATAAAGAATGACAATGCTCTGGTGGCGAAATATGATGATGACGGAGAACCTGCCGGAAGCTCGGGAAAACCTGTTTTCAAGGTGCTGGAGCTTAAGGGGTTGAGCAATACGGTGGTCGTGGTCACCCGTTATTTTGGCGGTATCAAACTGGGATTCGGCGGGCTTTCAAGGGCTTACAGGGAAACAGCAGTTGCCGCAATTGAGGAAGCCGGAGTAGTTGAGGTCCATGAGATGGTGGATGTGGTGGTCCGCCTTGATTATTCTGATATGCAGTCTGTCAAAAGGCTGGCTGAGGAATATGGACAGGTCACCGGGGAGGATTATAGTGATGTGGTCAAACTATCCGTTAAGGTGAGAAAGGGTGAGGAAGATGGTTTTGCAGACAAGCTCATCAATCTGACCAGGGATAGGGCAAAAATAGTGAAAATGTGAGCTCTGTCTGTGAGGCTGGAGTATATTTGATGTATTACTCTCTGTCATTTGATGGCATAGAAGCCTGCCTGCATGTATGATGTCCAGAAAAGCTCACATGTGGTGAATCCGGTCTCTTTAAGCAGTTCAAGGTGCTCGGAGATCGTTATCGGAAAATAAGCGGTGTTGAATCGATCCAGGTTCTCTTCCACAGCAACACTGTCCTTTCCACATTCGAGCTGGAATCTTCTCAATCTGTCCATGACGATCTCTATCCCTCTTTCCGTTGCAGGTGCGGTATTCTCGAACGTTACGAAAATGCCGCCCTTTTTAAGCATTTCGTAGCATTTTGCTGTGGTGTTTACCCTTTCTTCCCTGTTCAGGTAGTGATGGGATTGTATCGCTGTAACAACATCACATTTTGGTACTTCGGATAAAGGCAGGTCTGCGGTGGTATAATTTGTGAATTTGAACCGTTCAGTAGGATATTTCCCGAGTCTGGTCCTTGCATATGACAGCATTTCTTCGGAAGGGTCGTTCAGGTAAAAGTTGCATTCATCAAATGTCTCATTTGCAAGCTCGATCAAGGAACCTGTTCCACACCCAGTGTCAAGCCAGACCTCACAATCAGGTTCTGTTGTTCTGATAAGGTCGATAATCTCCTTTTGTAAGCTGGAATAATGGGGTATTGTAAGGTGTATGTTCTTCTCATAGTGTTCCGGTGTGAATTGTGTGGTATTGGTCATGATTTCCCCTCTTTTCTTTATTCCTGTTATCAATGATATGCGATATTATTTATGGATATTTTAGAAGGGTATTTCCCAGCATTTTATATATATTCTATATATTACATCCCCTCATCTATATTCTATGCAGGTAAATAATATATAATCATCTGTTTATTTAGAGATAAATATCGGGTTCAAAGGAAGTGGGTTCAATGTAGTTAATTCTCTTTCCTTCATTTTCCTTCTTCAAGGTAGTAATATGATAGACAATAACAAGGTGTTCAGAAAAATAATCGATTCAATTACAACGTTATTCCTCTACGTACTTTTGTTGACCCTTGTCGTAGGGATGGTTAAAACCGTATTCGATCTGAGATTAACGCTCTTCACTTCACTGGATATAGGTTTTAATCATATGGTCTCAAGTGTTCTCACGATATTCATTCTGATCGACCTGTTCAACACCTTTGTTGATTACCATGAACATGAGAGGATCAAACTGACCTATGTTACCGATGCTACCATACTGATAGTTATGCGTGAGATCGCTGTGGGAATGTATGCCAAAGAGTTCACTTACGATTTTATATTTGCTCTTTCGTCACTCATCCTTGTACTTGGTATTGTGCGTGTGCTGGCGATAAAGTATTCACCTGAGCACGAAGGCGGTAGTTTCAACTTCCCTAATATTTCAGTTAAAAAAGATGTTTCGGGATCAGATGATTGATCCCTTTACTGCATTATTTTTTGGTCATATTGAAGGATCCCTTAATTTCCATCAACTATGTTCTCTGCAACTGATGATCTGCAGGAACTGCCCGGGCAAGTGTAGAGACCCATGGACATGGAATGTTCTCCACTAACAAAAATAGCATTAAAGACCTTGTCTGCAAACCTTCTTGCGACAACTGTAAATGAAGGGGCATTTAGACCAATTACACGACTCATTCTATTATCACCTGTAATAATGAGTTATTATCAATACTATATAACCATGTCGTTAATTTATTACCAAAAGTAATAATGGATTGTTGCTAGCTCTGATATAGCTCTGATAGTCCTTTGTATATCCCTTATACTATGAGATCACTTTTTGGACCTATATCTGAACTCAAAACCAAGGTGATTCAACGCAAACAATGCCAACATCATCACAGTAAAGATAAAGATGATATATGCATAGGATGTCAGCAGATAAGGAATGAGATCAGCCCTTGCTAATCCGTTATCCATATACGCGAACACGCTGATCTTTCTATTGTATATTGGATAAAAATACTGTATATCGGCTCCGTCAAGGTCATCCAGCAATAGATGTGAAAGGGCCGCAGCTTCTGCAAAAAGTCCCATATATACAGCCCTGCCAAATTCCCGATATGCCACATATCCAATAATTGTTCCAAATAGGATCGCAGAAGAACTGAAAAACAGTGAATGCGTTGGTATCGTTCCGATCTGGCAATGTTCCACGGTACCATTTACAAGTATATTATAAACAGCCATTATGTCCGGGAACAGTGCAAAAAATCCTCCTACAAACAGTAGCAACAGTATATGCATGATATTCCTGGATGAAATATTTCTGCGAAGGAGTGCTACCAGGGTTGTATAGACTGCTATTGCACAGATGCAGAATACGAAGAACATAACATGCGCAACTGGATATGGCATATTAAAAGATAGAACGCCAGAGGGTATAAGATTATCTGAGGTGTGCTGGTGGGTGTTGAATTGTTTTCCTGCCAGACGAGTGATCCCTTAACTGGATTCTTTTTTAAAATAAAGTAAGGATATCCTGCGATCTTACTCGCAGGAAGTCTTCATTTAAGCGAATGGGTGTTCTGCACAGTCCTTCTTTGCAAGTGCTTCATCTACGGTAGTTGTTCCTTCGACAGCACGCTTTAATGCAAGCTTTGTTGCTTCGTAGTTGTACTCGTAGATCTTTTCTTTGTCTATTGCATCCCACTCGATGAACACTGAAACGATTATCAGTAAATTTTCTGCTTCTTCCTTTGGGATCACGCCTTCTGCAACACTGTCCATTACAGCTTTTGCAACGGATGCCTGGGCAGGTCCGAACATAAGGATAGCCTGGTTTGCATTCTTGATAGTTACTTTGTTCACTAAAAGGGTTGCAGGTTTTGGGATCACATTTGGTTCAAGCACTGCAAGCAATGGGGTATGTCCCTGGCTTGGTGATGAAAGTGCGTTCATGAACGCGGTCTCGACTGGGCTTCCCTTTGTACCTACCACGATATCGATATGAGCGATCTCAGGTCCTTCTCCTACCAATGCTTCGCCAATAAGACTTGTTGTAATTTTTGCCATCATTATATCTCCATTTAGACTTTTTAAGAATGCCCTGATCCGTATCCTTCAATTCAGGATCCGAAATAATACCTCAGCTTTTACGCCAGATCATAAAGGCTATCTGCAAAGCCATAATTGCACCCTCTAATAACAAAAAGTTATTTAATTACTTTACCTTACCATTTGGTAAGCTGGTGGTAATTTATGGGAAGATTGGAACATAGCCCGATAGATAAAGCAATCAAATTGATAAGCAAAAAGTGGACCCTTAATATTATCAGGGACATGTTCTGTGGCAAGAAACAATTTAATGAGTTTTTAAGGAGTCATCCCAAACTCAGCAGTAAGGTGTTATCCGATAAATTACGCCAGTTAGGACAGGATGAACTGATAGAAAAGAGGATCACTTCCAAGACACCGTTGTGCATAGAATACCATCTGACAAGCAAAGGTAGGAACTTGAACAGAGTGCTTTACGAACTTTCAGGATTCGTATATAATGAATGTGTTGATGAATCAGCCCTCGAATGTACGGAACAAAGTTCGGAGTTGACCAAAAAAATATTGAATATTATTGATTGAACTCTCCTTTTGGAAACCATTTTAACTTAAATGTGGTGTTTTCAAGTTTTCTATGGGTGCAGTCAAGGATTTTTCGGGATCGGATTAGTGATCCCTTTCATGTTGGGGAATATCGTGGACAATGTCCATGAGGTGCCCTTCTTAATCCTTTAAACCCTTCGAATTCGCCTCGTTTGCAGCTACCTCTTTTATCCTATTGATGATCGACTCAAGTCCATTTGATCTTGCAGGCGAGAGATTTGACTTCAATCCAATCTTGTCAATAAAATATAGGTCAGCATCTAATATCTCCTGGGGATACCGATCGTTCACTACCTTAGCTACAAGAGCAATGATCCCTTTGGTTATCATGGCATCACTATCGAGATCAAAGATCAATTTGCCATTTTTATTGTAGCTTCTAACCCAAACTTTGGATTGGCATCCGCTGATCGAATTGTCTTCAGTCTTAAACTCTTCATCCATCGGTTTGAGCTTTTTGCCGAAAGAGATAAGGAGAGTATATTTGTCAAACCATTCAAGGCCGTCAAATTCTTCTATGATCTCATCCTGAATAGCGTCGTTCACTTGTACATCATCTCTACTTTCTTTATCCCTTCAATCAGCATGTCAACATCTTCTTTCGTATTGTACAA
>NZ_JAGSOI010000016.1 GCF_023684405.1 Methanococcoides seepicolus | reverse complement strand
TAATACGTTTACCTTTGATCTGATAAGTTCCATTACCTACAACATTACCTTTTCCAGTAAGGCCATAGTATTCACAGTCTTCATTAGGACAAGCAACATCATTAAATTTTGGTTTTGGTCCCCGTTTCCCCATGATATATATGTATATGATTCACATTACATAATATCAACTAAATATTGATGGACTACCATAAAAGTATAAGCTCAAATAATAAGAAAAAAGAGAAGTAAGTAAAGTGGGAGGAGAAATGTTACAGATATAGATCTGTAACTAATTTAAGTCGTTTTTCAATAGTACTCAATTCTGGAGTACGATCTCAATACTGATATCTTTTGGAACATTAATTCTCATGAGCTGTCTAAGTGCACGCTCATCAGCTGCAATGTCAATAAGTCTTTTGTGGACACGCATTTCCCAGTGGTCCCATGTTGCTGTACCGTCGCCACTAGGGCTCTTCCTTACAGGAACTACCAACTTCTTTGTTGGAAGTGGAACTGGACCGGATATGCTTACTCCAGTGCGGTTTGCAATGGCTTTCACCTGGTCGCAAACACCATCGAGGTTTACAGGACTTGTGCCTGATAATCGTATTCTTGCTTTCTGTGCCATGTTTTTCTCCTATTAAAAAAAAAGAGAAAGAGTGTTATTTCTTCTGTGTAACACTCATACACATACCGGCAGCGATCGTCATACCCATATCACGGATAGCGAATCTGCCGAGCTGTGGAATCTCACTTACAGGCTCAATACACATTGGCCTTGTTGGCTTGATTGTAACGATAGCTGCATCTCCAGCCTTGATGTAGGTTGGGTTCTCTTCCTTGACCTGACCGCTCTTTGGATCCAACTTCTTGTTGATGGCCATGAGAGTACATGCAGTCTGAGCTGTGTGGCAGTGGAATACAGGAGTGTATCCGACTGTGATAGCGGATGGGTGCTGAAGGACAACGATCTGTCCGGTGAACTCTTCAGCTACCGATGGTGGCTTTTCTGCAGGACCACATACGTCACCTCTCCTGACGTCGTTCTTTCCAATACCTCTTACGTTCCAACCGATGTTGTCACCAGGTACAGCCTGATCCCATTCTTCGTGGTGCATCTCAATTGACTTGACCTCACCAGTTGCGCCGCTTGGCATGAAGGTGACCTTCTGGCCCTTCTTCATGATACCGGTCTCTACCCTACCTACTGGAACGGTACCGATGCCGGAAATGGTGTATGCATCCTGTACTGGGATACGGAGTGGAAGTGTGTCTGGCTTACTTGGCACAGTAAGATTGTTGAGGCACTCAAGCAATGCAGGACCAGTGTACCATGGAGTGTTCGCGCTTGATTTTGTTATGTTGTCGCCTTCGAATGCGGAGGTTGGAATGAATGGGACATCCTCTGCCTTGAATCCTACCATACCGAGGAGCTGTGATACTTCTTTCTTTACCTCGTTGTATCTGTCCTCGCTGTATTCAGCTGCGTCCATCTTGTTAATAGCAACGATAAGCTGGTTGATACCAAGGGTCCTTGAAAGGAAAACGTGCTCCTTTGTCTGGGCCATTACACCGTCAGGTGCTGCAACTACAAGAACAGCTGCATCTGCCTGGGAAGCACCGGTGATCATGTTCTTTACGAAGTCACGGTGACCTGGACAGTCCACTACTGTAAAGTAGTACTTGTCGGTGTCGAATCTCTTGTGTGAGATATCGATGGTAACTCCTCTCTCACGCTCTTCCTTGAGTGTATCCATGACCCATGCGAATGCGAAGGATTCCTTACCCTTCTCTTTTGCTTCTGCCTTATATTTCTCGATAAGGTGTGCAGGTACTGCGCCTGTCTCGAACATCAACCTTCCGACAAATGTTGATTTACCGTGGTCAACGTGTCCGATAACTGCTAAGTTCATATGTGGTTTCTCAGCCATGATAATATTCTCCTTTATTTTTAATTGGTATAATCTGTAATTTTGAGCATAATGGTTGTTTCTACTCTTAAACCTTTCCAGCGAATTGTCTCAAGCAGAAAAAAAGATGGATTGATATCCACCTTACAAGCTCATAAAGTCTTCTGCCTGTGGCAAAGCTGCTTTGAGTCCTTTTCGCTTGCGGATGCCTG
The DNA here is from genome assembly GCF_023684405.1 of Methanococcoides seepicolus. GTDB lineage: Archaea > Halobacteriota > Methanosarcinia > Methanosarcinales > Methanosarcinaceae > Methanococcoides > Methanococcoides seepicolus. The sequence continues at coordinate 39,878 of NZ_JAGSOI010000016.1, read as the reverse complement.
TAACAACTTCAGCCATGAGGCTCATTGGGAGTGGTTCGAAACCTGCGAACTCTGTACTCCACATTGCACGGCCTTCTGTTGCGGATCTGATATCACCAGCGAATCCGAACAACTCTGAAACTGGTGCTTTGGACTCGATGATGGTTGTGTCACCTTCGGAAGTCATGTCTATAATGACACCGCGACGACCCTGGATCTCCTTGGTTGCTCCACCCATCTGCTCCTGTGGGACCTGGATGAATACCTTCTGATATGGTTCAAAGAGCGTATCATCAGCCATAAGCATTGCAGCCTGGATTGCCTGTCTTGATGCAGGAATTACCTGTGCAGGACCTCTGTGGACAGCATCCTCGTGGAGTTTTGCATCCATGAGCTTTACTTTGACACCCATGCATGGTTCCTTGGAAAGTGGTCCAGCCTTCATGACCTCGGTGAATCCCTCAAGGATAAGCTCCATTGTTTCGTTCAGGTACTGAATACCCTTTGTCATATCGAAGTAAGCATTGCTCTCGAAGATATTTACGATCTTCTTTGCTTCATCCTTATTAAGACCTGCTGCCATGAGCTTCTCCCTTCTCTCAACTTCAGGCATCCTCATGGAGATCTCGTCATTGCGTATAAGCTCACGGACTTCTGGCTCCAGTGGCTCGACGATAACATAGAATCTGTTGTGCCTGTTAGGGGATTTACCTTCCACAGGACCAGCTGTACCTACGATCGTCTCACGATATACGACAAGCGGAGGTGTTGTTGTGATCTCCACACCTTTGTCACGCTCGATCCTGTGAGCAATGACCTCAAGGTGAAGTTCACCCATACCAGCCATTAAGTGCTCACCGGTCTCTTCATCAAGAGTGATCTTGAGTGTTGGGTCTTCCTTAGCGACCTGGCGAAGAACTTCAACGAGCTTTGGAAGGTCCTTCATGTGCTTTGCTTCGACCGCAACAGTAACTACAGGTTCACTTGCGTGCTTGATACTCTCGAAAGGCTCCATGCCTTCAAGTGTGGTTACTGTGGCACCTACAAATGCATCCCTGAGACCTGTTACCGCTGCAATGTTACCTGCAGGGATCGCATCAACTTCAAGTCTCTCAGGGCCCATGAAAACACCGACCTGCTGGATTCTGTTCGTCTTTGATGCGCCTGAAACGTAAACTTCCATACCACGGGAAAGTGAACCGCTGAAAAGTCTACCTGTTGAAACTTCTCCTGCGTGTGGGTCCATGGTAATATCAGTTACCATGAAAGCAACATCTCCTGTGGCATCTGCAACAGACATCTGCTTACCGATACCGGACTCACGATCACCATGCCAGATAGCTCCGACCCTGCCCTTCTGTGCATCGATAGGACTTGGAAGGAATCTGATAACCATATCGTTAACTGCTTCGTGGAGTGGACATTTCTCTGCAAGTGCCTTCATGTCTTCTTCACGGCAGTAATTGAAAACGTCACTAAAGCTTACACCGGTCTTCTTCATCATAGGGACACTGATAGCCCAGTTATAAAGAGCGGAACCGAATGCTACAGTACCCTCAGCTGCATTTACCTTCCAGCCTGCGTTGTAGCGCTCTTCGTTCATACCTTTGATAAGCTTGTTTACGTGATCGATGAGCTTTCCGAGCCTGATCTGCATCTCCTGATCATCGACCTGCAACTCGTTGATAAGACGGTCTACCTTGTTAATGAAAAGTACCGGCCTTACGTGCTCTTTCAGTGCCTGTCTCAGAACGGTCTCGGTCTGAGGCATTGTACCTTCAACAGCATCGATGACAACTACTGCACCATCTACTGCACGCATTGCACGGGTAACGTCGCCACCAAAGTCAACGTGACCTGGTGTATCAATAAGATTGATAAGATATTCCTTGTCCTCATATTCGTGCACCATTGACACGTTAGCGGAGTCGATTGTGATACCTCTTTCCTGCTCCTCTGCGTCAGAATCCATGAACAACTGGCGACCTGCGAGCTCCTTAGAGATCATCCCAGCGCCTGCGAGGAGGTTATCTGAAAGAGTTGTTTTTCCGTGATCGATGTGAGCTACAATACCGATGTTCCTAATCATTACTGGATCGCTCATCAGCGCTGTAACACGCTCAACCATTTTCTTCCTTCGTCCCATGATAAAACCTACAATTGAATATTATATAAAATAAAAAAGCAACACGGTTAACGTGCTGCCTTTGCGACTCTTTCCTTTCCATCCTTCCTGTTGATGGAGTAGCTCTTTGCATCACGGTTAGAAGCTGCGATGAGCTCAGATGCAAGGCATTCTGCTGCAGTGCGCTTTGATTTGAAAGCTGCCTGATTAGAACCTATTGAGATATTTCTCAATGCATGGTCAACACGCCTCTGTGGAGCTGTGTCAACTGCCTTTGGTACAGATATACCACCGTATTTAAGTCTGACAACTTCTTCCCTTGGGCCTGCATTTGAAATAGCTTCCACGAGAACCTGAACAGGATTCTTCTTTGTCTTCGAGTTAACGATATCTAAAGCCTCATCCACAATACGAAGAGCAATCTGCTTCTTACCGGTGTTCTGTGCATTACGCATTACATTGTTCACAAGACGCTCGACGATTGTAATGTCGGACTTGTTGAACTGCTGCCTTGCGTGTTTACCTGATGTATGTGGCACGATAACAGGATCTAGGTTGACATATCTCTTGATACCAGCGTCAGCAACTTCGACCTCTGTAAGGTCCCACTTTCCGAATAACTTGTACATGGAATTATCTCCTTGGTTTTTCCTTTCTGCCAATGACCATTTCTCTCAATGATACATTGTTCACAGCAATGACCTTGAAGCGCACGCCAGGGATATCACCCATTGCACCACCCATACGGCCACCTATTCTTTCTACGGTCACTTCATCGTGCTCATCAATAAAATTGATAGCACCATCACCAGGACAGAAAGCTGTTGCCTGACGACCGTTTTTGATCAACTGGATCCTAACACATTTCCTGATAGCGGAGTTAGGCTGTTTTGCCTCGACACCCACTTTCTCAAGTACTATTCCACGACCCTGTGGCGCACCACTTAGAGGGTCAGATTTAATGTCCAGACCTAAGGTACGCCTGCTGTAGTTGGTGTCTTTCCACCTAGCGTCTTTGCGAACCTGCTGAAGTCTGTGAGCTGCATACTTTCCATTTGGCATATATTATCCTCCCAATTAATTTTCCGTAAATTTTCGTAAATAAATCAGTTGAATTAGATAATTTGTGTGAACAAAAGTTCACTGTAAGATAACATCATCGATATAGTGATGGCGACCTACCACCCTTTTTATCTTATCGATATTGCTTCCGTTACGCCCTATAGCAAGCCCTTTTTCATTTGCTGCCACATCCACATAGGCAATTTTCTTATCGCCTTTACTGGATATCCTGACGGACTTAACAGACACAGTACCGAAAGCATTCTTTATAAATGTAACCGGTTCGGCCGAATATTCGATGAGTTCAATGTGTTTGTCAACGGACTTTTTAACCCGATTGAGATTATCCCCACATTTACCAATAGCTGCACCCATGTCACCAGTATTTACGACATAGATGATCCTATCATCATCGACAATGCAATCCTTAATAGAAGCGTGAGTCACACTTTCAAACAGTGCAATGTATCTGATACATTCTGTTGAAAGTCTGATCTCGCCCAAATAAACAACTCCTGACTTAGATCCCTGCAAGTATATCGGATTCGCCTGCATCCATGATCGCCATGGTAGCAATGGTAAATGGCTTACCGCATGCAGGACCGAGATCGACACCGGTACCAGCATAATCTAAAATAGGTACGCTGGTTGCCTCGATCTGCTCTCTTATGTTTGCAGGGCAGTTGGATGCAAGAACTACCATCTTTGCTTCATTTTTAACTGCTGCCTCAATAGTGCGGTTCGCACCCATGATAACAGTACCTGTCCTGATAACTTTGATAAGTGCTTTATCAATATTAATATCCATTTTACATCAACCCATCTATATTGTCAATTTGAGATTTGTATTCTAATATCTGAATCCTTATATCTACTTTCTGGTTGCAACCTAATGCTCTTAAAGGTCTTTGAGAGGATTTCTTGCAACCAGGTGAACATCACCAGTACCGAGCTTGATCGGCTGACCGACAATAATGTTCTCAGTAACACCATTAAGCTCATCGATATCACCGCGCATACCAGCATCAAGCAAGTGATTAACAGTAACCTCGAACGCTGCACGGGCAAACACACTGGCCTTCTCACCGGAAATACCGTGACGACCGATCTGCTTTACCTCTCCATCACAGGTCATGATGTCTGACACAAGCATGAGGTGGCGGATATCCACAGTAAGACCCTGCTCACGCAGAGTGTCACTGGCTTCCTTAATGATGGCAAAACGAGCAGCCTCAATACCGAACACTTCATAGATCTCACCAATATTGTTAGTAGAAGTCCTTGAAAGGTCTATACCTTCGACTTCGAGAATTTCCTTGAGCATTGAGCCTTCAGTATAAAGAGTGTATTCTTCACCATCTTTTCTGATGACTACCCTCTTGATACCCTCAATACCTTTCAAAGTGATACCATGAATGTTCTTGGCAAGCTGGAGCAGATCCCTGTACAAAGGTTCCTTCGGGATCACAATGATCTGATTTGCAACCTCACTGGGGATCTTTACCTTTACACCAAGACCAGCTTCAAGCTTTTCAGCAATGGCCTCAACGCCAATGCCCCTCTGCAAAAGAATCTTCTCATTAAGATCGAGGATAAGGTTCATGTTAGCAAGATCGGTCGTAACGTCCGCCAGATGCTCGATATGAGTAGCTTCGATCTCCCATGCGACCTTCCTTGCGAATTCCCTGTCTGCAGCATACTCTTTGACAAGAGCAACGGTCATCATAGGAGTACTTGGAGTCTTCCTTGCATCCACGATCTCGATAAGACGTGGCAAACCCAACGTAACGTTGATCTCAGCCACACCAGCGTAGTGGAAAGTACGCATGGTCATCTGAGTACCAGGTTCACCAATGGACTGTGCAGAGACCACACCAACCGCTTCACAGGGCTCAACACATGCATACTCATAGTCTGCCATGACACGTTCGATGATCACTTCCATTTCTTTTTTCGTGACACCGACATCCACTACATCCTTTCTTAACGTAGCAAGTGTCGTCTTTGGAAGCGGAAGACCGCTTATCATAGAATCGATAGTAGCTTCACTGATGGACATTATGCCACCTCCTTACCTGTAACAGACCTGACAACACGGTGTATTGCCTCCGGCTTACTGTAATCACTCTTTGTGGAGTCGATACCATCTTCACCGTACTTGAATTGTACAATGACACCTCTCGTCTCGCGCACAGAACCATCATACTGCACCTCAAGATCCTGCAACGCATTCACAAGACGCCTCTGAAGGTAACCTGACTGGGAAGTACGGACCGCAGTATCCACAAGACCTTCACGACCACCAATTGCGTGGAAGAAATACTCAGTCGGATTCAATCCGCTCTTGTAACTTGCCTTCACGAAACCGTGAGCATCTGCACCAAGGTCACCCTTATCGAAGTGAGGGAGGGTCCTTCCTGCATATCCTCTCCTGATACGCTCACCACGAACCGCCTGCTGACCTACACAAGCCGCCATCTGGGTCAAGTTCAAAATAGAACCACGAGCACCAGACCTTGCCATTATAACCGCAGAGTTCTCAAGACCAAGACTCTGGTCAGCCATCCCACCAGTGTCATCTCTTGCCTTACCCAGGGTCTGCATGATCCTCATTTCAATGGTCTCATCAAGGGTCCTGCCCGGCAAAGCTTCAAGCTCCTTGTTCTCATACGCCTGAACAAGTTCAGCTACCTCTTTTTCAGCATCCTGTAGCCTTATAGCAATGCCTTCCTTGGCCTCTAGCGGAATATCCTCATCACTGATACCAAAGCTCAGACCTGTGTGCATCACACCTCTGATAGCAAGCCTTGTGAAATCATCTACGAACTGTGCACCTGCAGTGGTACCGAATTCTTTAACGACCTTATCAAGAACACGTCCTTTGAACGCACCAATAGCCTGCTCATCGATAGTACCTTTGATCAGCTCACCATCTTCGATGACAACATAAGCATCGTACTCACAGTCCCCTTTCTTACAGGTATCACACTTGAAACATACCTGCGCAGGGAACTCGACATAAAGTCCCTTAGGAAGGATCTGACTGAAGATCTGCTTTCCGTCCCAATAAGGCTCACCATCTTCAAGATGACCAGCAGGCTCTGGAAGCACACGCAATTCAGACTTACGGAGAAGCTCCAGTGCATCGTTCTTACTAATGAACTTTTGATTCCTTGTCAAAAGGAACAGACCGGAAATGTGATCGTGGATACCACCGATGATAGGACCACCGAAACGCGGGGAAAGGATGTTTTCCTGAACCTGCATAAGGATACTGGCCTCTGCACGTGACTCTTCTGTCTGAAGAACGTGCATGTTCATCTCATCACCATCAAAATCAGCATTGTATGGCGGACATACAGCCGGATTGAGCTTGAAGGTCTTATTAGGAAGTACCTTTACGCGATGAGCCATGATACTCATCTTGTGCAATGAAGGCTGCCTGTTGAACAGCACGATATCTCCATCCTGCATCTGCCTTTCAATGGTCCATCCAGGCTCGAGCTTCTCAAGAAGTTCTTCTTTGTTGATATCGGTGACCTTGATACGACGTTCATCATCACGGATAACATAATTCGCACCCGGATGAACTTCGCGTCCACGGCGGACATATTCCCGCATAAGGTCAAGGTTCTTTGAAATGACCCTTACAGGAATTGTCATATGTTGTGCAATAGAAAGGGGAACACCGACTTCATTGATACTAAGGTTGGGATCAGGAGATACCACAGTACGTGCAGAGAAGTTCACACGCTTACCTGACAGACTTCCTCTGAAACGTCCTTCCTTACCCTTAAGACGCTGGGTCAAGGTCTTCAGCGGCCTTCCTGACCTGTGCCTGGCAGGAGGTACACCTGAAACCTCATTATCGAAATAAGTTGTAAGGTGATATTGCAAAAGCTCCCAAAGGTCCTCAATGATAAGCTGAGGAGCACCAGCATCCCTATTTTCCTGGAAACGCTGGTTGATACGAATGATATCCACAAGCTTGTGGGTCAGATCATCCTCACTGCGCTGACCGGATTCAAGCGTGATGGATGGCCTCACAGTGACCGGAGGTACCGGAAGAACTGTAAGGATCATCCATTCAGGACGGGCAGTATCAGGGTTCATCCCCATTACACGGATATCATCATCCGAGATGTTCTCGAACCTGTCCCTTATCTCGGTAGGGGTCAGCTTATGACCATTCTCAATGTACTCACTTGGCTTCTCGAACTTTATATCGAGCTGCTCCTCATTACAGTAAGGGCAGGTCTTTGACTTCCTTGCTTCCTTGAAGACATTATTGATAACATCATCAGGAAGGTGACCCATATCCTTCTGCCTGGACAGCTGTTCAAGGAAGTCCCTCTTCTTGCCTTCCTCAAGCAGAAGGGAACTGCACTTGCAACAGACCGAACGTAAGATCTTACGAAGGATCTTATTGAAACCAACGTGGATAACAGGTGCCACAAGTTCGATATGCCCGAAGTGACCAGGGCATTCACCAGCACGGCTTCCACAGGACTTACATTTAAGTCCAGGATCGATCACACCAAGACGCAGGTCCATAAGACCCATGTCTATCGGATAACCGTCATCATCATAGGTATCCGCAGTTATGATCGATGTAACGCTCATTTTACGTACTTCGCGCGGAGAGATCAAACCGAATTTGATCGCACCGATCCTTTTTGGTATTGAAGGTACCATATTGTCCATCTGCATTATTATCACACCGCATCATCAAGTCTAAGTCTTGGAGCAACCCCAAGGGATTTGATCTCATCAAGAAGCAACTTGAACGCATAGCTCATTTCCACCGGGTGAATGTCCGTTTCAGCACCACAGTTCGAACAGTATCTGATATTACGTGTCCTGTCAAAGGTTGCCACCATACCACAGTGTCCACATACGAGTTCTACGACCTTATCAGACTCATCGAGAAGCCTTTCCTTCAAGGTCATCGCAGCACCGTGTCCGATCAGTACATCTCTTTCCATTTCACCAAACCTAAGACCTCCTTCACGAGCACGTCCCTCAGTTGGCTGACGGGTCAATACCTGCACAGGACCTCTGGACCTTGCATGGATCTTTGATGCAACCATGTGGTGGAGCTTCTGGTAAAGGATAACACCAACGAAAACATCTGCCTGGATCTTCTTACCGGTAACCCCATCACAGAACACCTCTTTTCCTGTGTGCGAGAAACCATTTTTCTGAAGCCCTGCACGGATACCATCCTCCTTATCACCGGAGAATGCAGTACCCCTCATACGCTGACCTTCAATAGAACCAAGTTTCCCACCGATCATTTCCAGAACGTGGGCAACGGTCATACGTGAAGGGATAGCGTGAGGATTAATAACAAGATCAGGGACCATACCCAGTTCTGTAAATGGCATATCATGATATGGAACTATCAAACCGATAACTCCCTTCTGACCGTGTCTTGATGCGAACTTGTCACCGATCTCAGGAATCCTCTCATCCCTTATCTTCACCTTTGCAAGCCTTGTACCATTGATAGACTCAGTAAGAATAACAGTATCAACGATACCTTTCTCGTTAGAGCGCATCGTGATCGCACTTTCCCTGCGCTGTTCAATGGTTATACCAAAGTCAGACTGCTCTTCAAGGAACCTTGGAGGACTTGTCTTACCGATAAGCACATCATTTGGACCTACAACGGTCTCAGGGTTCACAAGACCATCAATATCGAGGTTTGCATATGCTTCTGCACTACGGGCACCCCTGAACTCAGAATCCGGTATCTCGAACTTGTCTTCCTGGCCACCAGGATAACGGCGTTCTTCACCTTCAAAGGTTCTCAGGAAGTGGCTTCTTCCAAGACCCCTCTCAATGGAACCTTTATTGAAAACCAGTGCATCCTCAATATTATGCCCTTCGTAGGACATGACAGCGACAACGAAGTTCTGTCCAGCCGGACGGTCATCGAAATGGATAGCATCACAGGTCTGAGTACGCGTCATTGCCTTCTGCGGATAGTGAAGTACATGCGCACGTGTATCAGGCCTGAGTTTCAGGTTGGATGAAGAAACCCCGATACACTGCTTGATCATAGCTGCACCCATGGTGTTCCTCGGAGAAGCATTGTGCTCCGGATATGGGACCATACCAGTACAGATACCAAGCATTAGGGAGGGGTCTATCTCAAGATGGGTGTGTTTAGGAGTAAGGTCCTTTTCATAAAGACCAATGAACACATTCTCTTCCTCCTCAGCATCCAGATATTCAACAAAACCCATATTCAAGATATCACGGAACGAGATCTCGCCATCCCGGAGCTTTTCGATATGTTCCTCAGTGATCAGCGGAACACCATCTTCAACAACGAGGGCAGGCCTTCTTGCACGACCCATATCAGAGCTTATGATTAATTCGTGAATATCCTCATAAAGAGTTACATTCAACTGATCAGGCAACATACCACTGCGGCGCTGCCCCCTTATACTCTCGACAAGCTCTACCGGATCATCGTGAGTTCCGATAAATTCCCCATCGAGGAAGACTTTTGCTTCAGTCATTCTTGCACCTCCGTCTCATCGCCGCCCACGGGATCGGCATTTTCATCCATGTACTTATGATAATCAACAACGTTGGGCCCAGACTCTGCCTTGGTTTCAACCTTTACAGCAGGTCCTTCGCCCTCATCATGAGGAGTCAATTCCAGGTCTTCCTCATAATCAACATCGGCAGCCAATTCCAAGATAATTTCCGGAACGTAGATTTCCACAGGAGTTACACCAAGTCCGTAAATGATATTCTTAACAACTTCCTTATCCTCTATACCAGTAGAAAGCTCGACCATCTGGGCAAAGTTCTTCACCAGACCACAATTTGGACCTTCGGGAGTCTCTGAAGGACAAAGGCGTCCCCATTGAGTAGGATGCAGATCACGAGCCTCAAAGTGAGGCTGTGCCCTTGAAAGTGGAGAAATGACACGCCTTAAGTGAGAAAGAGTTGAGATGTAATCCGTGCGGTCAAGCAACTGAGATACACCACTTCTACCGCCTACCCAGTTACCTGTGGCAAGGGGGTGCTGAAGACGATCTGTAAGAACATCCGCACGCACAAGTGTCGCTACGTTCAATTCCCTGTTCCTCATGTTAGCCCTTTCAAGCTGGTATTTTACATCACGTGCAAGACGGTTGAAAGCTACCCTGAAAAGATCTTCCATAAGGTCACCGGTCAACTTAAGCCTCTTGTTGGAGTAGTGGTCCTTATCATCATCTGAGCGCCTTTTAAGAGCAAGCTCGAAACATGACTCTGCCATCCTACCAAGGAAATGTGCCTTTGGTATTCTGTCAGCAGGATCGTTGCCAAGGTGCGGAAGAAGATAACGGTCGATCACATAGTTCGCACGCTTCATCTGGTATTCCCTTGCCTGCCCGGAAGCCACGCGACCACCGATCTTCTCAATAGCATCTTCTATTGTGAAGACCTCTGCCTCTTCGAGGTTCTCGAACATGAACTTCATGATCTCAGGATCGGTCGAAACGATCTTTGCGACATCTTCATCGGTCTCAACACCCAGAGCACGCATCAATGTAATGAAGTTGACACGTCCGGATATAGATGGGAATGAGATCTCCAAAAGGGATTTCCTGCCTCTTTCCACAACTACCAGTGCCCTGTAACCTCTCCTCTGAGAGAACACCTTTGAAACTTCGATGGAGTCACCGTAACGCTCACCGAGCTCAGTAAGGATCTTGTTAGGGGCAAGGTCCTCAAGTGTCATCACGACACGTTCAGTACCATTTACAATAAAATATCCCCCAGGATCAAGCGGATCCTCACCATGTTGGATCATTTCGGCATCGCTTATGCCAACAAGGTTACAGATCTCCGATTTGATCATTACAGGAAGCTGGCCGACCTTTGCCTCCCTTGGCTCTCCTTCCTCACCATTCTGTACAACAGACATTTCCAGGAAAAGAGGAGCAGAATAAGAAAGGTTACGCAACCTTGCCTCGTTTGGATACAATTTCTCAATTGCACCATCTGCTTCCTTTACTACTGGATGTTCCACCCTTATCTTACCAAGTTTGACATAGATATCCTCGAGATCGGTCTCGATTATACCTTGTTCATTAATGATCTTCTGAAGACCATGTTTGACAAACTTGTCATAAGAGTCAATGTGATGCTGCACAATCTTGTCCTTTGTGAAATAGGCTTCTGATAATACGCTCGTGTCTAACGCGATGATAGCACCCTCTTTTAGTTAATTGGATTTTAGAAAGAAAAATTAGTGGAATTAACGGTCACTGCGACCACATAGGCGGTCACAGTATCAACTCGGTCGAATGCACCCTCGAAACAATGCATTAAAAAGCAACCAAAATAAGTGGATAAAGAATAAACAAGATATTTCAAATATTAAAACCTCGTTTCACTCTATTACATATCTGTAATACAGTGCTTCACCTGCAGTCTGGCTTTTGCGAATAACCTTCACAACATTGCCAGGCTCCGCACCAATCTCTTGTGCGATAGGATCTGTTACTTTCAACTTTGGTAACTGTTCCCTTTCAACATTATAATGTGTCAGGACAGTTTTCAGATCATCCTCATCCATAATTTCATGATGGGGGATTAATTCGTGGTCAAGCAGGCTGAACTTACTCAAATTTACTCCTCCTAAAAAATATGCAAGCAATATATCCATGAATTGCTGGCGGGCTTGTAGGGATTTGAACCCTAGACCGTCTGGTTAAAAGCCAGACGCTCTGCCTGACTAAGCTACAAGCCCACGGTGACTACTGCACTGGCACCATAAATGCCGCCTCATACAGCGAGGTAACAAGGGAACACTACTATATAAGCATACCGGTTACACATCGTGCATATTTTTTGAGTGAACGTGCTCAATCCACACGTACAAAATACATATTGAAATATAAATGAAAGAGGTATGAAATTGTCAATACATATTTATAGGATTATTTTCACTTTTTACAAAGTTAACCCTTTTTTCACATGGAATTATTGAACATTCTGCCCTTATCAATATCAAGCGCATTTATCAGACCGCTAACGCACTAATCAGATCTTTGCAAAGTACTATTCAGCCTGAATAACAACTTACAGATAAAGTTGCACCAATACCCGCAAAGAGAGTTAGCATATTGCATTCTCGGGATTTCCATTATATGCCTCTCATTATATAAGCTTTGACCCCGAAAATCACCAACCAATGACTTGAATGCATCAAAAAAGAAGATATATACACTGAAATTTTAAATTTTGAACATACCGATCAAACGATAAAAAGAAAAAAACAATTAAAAAAATAATTACAGGACAATTATGTCCCGCACTCCCATCCTTCCATATATTCGGTCTGATGAGGTTCAAGTTCATCAATTTCAATGCCCATTGATTTCAATTTCAGTTCAGCAACATACATATCAAGATCATGCGGTACAGGATGTACACCATTCTCAAGCTTGTTCTCAGCAATATATTTGACACATAGTGCCTGATTTGCAAAGCTCATATCCATGACCTCTGCCGGATGACCATCACCCGCTGCAAGATTAACAAGTCTGCCATCTGCAAGAACGTTAATTCTCTTACCCGCAACATTGTACTCCTTGATATTCTTCCTGACCGCCCTTACAGAACTGGCCATGGCAGTCAGCTCTTCAAGATTGATCTCCACATTGAAGTGACCTGAATTTGCAAGAATTGCACCATCTTTCATTACCTCAAAGTGCTTCTTTGAAAGGATATCGACATTACCCGTAGTTGTGACGAATATATCACCATACTTTGCAGCCTCGGCCATGGACATGACCCGGTGACCATCCATACGAGCCTCAAGTGCACGAATAGGGTCGATCTCTGTCACAATGACATCCGCACCAAGTCCTGAAGCACGCATTGCAACACCCTTACCACACCAGCCATATCCACCGATAACAACGGTCTTTCCAGCAACCAGAAGATTGGTGGTCCTCATGATACCATCCCATGCTGACTGACCTGTACCATACCTATTATCGAAAAGGAATTTTGTCATTGCATCGTTTACCGCAACAACTGGCATCTTCAATGCACCATCTTTCTCCATTGCCTTGAGTCTGTGAATACCGGTCGTGGTCTCTTCACAGCCACCAAGGATCCCTGGGAGCAGATCTGTGCGCTCGGTGTGAAGCTTGAAGATAAGGTCGGCACCATCATCAATAGTGATATCAGGCTTCATATCGAGCACTTTATCGATAGCCTCATAATATTCATCACTGCAGCAATCATACTTTGCATAACATTTGATATTATCACGCGTATTGAGAGCTGCTGAAACATCATCCTGTGTGCTCAACGGATTGCAACCTGTAATGGCAACTTCAGCACCACCGATAGCAAGTGCCTCCACAAGAGCGGCGGTCTTTGCTTCGACATGCAACGCCATTGCGATCTTATGTCCTTTCAAAGGCTGTTCACGTTCGAAGCTCTCACGAATGATAGAAAGAACAGGCATGTGACTGCGCACCCACCCGATCTTCATATCACCGGATTCTATCAAATCTTTATCACTCATATTTAGATCTCCAGTATAAATTCAAATATTGTATAACAAAACGGACCCGCATCAGTTCTTGGCATCGACCCTTGACACCAGATCGGAAGCCGCCTCTTTAGCATCATCGATGATCTTCTGCTCGTCCATGCAAAGCACCTTATGATCATCCATGAGAACCTTACCATTGACAATAGAAGTCCTCACATCACTTCCGCCTGCCGAATATACCAATTGTGAAGGCACATCGAACAACGGAGTCAGGTGGGATCTGTTCATGTCAACAATTATAACATCTGCATTATAACCTTTCCTCAACATCCCACCCTTAATATCAAGTGCCTTTGCCCCATTGATAGTGGCCATCTCAAGCACCTTCCTTGCAGGAAGTGCAGTTGGGTCCATGGTATCCACCTTTTGCAACAATGTGGCAGTTTTCATCTCATCGAACATATCGAGATTATTATTAGAAGCACAACCATCAGTACCAAGACAGACATTTGCATCCCTATCAAGCAATTTCGTCACCGGTGCGACACCTGATGCCAGCTTCATATTGCTCACCGGATTATGCGAGATATTGACATTATTGTTGGCCAGGATGTCCATGTCCCCATCAGAAAGCCAGACACAATGTGCCGCAAGAACATCAGGTCCAAAGAAATCGATACTATCCAGCATATTGACAGAGCACATACCGTACTGTTCCTTCATCTGGTTCAGTTCAGCCTCGGTCTCAAGCACATGAATATGTATCTTAGCATTATCTGCAACAGCCTGTTCTTTTACTTTAATGAGGAAATCCTTTGAACAGGTATTGGGTGCATGCGGACCATACATTGCAGAGATCCTCCCGTCTGCCTTTCCATTCCACTCGTTCACAAACCCTTTACCTTTCTTAAGTTCGTTCTTCCCCTTTTCAGCATCCCCCAGTTCGATCATGCCGTAGGAAAGAGCAGCCCTTAGGCCTGAAGACTCCACGACCTTACCGACCTCTTCCATGAAGAAGTACATATCCGCAAAGGCCACGGTTCCGCTTTTGATCATTTCCAGACATGCAAGGTTCGTACCCGCGACCACGTCTGACGCAGTAAGCTCAGCTTCTGCCGGCCATATATGGTCCTGAAGCCATGACGCAAGCGGAAGATCGTCTGCATAACCCCTGAAAAGCGTCATGCCTGCATGGGTATGTGTATTAACGAAACCCGGCATAACGACGCCGCCACGTGCATCGATAACAGTATCTGCTGTCGCTTCAGTTGACTCGGCAACCTCGACTATACTGCCATCATCTATAACCACAACCCCGTTTTTAAGGTCCCCTAACTCAGGGTCCATTGTCAGAACATTACCGTTCTTAATTATAATATCCGCCATATGATCATATACCTGTTACTTGTTCGATGTTTCAACCTCAAGTGCATCAAGGTATTGATGCATTATCCTGAGCCTGTCCGCTGCAATCCTCTTTGCAGTCGTAGTGTTTAAGCCACCCATTATTTTAAAAGGTTTCATTTCCATATATTCAGCAAAGCCATCCAGAGGATCTGCTGCATAAGCATTTCTTGATGAACTTTTCTCGATCCCACTGGAATGTTTCAAGCTACGCAGAGCACCCATTGACATTACCGCCCTGAATATCCCGATAGCCCCAAGAGCATCGATACGATCGGCATCCTGCAATATCTGCCCTTCGAGCGATCCTGCCTTGTGCCCCCGACTGAACCGGTGCGTACGGATGCAGGAAACGACATGATCGATAACCGAAGACTCAACACCTTCCTTCATGAGAAGATCATACGCCATCTCAGCACTATGGACAGCATGGTCACCACCTTCACGATGCTCTTTTACTACCCCCACATCATGAAGCAGAGCTGCAAGCCGTATAACCTGAATGTCGCCACCTTCCTCACTCTGTATCACCATACATGAGGATTCAACCCGTTCAATATGGGACATCTCATGAGAACTCGGCTCATCGGCAAGCACATCCGCAACGAATTTACGGGTTTTTTCAATAAGGACCATACCCAACCTCACATATCAATGATCATACCATCAAGCCCATCGCGGATCTCACGAACAGATTCTGACAATATCCTGCCATTGTCATGCTCTTTTACAATGTTTTGAAGTTCAAAAGGATCAAGCTTTTTTAGTTCGGTTGCAAGCCCGACCATATTTGCAAGTGCCCTGACAACATTATCAACAATGGTCACACTTGCAGTTTGGGACGTACGTGACATTGGGTTCAGGTCTATTGCAATAACGGTCTTGCCCATATCAACAAGTTTCTGACACCGGTCACCATCCTCAAGAGGAACAAGCACAACATCTGCCTTGTAAATACCATCCGAATCCACGATGGCTCTGCCATGATCAAGAGAAAGCCTTGCATCCCCCTTCCCACCAAGCACCTCAGACGCACCCTTTTGCTTAAGATAAGAAATTATACGCTCCACACGTTCATCACTACGGTGGAACAAATTCACTTCAAGCGGAGCACCGACCAGTTCGGAAAGTTCCACAAGGAACTCCGGCACAAGTGCCGCAGCATTCCCATTGACAGACAGGACAGGACGTTTAGCAAGAAGCAGCATACATACAGCTACTTTCTCTGCCAAAAAAGCAGAGGTGGTGGTCCTCTCACCGACAAGATAATCGAAACACTCACCTCTGCCCTGTGCAACCAATCCCTGCTGACTGGTAATTCCAATATCCACACCCTCGACTATCCGCTCCCTTGTCATAAGGGAAATGTAGCGAGGGTGATCCTTAGGAATATCACTCATACATACCACTGATCTTACGCGGTAGCATCAAGAATGATTCCCTGATCCGAAGGCACTATTATAGTCTGCACTTCCTGGCCCTCAAGCATCTGTATGTACTTGTAGTTGATAAGCTTCGGGTTCTTTGCAAGCTCCTTATTAATTAGACGCAGAGCCTCTGCCTCACCCGTTGCCTGAACGATCGTAGCGTTGGCGATACCGTTAGCTTCGATGATCCTCCTTTCAGCTTCGAGCTGCTCTTTCTGTTTCACGAAGATCATCCTCTGGGCATCCTGATCTGCCTGAAGCTTGGACTCAATAGCATCAGCGATCTTTGCTGGAAGCTGGACATTCCTGAGTAGGACCTCTTCAACGATTATACCATCGGCAACGAGAGCCTTTTCCATCTCGTCCCGCATTTCAGTAGCTACAAGGTCTCTTTGCTCACCATATATGGCCATGGCCGTATGGCCGGAAACAACTTCCCTTATAACTGATTTGATAGTAGGTCTGATGATCTTCTCTGCATAAGCGGTACCAAGTTTTGTATGAACAACGCTTGCATCTTCCGAAACAAGCCTGTACCTGACAGAGATATCAAGCCCTAGCGTCAAGCCCTCATTGGTCAATGCATTTATCTGGTCATCACCGGTAACTTCACCCTCTGCAGCTTTGGCACTCATTGTGTACATCTCGCTCCTGACAGAATACTTTGTAACGCTTACCCAGGGAGGTACAATATGCAAACCTTCACCAAGTTCATCATCCATTACACCACCGAACTGACTGAACTTCACTCCGACCTGTCCTGCACCAACTGAAACGAATATAGATCCGAACACTGCCGAAAAGATCAGCAATATCACAAGAACTATTGCACCACCACGAAGGATGTTTGCCACCATTGGAGGGATCTTTATCTCCGGCATCTGTGGGTCTTTAGTACTTTTTGGGCCTTTGGGATCCCAATCTTCTTCCATTACCATTATTTTTGCTCCTTTTTATAAAATAAGACTGATTCAGAATATACTGTGATAGTTAATATGTCTTCTTCAATGTTGCGAACAAAATAATCCGCGATCAAACATTCAAAGGAAGTCGATTGCAAGAACCAACATTGTAGGTAATGACATCACCGAACTCCTTAAGGGATCCTATCACTTCCTCCCTCGAAGCAGCCCCCGAAAACGCAAAAACAGTATCCCCCAGCATTGCCTGAGATGACAGACCACCAATAGCATCCACAGCTTCGATAGCATCCAACAAGCGTTCACTTGCAAGCCCACATCTTAATGTGAACTGTTTAGAGAGTAACATGAAATTCTTGAGCGTAGGCTTTGAAAGTAACGAACGTAAAGCTTCCCTGCCGGCAGAATTGATCTCATTCATAATAGTACGGTCCTCAAGTATAGAACCAGTAGAAAGTTCACCCAACACAACACAGAATATCTCGAAAGGAGGTGAAGGAACCCTGTCAAGCTTACCATACGGAGGACAGCCCGCAGAAAGACGGATAGGTATCCCACCCTGTGACTGACCTTCCACATCACCCATCCCACTTCCATTCGTAACCTCTGCAACATGAGCAGTTTCTAACAGCTGATTGGAAGTAAGACCTAGAGAGAAGGCTTCGTTCAACGCATAGGCCACGCTCAGCGCACCTGCAGCGGAAGCACCAAACCCACACCCGATCGGAATAGAGGAAGTGCAACTAACTTTGACCGGAAAATCCACTAATTTATCTACAACTGCCCTTGTCGTCTCTGCTACCACAGGAATACCATCAAGGAAAATTTCCGTCATATCCACGCATTCAGAAACTGTAGTCTCAATACCACCATCAAGAACAAGACCGCATCCTGTAGAACCTCTCTTTTGAGGCAGGGGGTCATTATGGATCTCAAAGAAACCGGTAATATGCCCCGGAGCAAAAGCCCTGCCAACAGAACCCTCAGTGGACATTTAATTCCCGGTTCCTCAACATTTCTTCTATATTATCCGCCAATGCTTCAGCAATCAGTCTTTTGTTCCCACTGATATGAGTGATAGCACCATTTTCAGCAGGTATTATGTAGACATCGTTCTCAATTGTACCTATGCCGCTGGTACCAACCTCATTAGCCACAACCATATCCAGATCCGCATCCTTCATCGAATCTTTTGCACGGGCAATAAGCTCATCTTCAGAAATGTATGCCTCTGCCTTAAAACCTATTATAGATATATCGGGATAAGCATCACGCACCTCGCGTATCAGTTTTCGGGTGCTTCTAAATTTCAATGATAGATCACCGCCGGACTTGATCTTATTGTCCCTGGCATCAATAGTATAATCAGAGATCGCTGCCGCACTGATAAGCATATCATAACCGTGCTCAAGTTCCTTTAATGTAGCATCCACCATCTGACCGGCACTTTCCACAAGTATCTCGCTGACACCATCAAACTCGAGATTGCCCCTGTGAACCACAGTAACCTCTGCACCCCTGCGATAGAATTCCAGTGCGATCTCCCTGCCAGTATTGCCTGAAGAACGGTTGGTAATTATTCTGATAGGATCGATGGATTCTGCTGTCGCCCCACTCGTAATGAGCACTTTTTTACCTGAAAGGATACTATCCCCAAGAACACGCTCCACAGCAAGTACTATTTGGTCGTTCGATGCTATCTTCGCGATACCCTCACTGAGATGAGGACCAACAAATGAAATATCCCAGCCCTTTAACTTATCGACATTTTCCATCACTGCCGGATGTTCATACATGGAATTGTGCATGGCAGGCACAACTATTACCGGAATACCGGAACCTATGGCAGTGGTCGCAAAGGTAGTCACCGGTGTGTCATCCACACCGCATGCCATCTTACCAATAGTGTTAGCAGTTGCCGGTGCTATCAGAAGAAGATCGGCACACCCTTCAGCACCACAGAACTTAACATGTTCGACTTCGCCAGCAAGGTCAGTAATCACTTCATGCCCTGTTGCATAATGTAATGCATCCGAATGGATTATATGCTGTGCAGCATCGCTCATCACACCATAGACCTCTGCACCATTACGGATAAGTTCACGTGCAAGTTCTATGACCCGTACTGCACCGATACTGCCCGTTACTGCAAGAACTATTGTCTTTCCGGAAAGAGAAGCGCTTTTCTGCCCCTTTATCCACATAGTAGGATGGCGTGAAGTATTCATCAGATAGAGTTTGTATTCTAATAATAAGTACCTTACTGAATGTTTCAAGAAGATATGACAGATTTTTTATTTATGGAGAACTTAACTTGAGTAAAATGGATGATAAGAAAAAAGTGGCGGATAACCTGAACTCGCTTTTCAGCCGGTATTCAGGAAAAGAAAAGTTGGAAAAGGAGATAGAGAAGCTACAGTCACATCTACTTGAAATGGAGATAGACAAAAAGCGGCTTGAAAAGAACGAAACTAATACAAAAAAAGCCATTGCCGCAAAACAGGAAGCTGAACAGAAGCTGAATGAGGCTAATGTCCGTATAGAAACGCTTACGTACCAACTTGAAGAGCTCAGGAACAAAGGAACGAATGAGAACTCATTTTCCCTTATTGAAGAGATAGCACCATCGTCTTTCGAACCTTACATCGAAAGGTTAGCATCCATAACTTCCGGCAACGATTCGTTCATCACTGCATACACAACATATGAACAGATGCAGGCCAACGAGATACAGGGAAAACTCACAAATAATCTCGACCAGGACACATTGCAGTTGCTCAAAAAGATAAATTCCAATACGGGATATGTGCTATTTTACGACAACATGAAGATGGTATGCGAAGTAATAGTACCCCCCACCCCCATAACCGAAAGTTTATTGGAGATTGCCGGATCGTTCAATGTAGAACCACTTACAAAGCTGTTGGACCGGGAAATGACCGTCTGCGTACTTGCAACACATGCAGGGGAATCGCTCATAGGAATAACATCAGATAAGACCGTCTTTGATGAGGACATGGTCATCAGAAGCAGTGTCAAGGCAAAACACACAAAAGGTGGATTTAGCCAGAGACGTTTTGAGAGGCTTCGGGATGAAGATATTGCGCACCACGCAGATAAAGTCAGAAGTGCACTGAAAGATCTACTTGCAAGCTCGATGATCGACATCGATATGATGTTCCTCTGCGGCGATATTGTCCTTGCCGGCCATATAGTGGATGAGATGAATATCGAGATACCGTTGATGGAAAGGAACATTGACGCAAGGATAGAAAAACATGACACAGGCAATATTCTGAGAAGTATTTTTAGTTGCCGTCGTTATAGATTATGAGAGATGTTCACATGATAGAGCCGGAAGAACTCGAAGGAATCGTAGGTGCCCTTGGTGCAGCAACTCATGAAGAAGTGATCAGCATCGTGAAGGAACTTGCCTATGAAAGGGATGAAGATGAGCCTTTGCATGACGAAATTGAGAAAATGTGTGAAAAAGCTGTTTCCGAACATCTTCTTGAGACCATCTCTTCAGAAGAACTAATTGAAGAATGTGACAAATGTGAAGAGGGGATGGAGTTCTATATCCTTGGACCCAATGCATTTCCCGAGTATCCATTTGAACTCAGTGAAGTATTAGATATACTGAAACTGGACAAGCGCGAAGTTGATTCGGAAAAGCTCACACAGAGATATTCCGAAAGACTAAAAGCAAGACTCGCAGAACTCCGGCACAATATAGACAAATATTCGGAGAATGTGAAAGAGGGTAGGGAGTTCTATATCCTTGGACCCAACGCATTTCCCGAACATCCATTCGAACTCAGCGAAGTAATGGATATACTGAAACCGGACAGGAACGAAGTTGATTCGGAAAAGCTCACACAGAGAAATTCCGAAAGACTAAAAGCAAGATTCACGAAACTCAAGCACAATATGGACAAATGTTCGGAGAATGTGGAAGGGAGTCCGGATATCCCGACACTTGAACAACAATACAGCGACCTTCTGAACGTTTACTACGATTATGATTCATGGCTCGAAGGCGGCATTGCAGATATGGAGAACGACATATTAGCTCTTAGCAAACAGATAGATTCCCTTGGTACAGCACAAGATATTTGATGTTTGCATGCGATGAGAGGTCAGATATACATGGCAAGGGATAGAAGAGATACTTATTATTGGAGAGCAAAGGACGAAGGCTATCGTTCAAGGGCAGCCTACAAGCTTTTCCAGATCAATGAAAAACATGACGTGATCAAAGAAGGCGATACTATCGTGGACCTGGGTGCCGCTCCAGGAGGATGGTTGGAAGTCGCCAAGAAGATCTCCGGCGGAAAGATAGTAGGAGTTGACCTTCGCCGCATAAAGGAGATCGAAGGTGTGGATACCATCAAAGGGGATATCACATCTGACGAAACAATTAAAAAGATAATAGAACTGGTAGGTGAAGGAGGCGCTGATGTAGTTATATGTGATGCTGCACCAAACCTTTCCGGCAACTGGAGCCTTGACCATGCACGTTCCATCGACCTTACCACATCTGCCCTTGAATGTGCAAAGAAGATCCTTAAACCAAAGGGACATTTTATTGTGAAAGTATTTCAGGGTGATATGTTCAAAGAGTACATGGACAAAGTTCGCGACAGTTTCACGTACACCCGTGCATTCTCACCAAAAGCCTCAAGGCAAGAGAGTGCAGAGATCTATGTCATCGGGAAGAAATTGCTAACAGCACCCTTAAAGATCGATGATAAGTTCGATGTCACCATCAAAAAGATAGGATCTAAGGGCAATGGTATAGCCTTTGTTGAAGACTTTGTGGTCTTTGTGCAAGATGAGGTTAAAAAAGGAGATCTCGTCCGGATAAAGATAGTAGATGTTAAACCGGAATTTGCTTTTGCAATTGTCATTGCACGTTATGCACCTGATGGATCAAAAAAAGAGGAATGAAGCAAAAAGTTACATCCTTCAGCGATCCTGAAGGGTTTCCACTTCTTCCACAAGGAGCGAGCCGGCAGCGACCTCATCTATGCTGTGAATGACCGCTCCAAGTTTTTCGATCTCCTGTTTTACCACTTCATATTCAATATTATCACCTTCAATGGTGATCTTGATGTTCTCTGTCCTCTGGTCGACCTCATACAGACCGATATTCACACCCGTAACACCATCAACACCACTCAACTTTCCAGCCAGTTCGATAGTAGAGGGATGATGGGGTTTCAATACATCCAGAACCAATCTTCGAATTCTTGTCAATTTGTTCAGCCTTCCCAAAAACTTCTGGTCAATTCGGAGAGTAATAGAAATATAGATAATTATCTGATAATTAACAATTTAAGTTTTGTCAGCAAACCTTATATAAACATTGATAGGAATACTGTTCGTACACAAACGATTAATATGAACAGGTCATTAAAAACAAAAATTAATTCATAATTTATACAATAAAATCCCAGGTGAGTACATGATCGACCTACACACACACACCGTCTTCAGTGACGGAGAACTTATTCCAAGTGAACTTGTACGAAGAGCTGTTACTTTTGGATACAGAGGTATCGGGCTTACAGACCATGCTGATTTTACCAACGTGGAACACATACTCTCATGCATCAAGAAAGCAAGATACATGGAAGAGGTCATGGACATCAGAATTATCCCCGGAGTTGAGATAACACACGTACACCCAGACAAGATAGCATCCCTTGCAAAGATGGCAAGGGAACTTGGAGCAGAGATAGTTGTCGTTCACGGAGAAAGCCCGGTGGAACCTGTTGCACCTGGTACGAACGCTGCAGCAATTGCCTGTGAGGATGTTGATATTCTTGCACACCCTGGTTTCATAACCGAAGAAGAAGCACAAATGGCTGCCGACAATGGGACCTGCCTCGAGATAACCGCAAGGAACGGTCACAACAGAACGAACGGACACGTTGCAAGGCTCGGAACAGAAGTTGGTGCGACCATGGTGGTCAATACGGACACCCACAGTCCGGAAAATCTCATTACAAAAGAGACCGCACTCAAGGTCGCCATGGGTACAGGATTAACTGAGTCACAGGCAAAGAAAGTGCTTGAGAACTCTGTTCGCTTTATCGAGTAAAACGGTCTTTAAAAATGGCTGAGGGTATATTTGCCCTCACCTTCTACGAACACAGGTTCAAATACGAATTCTCCTGAGATCGGCCCTTCGAGCACGACACCTTTGCCAGAACCTAAAGCAGAACTGTCATCATCAGGGACCCAAACATCCCCATTATTGGAGATTCCTTTCCTGAACTCTATCGGGTCACCATTGATATGAACACGTGTTTTGAAACCTTCGGAATAGCTACAAAGAATGGTATTCTTTTCCACAGCCCATTCCGTATTCGTCAGATTACCATCCATATCCGGATCGGGATCGACACCGAATGAGACATAATCCACATGTTCTGGCAATGAAAGGTCAAGGACACCCATACTGCCTTCAACATCATTACTTGAGATGTCCTTGGCATATCCATTCTGAATAGATGATATCCCAAGTGCAACATCCTCGAGTTGTTTGTCCACGTGAGCATCATCGACCACAGGAGAAATGTTGTTCCACGAAAACGCGGTCATCAGGATTATCATGCCTGCAATTGAGAGATAGAACACCATCTTCAACGGTATAGTGTCAACACCCCGAGTGTCAGCTAAGAACCGTTGAAGAGAATTCATATCATCCACCTAAAAATTGCAGTATCTTGTGTTCAGTCAAGCCAGGCGAAGAACTTGTCCAGCGCTCTTTTGCGATGGGACATTTTATTTTTCTCCTCGGTACCAAGCTCGCCGAATGTCTGTCCCTTATAATCGAAGATAGGATCGTAACCAAATCCCCCACTTCCACGCTCTTCATAGGCGATCTCACCTTCGACGGTGCCAGTAAAGGTCACAGGTTCTCCTCCGGGTTCGCAATAGCCGATGACCGACTTAAAAACAGCACTCCGGTCAGACTCATCTTCCATGAGCTTTAAGACCTTCTGATTACCAAGGTTGTCTTCCACGAATGCGGAATAAGGACCCGGAAAACCATTCAGTGCATTTATGAAAAGACCCGAGTCATCCACCATTACAGGATGTTTTAACTTTTCAGCACAGTATTTTGCACCATATGCAGCTATAGGTTCAAGTTCGTCTTCCTGAAGTTCAGGATAGCCATCCTTATTCTGCATAAGTTCAATATCCTTAGCTGCAAGTATCTCTTTTGCCTCACTGAATTTACCTTTATTTCCTGTCACAAATACCATTTCACGCATAACGACCCCTCTTTTCAATCTCTTTAACTCTATCCAGCACTTCATCCGCCATATCAAGGGTTATCCTATAACCGCGACTGAATGCCTTTATCAATACCTCATGATCCGGATGTGTGCTCTCAAGTGTCTGGAACAGAACATGGATGTCAACACCTCTAGATTCGACCGATCCATCCACATATGCAAGCCCGAAATCTATAAGGTAGATACGATCCCCACTGTAGAGCATATTGGAAGTTGTCAGATCCCCATGGATGATACCACCACTGTGAAGCCTTCCGATAAGCTTGCCCATAAGCTTACACATCCTTTCATCAATAACATATTTTACAGGCTTGCCGTCGATATATTCCATTTCAATGGTAAAATCATAAATATCATGTATTATTGGAGTAGGCACTCCACAACGCCTTGCATCGGACATCAATCGAGCTTCTGCACGCGTCCTTTCCTTGCGTATCCTCTCGTCCAGTTCCGCAACCCTATATCTTTTCGGGATACGGTCCTTGATGATGAAACCATCTTTAAGGGAAACCACCGCTTCAGCTCCGCTTTGAAGATACATCAGAGAACCTCCTGTTCATCAGCTATCCAGGTCACATCGACCGTATCCGGCCTGAAGCTCGGGTCCACATGAGAACTTTCGATCGGTAAAGTGGTCCCTGAATCGAACATCAACAGACCTGTATAAGCTATCATGGCACCATTGTCACCCATGAAACGTTTTTCAGGCACGTAGAAGCTTGCACCTCTGTCCTCACACATGACATCAAGCATTTCACGAAGTCGCATGTTCGCACCCACACCTCCTGCAAGAAGCACTTCACTCTTACCGGTATGGGCCAGTGCACGCTCGGTCACCTCCACAAGCATTGCAAAAGCATTCTCCTGGAAAGAATAACAGACATCTTCAAGGGAATTATCCTTCAAAGCATCCGTTGCAGCAGTGGATAGCCCTGAAAATGAGAAATCCATACCCTTTACAACATATGGCATTTTCACATAGCTTGTAGCTTTCCTGGCATACTCTTCCACCTTGGGACCACCCGGATGGGTCAGCCCTGCACCCCTCGCAAATTTATCAAGAGCATTCCCTATACCGATATCAAGGGTTTCCCCGAATATCCTATACTTGCCAGCCCTGTGACCAAGCACCTGCGAATTACCGCCACTAACATACAGCACCACAGGATCAATTGCCGGTGTTTTCCATCGTCCAATCTCAACATGGCCAATACAGTGATTCACACCCACAAGCGGGATATCCAGCAATAATGCCAGTGCCCTTGCAGATGTCGCAACTGTCCTCAGACATGCCCCCAATCCCGGCCCCTGTGAAAACGCAATAGCATCGATATTTTGAGGAGAATAACCTTTATCCTGATATTCCCTCAGCAATCTTTCAATGACATCGGACGCATACAAAGCATGATGCTGTGCAGCTTCCCTTGGATGAATACCTCCGGTCTTTGGCCGATATGTCTCAGTCACCTCTGCGATAACATCATCTTCGTCAACAATTGCTGCACTTAAATTCCAGGCTGTGCCTTCTATACCGAGAACAGTTGTCAATAAGTTAGTCTCCTTTTAGAAATAATGGTTTTTGTGTGTATTAGATTTAATGGATTACATATAACTTGTCATCCCATTGAGAAACGTTTTAGTACTTAGCAGACTAATCCACACCCATGGAAGAAAAGGAATCACCAGCAAAAAACCCTGATATCAAAACCAAGGAAATGCTCCACACTGTCGGGAAAACGAGCCTTGGACTTCACATTCCACCATCCTTGAGCAATGAACTGCCTGCCCTTGATGGCATCGAGTATATGCCACACAAGTCAGCAGGATTACAGTCCGCTTCGGACATGTGGATAGACAAAGCAAGGATGACAGACAACCTTCAGAACAAGCCGGTCATAGAGAAGATCCTGAAAGGCAGGACACTCTAAAACCTTTTTAATAAATTCAGATCTACTTTTTTTCCTGGAAGGTATTTCTAAAATTATTTTTAAAAATAAGTGTGAGAGAATCATATAATATCCATCTCACTCAACCTGTTCGGCAGGTACGTATCAGTTACAAAATCCAGACCCTTTCCGGCAAAAGCTTGTTGTTCCGCCTTTTTCTTGATACTAAGCTGTAAGCCTATCTGCTCTTTCCAGTAATCGCTTGCGAACCTCGGGTCCGTAAGCTCACTTCTAAGCGCATCCACATCCTTGTCTGTAAGCTTATCGGTTGAAAGCTCATACTCAACGATATCCGTTGGCTGAACACCAATGAACTTTGCAGCAGGGGTCGCCATGAACTCCGAAAGATGGGCACTCTTGATAGCACCGTATGCAACTGAAGCGAATATCCTGTAAGACCACGGATCACCATCAGTGAAAACAACAACAGGGATACCAAGCTCCTCGTTCATCCTCTTGATAAGACGGCGTGTTGACCTTGCAGGCTGTCCTTTAAGGTGCACAAGGATAGCATTGTACTTCTCATCAAAGCCGTTCTCAATAAGCCTTGCATACATACCACCAGTCTCTATGGCAATGATGAACTTGGCATCGTGGTCAAGGAACTCGATGTTCTCCACATTGAAAGGGATCTGATAACCACTTTCACCGATATCTTCCTGACAGTGTATGATACGGGAACCACGTTTGGTCTCCTCGCGTATCCTTATAGGACCGAACATGGTCGCACCATCTTCTTCAGGACGCATATGGAAATATTCCCTCTGAAGGGCTGTAATGATCTCAAGGTCTTCAATAAGGCGATTGCTCTCCGCCTGCTCACGGAATTTAGCAATATCCCAGTTCTCGGAGATATAATACAGCTCCCTTAAGGTCGAACCGCGGTCCTGTGCCAGATGGTTCTTCACAAGGAAATCAATGGAATGTACGGTCTTAAGCAACTGGAAAGCCCCTTTGACCGTTTTTGCGGTCCTTTGGGTTTCCTTATCACCATATACCCACACATCACTCTCATTACTGTATTCGATATTGTTCTTGGTACGGCTGGATATAGCCACATTCGGAACTATCTCATCAATGAACTGGTCGTACAGACCTTCTGCAAGTCCCATCAACCGGTTCTTTGCCAGATGATCGTTCTGTTTTTTCTGCTCTGTGTAATTGGAATTAATAGTATCTACCATTTCAGATCAACCCTTTGATAGCTTTCGCACCTGTGACCAGCTCTTCATCCAGACCTTCAACGATCAATTGAGGTAACCTCTTTATCTCGTCCTCGCTCATGGAACTCAACGAATATGTTACCGCTTTAGAGCCTTCAGGAGAAACCTTCATAGCCCATACATAATCAAAATCACTGCCCATGGAGATCACCTTTGGTTCTGGCGATACATCACCTATCTCATAGGGGTGCATATCGTGCAGCTTGAACTCCGCAAGCTTACTACTAAAGTTCTTCACCTTTATTGTGACCGCTGCATCTCCGTTAGCCCCATGTTCCACATTGCGCATAACAAGAAGATTACCCATTACCTTTGCGACTACCGGATTGATGTCCGGGAGATCACGCTCAAGTGTATCCGCAAGTTTCTGGGCCATCTTAGGCAATACCTTAGTAATGATGATCTCCTTCTCACGCCTTTTCTTAAGTGAGACCTGTCGATTCAGATAACGGTTCATCTTCCTCGAGACCTCTTTAATTGCAAGCTCCACCTCATCCCTTATCTCAGGAATATCAGCAATGGCATCCTTGGATTCTGATGTGAACGGTACGTTCGTAGAAGCCACATGGACAAGCAGAACCACCGGACCTGTTGGCATTCCGCCTCCGGGCTGGTTCAGACCATACTGTTTCCATTTGATCCCTTCGACAGCATGAGTTGAGGCACATCCTCCCTGCTGATACAGCAAAGGAACACGGTTTGCAAATCTCATGATATCAATGCGGTCATCTTTCTGGAGAACGCCACCGTATGCGATACCAACCTCCACAACGAAAGGATTGCCTGAAAAGACAGAAGGGCTACGAGTGGTCGTGGCAATAAAATCGACATTGAACTCCTTTTCAAGACCTTTGTAGATGAGTTCTTCACCAATAGGAGAAAGACAATCCGTCGGTGGCGCCATTATCTTCACTTTTTTGAAGGCATCCAGCAATTTCTTCGTCTGGTCCCTTGTAAGCTCCGAAGGCAACATCTCCGTATCAAGTCCCGCTGCCTTGCAGATCTCCTCGGCTGTAAGCAGACCGATCTTTGAGAACGAATAGCGTAGGAACGGAGCTAATTTCTGGCGGTCAGTATAGCGCAGCATCTTCATGAGAGTACCAAGCTCAATTCCATGAGGATGCGGCAATATTTCCTTTGCAGGTATTGGAAGCTTGTCGGTAGCCCTATCAAATATGACCTCATTGCCATCTGGCTCTATCAAAGTGAGCCGTGCATGAGGATTAACGATAGCAGTTGCCTTCAGATATTCATAGATGGACTGTCTGCGTCCCTTTACATAAGACGCTTCCATTTCCAGCTCCACACGAGTACCATGCGGCCTATCCCAGTCGATCACCTCATCAAGAAGGATCTCAGGGTCATTGGTACTGGTGTTTATCATTACTTCATAGTGATGCGCAGGGGAGTCTGGACCGATCTTGGAAATGACACTTGTTGGATGACCTGCTGTCAACTGTGCATAAAGGACAGAAGCTGAAATACCAATACCCTGTTGTCCACGGCTTTGTTTCAGTGCATGGAAACGTGAGCCATAGAGCAACTTGGCAAACACCTTGGGTATTTGCTCTTTAACGATACCCGGACCATTGTCCTCTACTATCACACTTACATTATCCTTTCCGACACGCTCGATATGAAGCAAGATGTCAGGAAGGATCTCTGCTTCCTCACATGCATCAAGGGAATTGTCCACTGCTTCCTTTACGGTAGTTATCAGACTACGCGGAGCAGAGTCAAAACCAAGGATCTGCCGGTTCTTCTCAAAGAATTCTGCAACACTTATTGCTTGCTGCTTTTTTGCAAGTTCTTCTGCAATTGGGGCTGCCATATAATACTCATCCTACATTACTAAAAATTTGGTTGAAACAACGACTATACATATTCTGATAGAGATATCAGGAGCTATTGACTGTGGTCATTAAAAAATAGGATGCAAGATATTTATTCGTTTGCAGCCATTTTAAATTTCAGCATGATCACTGCGATAGATCTCTGCGAAACGGATCCACGAAATGACATACCGGGGCAGGATACTACACCGAACACCATAGTAGATCATGTTAAGATCATTTTCCAATATCTTCGTTCCAGAGTTCCGGATCTTTACTGATAAAATCATCCATCATTGCTACACATTCATCAAGGTCAAGGTCGACCACTTCAACTCCATGGGATTCCATAAATTCCCTTGCTCCTGAGAAGGTCCTGGATTCGCCAACAATTACCTTTTTTATGCCAAATTGTACCACAGCACCGGCACAAAGATAGCAGGGCATCAAAGTGGAATAAAGAATTGAATCACGATAGCTCCCAACCCGTCCGGCATCCCTTAGGCATGAAATTTCAGCATGTGCCATTGGATCATCCTGTTGGACACGTAAATTGTGACCCTTGCCAATAATTAGATCATCCCTTACAAGAACCGAACCAATGGGAATTCCACCACTGTTAAGTCCCGATCTCGCTTCATCTATTGCTACCTGCATAAATTCATCCATATCTTTACACCCCGAGAATTCAAATGGAAATATTAATAAGTATAAATATATTAAAGATTATAAATGTTTTGAAAAAAATGATTCATTCCGGGATCTCCAACCTGTAGACCCTGTCATTTTCACGCACCTTATCCTTGACAGCAATTCCCACGACATCCCCTGAGGATGCAGATAGGACAGAACCTTCATCCGACCTTATTTCAGTGACATCCTGTTCAAAGTATGTACTTTTGCCTTCGATGATAATGTGGTCCCCAACAGCGATACCCGTTTCGAGAAGCTTTACTTCCGCCGCCCCGCTCTTCCTGTAATAATTGGTAACCACCCCTACAGCATGTCTTTTGGTAGTTGATACGTTCATATCAGATTCGATGGAAATACCATCCGGACCGGGTACCCCGAAGTAGAACCCTGTGGAAAAGCCACGGTTAAAGACCGAAGCCAGCTCTTCTTTCCATGACCTTGCTTTTTCAATTGTGTACGAACCATCACAATAGGAATCGAGAGCTTCACGATAACAGCGGGATACAATAGATGTGTATCTCGCATCCTTCAATCTGCCTTCGACCTTGAAAGCATTCACACCAGCATCGATTAGCTCAGGGATATGTTCGATCATGCATAGGTCCCTTGCACTTAACAGATATTTCCCTTCAAGATCGACCTCACTGCCATCCTCACCAACAAGTTTCCAACTCCATCGGCATGGTTGGGAACATTCGCCACAATTTCCGGATTTGCCGAGAACATAAGCGGAAAGATAGCATCTGCCGGAGATAGCCTGACACATGGCACCGTGAATGAAAACCTCAAGCTCGACATCGGTGTTCCGGCGGATCTCCTTTATGTTCTCCATACTGAGCTCTCTTGCCAGAACAACACGGGAGGCACCCAGAGAACTATAGAATTCCACGGTCTGCCAGTTCGATACATTCGCCTGAGTAGATATGTGAACCCTCAGACCGGCATCTACTGCTTTTGTGATAACTGCCGGATCCCATGCAATGACAGCATCTACATCCGAAGATGCGACAGAATCTATAACAACATCAAGATCATCGAGGTCATCGGGATATATCACCGTATTCAGTGCAAGATAAGCATTAAGATCATTCTCTTTGATATCCCCTACAAAATCATTGAGACCATCAAGCGTAATATCACATGCTCTTGCCCTGAGACTGAATCTGTCGATAGAGAAGTAGACCCCGTCTGCATAGTCCCTGCACGCAGCCAGAGCTGCACGATTCTTGACACCCATCATAAGTTCAGGGATCTTTACAGATGATCCAGAGCAGTTCATGGAGTAACATCGTAAATGATAGTTTAAATCAGTTATTGTTGAAAAAGAAAAGAAAAGAAAAGAAAAGAAGGGATTGGAGTTAAAGGTCGATAACTTGCTCGACCGGAGCATATATTTCAGTAAGGATATCTTCAGGAGCAATCTCTTGCGGATCGTTCAGATATACCTCCCTCATTGAACCGATAATAGCAAATCCATTCTCAGCCAGCCATGCAAAAAGAGCCTGATATGTAGGACCACATTCCTCATAAGGACCTTTGTGAATGGACTTAGCCATTTTCCCACCAGGCAGTTCGTAACACTTGACACTACCAGTATCCCCTATCTTTTCTGATACAGGGATAACAACTTCCAGATCAGCGTTACCTTCAGAATTTGCCCTCAGGGCATCTTCTTCACTGGTCCTATGCATGACGAAAATTGGCGGACCGGCAATCTCAATATTGTTCCCAACAGCAAACTGGAATATCTCAGGGAACATTTCTGGAAGTAATTCGTAACTCCCGATCCTTCTGATTCCTATGACCAGTTGTGGTTCTATTTCAACTATGCTTATATCGGACATTTCAACACCTCACAATATCATTGCACAATATTACTTGCAACTATTTTTTTAAATAGTTACTCAATGGTTGATGCCAATGGTACTTTTATTATAAGCATTCCAATTGAACAATGGACAACTCCCTGGACATCATTCCCCAACAAATGGACGGGATACCCTGATAATAATAACTGACACCAGACCCCAGGCAAACGGAAGCCAGAGTGGGATGTTAAAGAAAAAAGCAGCAGCGTATGTCCAGACCCCGAGATAAGTGCCGATGAACTCTGCACTACATCCAATGATGACACCGGATACAAATACAATATTATCCCCTTTCTCAGACCAGAAATATTCACGTATGCCATATATCGATAATATCAGAAAGGTTAGCAAAAGGTTGTTTTCCCAGAATTGTACTGCCACGATCAGTGCAAGCGCAAAGATGAACAGGTCCCTGAAGATCGCTTTTTTCATGTAGTCCTCCATGCAGTAATAGAAAGCATAATTGTATAAATAAAATTTGGAGTTTATATTGGTCAAAGTAAGGGAACTAAGCCATCATCTTAGAGAAGAAAACAAACGGTTGAAGATAGGTCCAGCAGACCTAACTACCTCCAACCCTTTTCAGATAACATT
This sequence comes from Methanococcoides seepicolus, assembly GCF_023684405.1. Taxonomy (GTDB): domain Archaea; phylum Halobacteriota; class Methanosarcinia; order Methanosarcinales; family Methanosarcinaceae; genus Methanococcoides; species Methanococcoides seepicolus. The sequence continues at coordinate 6,976 of NZ_JAGSOI010000016.1, read as the reverse complement.
GAAATACAACAGCAGTGCAAGTAATAACAATACGACACCTGTAACGAACCTTATCCCAGACCGTCTCTTCTCCCTGAATTGCATTACAGTTTCAGGACTCATCCCGAACGCCAGAAATACACCAAGTCCTAACACCGGAAGCACGACTCCGAAATTGTAGAGGAAGAGATATACAGCTCCCTCCAGCAGATTTGTCCTTGCTATTAACATGTCCAGTATAGAAAGATAAACGGCACCTACACAGGGAGCTTTGACCAATGAGAATAAACCGCCTGCGAAGAACGATAGAGCAAGAGCATTCTTCCCGTGTATGCTGTCCATAAAAGATACTATTGAACCCGGTGTTTTGAAGGTCGATCTTGAGTGACGCTTGAGGTGGTATGCGTCATAGATGTGCCAGATACCGAGTACCCCTATCAACACCGTCATGAACAATGTGATGGAATCCCTTGATCCGGGGAAGATAGTGACGGCTTTCAGGAAACTTATTCCGAATATCATGTAAGTGGTGAATATACCAGCGCAGAAACCACCGATGACCACCAGCATTTCTTTCTTTCCACCGTTGGAGGATATCGTGACCGAAGCCAGGAATGCCATCACCGCGAGAAGGCAGGGATTGAAACCGGCGAGCAGGCCTGTGATCAGTACAATTAACGGTGAGAGTTCAAAGGAAGTAACGCTTCCATCAACATTTTTGGCTAAGGGTAAAGTACCATTGGCAGGAATTGCCGGTGCGTTCTCAATAGCTTCTACCAGAAGGCTTTCAAGTAATATATCATCCCCATCGTAATCGGAATAGGCGATAACCGTACTCTTGTTTATGACAATAGCGGGAACAGTGTATACTCCGTATCCTTTCATGATACTGTAGGAGGTCGCTACGTTGTGACTTGTGTAATTGATGCTTTCAAGCCTGCCGATCACCGAATCTATGACAGGGGATGTTTGCTGGCATTTCAGGCAGCCATCCTCGTAGAAATATTCAACCATCACTTCGTCTGATCGGGCTGCCGAAGCAGAGAACATGCTTGAAATGACAAGCAGAAGTATCAATAAGGGCAATATCGATTTAGTGGCATACTGTCGTAGCACATGTCTGTTTTTCATATTCTCTCTCTGAAACCTTCTGTTTTGATATTTCCAGCACTTCACCGGTGTCTGCCGAGACATAACCTTCCAAAACATACAGATCGCTTATCTTCTGGCAAGCGCAACTGCGTTCCATGATCTCAACTTTCCAAATATTGTTTGCCTGCATAGCAGTGCCATTCTGGTCGTAAGGTGTTTCCTGGACAAAGGTTGTCCTGGTTAGCCTCCAATCAGGTTCTTTGAAGTAACGTGACATGTAATCGGATGCAACCGAATCGTTCATCGTGATTTCTACGGCTTGAGAGACATTAAAATTTGACCTCAACTGCAGATTGTCCTCCTGCTGAGAGTAACTGGCATAAACAAGACCTACTCCCACAAGACAAAATAGAACCACTACAGCTACTGCTGCTACAACTAAATTTGATCTTTGCATAAAGTACCCCCTTATTATATACAAATTATAATTCATCTAATATAAGGCTAATTAGCTGATTTTTGTATATCATACATTATTTATTCAAGAAAGTCAATGCTAAGTTTAATTTTGTGATGAAATATAAAGTTGAGTATAGAGGAAAGAATAGTTATTGGGAGTTAGTTTTTTTTGTATTAGTACAAAAATAAGCATAAACTGTTAGAAGGCAATGTGGTAATTTGTATGTACTAAGGGAAGAGGACATCCAGAGAATTGTTGATGCCTATGAGAAGTATGAAGACATTGACAAGTTTGCGCATGATGCATCACTGGATGAAATCAAGGAAAACGAATACAACTTAAACATCCCAAGATACGTGGACACATTTGAAGAGGAAGAGCCTGTTGATATGGATGCAGTCAAAGAGAACATCGCAAACATCAAACAAGAGCTTGCAGAAGTTGAAGCAAAAATGGAACTATTTCTTGAAGAGTTCGGTCTATAAAAGGTATGGAACATGTTATTAAAACAAATAAAAATCTGCAATTTCAAATCAATTTCTCATTTAAATTTTGAAGTAAAAAAACATGGAAATAGTTATACTTCAATGTTTGTCGGTATTAACGAAGTTGGTAAAAGCAATATATTGCAGGCAATGTCTTTTATAGAAACGCCAGAAGAAGAATTTAATTTTCTTGATTTAAATAATCAAAATAATGATAAAGAGGAATATGTTGATATTTATTTTGAATTTGAATTTGAGAATGATAAAGCATATTTATCCGTGTTAAAAAAGAAAATAGTTGAATCTAATGCCTTTCTAAAGTTATTAAAAATACAAACCATAACAAAGAATGTATATTTAACACGAGGTGAATCTCATTTTAAAGAAGCATATACGGTAAGTTGGGAAGATAATAAATTGAACGATTATTGTTATTTCTTCCTTCCTACAGGAGAATATAAAATCAAACATGTAAGTGAATTAAATTCAGAAGAACTGACAGCATTTGAGATATTAGATGTAGATAAACTACATGAAATACTTATAGATTTACTTGAAGAAACAATTAAAGAATATAAAAATAAGGTTTCTTTCTGGAAACCGGAAAAAGAATACTTAATAACTGAGCCAATCAACCTCCAAACTTTTAAGGATAATCCTTTAACAAACATCCCTCTGAAAAACATTTTTGTATTAAGTGAATACAAAACTAACGAGGAAATAAAAGCAAAAATTGAAGAAATTATTAATAACCACTCACTTCGCAGAGGTTTGCAATCAACTCTATCAAAAGATGCAACGAAATATTTTGGTAATGTTTGGAAACATGAAATCGAAATTGATATAGAGATTTCTGAAACACTCCTGTGTAATGTTCATATTAAAGATAAAGGAAAAGCCAACGAAAATAAATTCTTCAATATGAATTCAAGAAGTCAAGGTTTTCACCAATTTGCCTCCTTAATACTGTCTTTATCTATTCAACATCACAGCTTAGATATGAAGAATAGACTCATCCTTATAGATGAACCTGAAAATCACATTCATCCATCGGGAATCAGGGACATAAGGAAAGAGTTATTGAAAATTGGAGAAAATAATTATGTATTCTTGGCAACGCACTCTTGTTTTATGATTGACAAAAAGAACAAAGAAAGAAACTTTATAATAAAAAAAGACAATGCGAAAAACACCATTCACCAGCAGATAAGTGGAGAATCTAGTGTTTTCGACGATGAAGTATTACAAGAAGCATTTGGCATCAACGTATACAAAGATTTTCTTAGTCCATACAAACTCTTAGTTGAGGGGCAATCTGATAAAAAAATAATTGAAAAAACACTAGCTAAATTAAAAGTCAAAGAAACAATTCTTATAACTAATGGTCATGGTGATAATATTGTTTCTATAGCAAGCAAGCTAAATTATGAAGATATATCCCCACTAGTTATTCTAGATGATGATGAATCCGGTAAAAAGAATAGAGACAAAATAATAAAAATCGGTAGCAATTTCACAGACACAAATGTTCTAAGCCTAAAAGATTTAGAATCTCAGATTGTAACTGGGGGAACTATCGAAGATCTTATGGGGAAAGCATTTGTCGAAAGTAAATTTAAAGAACAATATAATTTAGACTTTGAAAAAGAATCGAACACATTTTCTTTGGATGAAACAAAGCCATTTCTGAATCAAATCAAAATATACCTTGCAGAAAAATGTAAATGGAGCTGATTATGAGAAGTTTTCAGAAAGTATGAAAACAAAGATTGCAGACGATTTTAATCCTAGTGAGGCAGGACTTAATAACAAATTTCCCTTGTTAAAATCAGCTGTTGAAAAAGTAGTTAAGCACTTAGAGGCGGGAACAGAATGAAACAGGAAATTAAGGAAAGAGTGGGGTTAAAACATGGATATGAAAGAATTTGAAGGTATGGTTTTCTGCCAGAGCTGTGGAATGCCTTTGGGGAAAGACGAAGATTTTGGAGCTAATGCCGACGGGACAAAGAGTGATGAATATTGTCTCTATTGCTACCAGAATGGGAAGTTCACACAACCTGATATTACTCTGGAAGAAATGATCGAGCAAACTTCAAAAGCAATAGATAAAGAGGGAGTTATGTCTTTGGAAGAAGCAAAGGAACTGAGCCAACAGAATATTCCAAAATTAAAGAGATGGGAGTGAATTTGTTAATTAATACTATTAGCGTTGCTTTACCTGAAACATAATGCTAAGTCAGGAAAGCATTTCAGACTTAAGGATCTATGAAATGGGAGTTGACCTTCAGACACCCATTTGTGATGGAAACGTCCCGTGTGAGATCAATCAGGTGAATTTGATAACCAACCTGACAGAAGAAGACTGCCCTGACTTCACAGGTATTTGCCACTCCATTAAATTATGACTGCAATGCTCATGTTTTTTCGCAATTTCAACATGGATGAGGAAGAAAGTTGTTTCAGAAAATGCATATTTTTATATAAAGGAGCATAGTACTAACGAAGTCTTCAAAAACGAAAATGAGTGAATCAAATGATAAAAATAAAAGGACATGAAATTGACCCAGTAATTGTTAAGAACGCTGGTAATCGAAGAGCTATGCAATTCAAGAATAATATTATTACGGCTTTAAGAAGGGTAGGTGTTAATGAAAATGATATTGATGTCCCTCTTGAACGTCTAGCGATGAAAAAAACTCATGCTTCTGCAACCTGGTACCAGGATGGACATCGAATGCATTACACCCATGGCCTACAAAATAAATATGTAGAAAATCTTCATATCCTATCCAAGGTAATTGAGATCGAAGCAAATAGGGTTATTTCCGGGGAAAAACCACTGTCCGACTTTATTTTAGAGTTCAAAGAAGATAAAGATGTTCATGATAAGCGCAAAGAGGCACGAGAGTTTTTCGAATGTGCTCATGATGAGACCGATTTTGAGGTTATTAATAAAAAATACAAGGAAATGGCAAAAGAATTGCATCCAGATAAGCCAACTGGTGACACTGAGAAATTCAAGCAGCTAAATATTGCACATAAGGTATTGAAGAGAGAATTGACATAAGCTCCCTTCAGACCTCTTACTTTTCATTCCTCTCTGATCTGGCAGGATCCATTATACATCACCCTTACAAACCCGGATACACTACCGTAATTTTCCTTTGTACAGAACACGATACTCTTTTCACCGTATCCGGCTGAAAACGTAATGGTGCTGCTTGCAGGGTAGAATGTAGCCTTTTTAATACTTTTCCATTTCAGATTCTGGTCCTGACCGGAATGTGCAAGAAAACCTGCACCTGCTGCTGTGAGATTTCGGGCAAGGATCCCGACGATCACCAACAGGAAGTTCAACTTACTGTTCCTGCTGCGTTGTTCTGTTCTGGTGATGGTCATTACACTCTTATTGTCCATCTTGTAGGAAAGCATGTAATTATTCCCATAGTATGCGAATATGAACAGCGCCGTTAGCAAGAACATCGATCCTATCAAGATCAAGGCATACTTCATATCTCTCGCATTACTGCTGTTGGAATGAAGGTCACCACGGAGAACAGAAGGAAGCGTTATCAAAAGCACGATGCCAACTGTGAAGAAAGTTGCAATTCCCAGGACTTTTAGCAGTTCTTTCATAATGAACTTATTAGTCAATATTGAAACATCAATATCCCATTTCATCTCGTCTTTCATGTTCGTATTCCTCACCATCAGCAATAATGGACTGGTCGTATGTCAGCGGGATTCAGCTGTACGCTAATATGGAATAAGATTCATAAAATGATCATTAGCATTAGTTAAAGAATCCAAGATATTTAGAAAAATAGAGGTTGAGAGATAATCACTCTCAACTACTTCTTAACAATATGGCTTACCTGTACGATACAGATCTATCAGTTCACTGACATCTGCAATCGATGTTGAACCCTGTAAACGGTAGTCATCGATTGCCGCACTCACTTCACCAATATCGATCATACAGTTCTTATTTTCATCGTACGGATTGTATGTAGCTACATGGGCTTCATTAATAGTCAGAGTCGTATTTATGATCAAAGCTTCTATGGCAGATCCTAATGAGTCACTTATGATCACATTTTTCAGACTAATTGTTGATGTGCCTGTTGCCTGCTCCTTTACACTTATTGTGATGCTTGCAACTGACTCAGGTTCTAAGATGCCTGGAGAACCCATTATCAAACTGTAAACACCTGAAAGTGTTCCTGCATTGTTGTCTATGCTTCCGGCGTTGAAAAATGTTAAAGCTCCATTCTGGCTAAAGAACATGCCTTCAGATACGCTGTCTACCTGCATTTTTGAGCTATCGAACTCGAGATCGAACTGTAATCCTGCAATTGCAGTATCAGGTGATACAAAGACATCTACTGTGAAACTTTCACCAGTTGTAAGCATTTGAGTTGATGGTTCAAGTGTTACTTCTGTTGCAGTTGAATTGAAACAACCAAAAACAAGCAGAAGTAAAAATATAGTAATTATTGTAATGAGTTTGATGGATAACCCTCCGATTTTAGAACTCGTCGATTTATAACCATATATACTCATTTGAGCATTTGGATTACAATATAATAATCGACCCTAAATAAAATCATTTTGGTACGTTTCAAATAAAGAGTTTATAAAAAAGTTAAAAGGATATGCTTTTTTTATTTAGTAGAGCAAAAATTATTGCTTGAAAATTAGCCGAAATACTCCGAACAATAGGATCATTGAAAGTTTACGGTAAACTTTCTGCTTATTTTGAGGGTTCGATTTTTTTGTGTATCCTATATCCCCGAATGATTGTGCGAGGGGTATTATAGTCAAACACCCAACATTTTGGACTTCTGTTTTTCACTAAGAAACTTTTCAATCCATCTCTTTGCAAAGCTAATTTTTGATGAGCACTCCATAAATTTCTCATGTATTAAATCCCGCATATGATCAATATCGATAATGAACT
>NZ_JAGSOI010000158.1 GCF_023684405.1 Methanococcoides seepicolus | reverse complement strand
CTCACTCTATCCAATTCTTTTCTTGACTGATCTTTAACGCAGTAGTTGTGACTTTATTTCTCAGCATTTCCAACGAGATTGATTTCGTTTCTGACAGATAATCATCTCTCTCGAATCTCATTACATAGTACCAATAATTGTCGCAAGGTAAAAGTTTATATGCATGTTTCACCTACTAGAGACTACATTCCCAATTGCCAAGGTGGCGGAGCGGCTACGCAATCGCCTGCAGAGCGATACCATTCCGGTTCGAATCCGGACCTTGGCTTCATTTATTTACAAGAGTAAGGTCCGACTTAAAATCCTGACCTCTTGAGTAAAGCTCAAAGGTCGCGCGCTCCAGAAGCGCTGATCTGGATTTGGACCTTGGCTTCATTCATTAATAAGAGTATGGCGGCCACAGTGGCAGGGCAACTCCTGTTCCCATCCGAACACAGAAGATAAGTCTGCCCACGTTGCTTACTGTACTGAAGTACGAGAGTCTTCGGGAAATCTGCATCGCTGCTATGCT
>NZ_JAGSOI010000157.1 GCF_023684405.1 Methanococcoides seepicolus | reverse complement strand
TGAAGGATATAACAGCATAATTAGGCACTTTCTGGCAAGATTGAGAAGAAAGTCAAAGTGTTATACTAAGAGTCTTGAAATGCTGAAGTACTCTGTTCTTCTTTTGATGAAGTACAGAAATAAAGAGTTAGCTATGTTTAGTTAACAATGCCAATTTCTTTTTTAATAAGAATCCAACTGCATAGTGTCCTATAAACATTTTTTACCACCCACTTTAAATTTAATTTACTAATTCATTTCTACTTAAATACAAATACCACATCCCTTACAAACAATAAAATTTAATTAAAGGAAGGAAGAATTGAACATATGACATATTTATCTGCAGTTAGATCTATGGTTTACCCATCAATAAAGATTGTGACCAAACTAACAATTATAGTCAAACACCCAACATTTTGGACTTCTGTTTTTCACTAAGAAACTTTTCAATCCATCTCTTTGCAAAGCTAATTTTTGATGAGCACTCCATAAATTTCTCATGTATTAAATCCCGCATATGATCAATATCGATAATGAACT
>NZ_JAGSOI010000156.1 GCF_023684405.1 Methanococcoides seepicolus | reverse complement strand
CAACTGAATCCTCAATTTTCTCCTAAGCCAATCCTCTATTAAGAGAACAAATCTATCGAACCTGAACTTATCCTCATCAATGGTCTGTGGCCCTTGTTTTACTTTCGTAAAATGCTTTTTCTGAAGATAGAGCCACATATTTCTTAGTAGAAATGATATCAATGCAAAAAAGTATCTTGTCGTAACGTTTCTTGTAGAAGTTCTTGGTCTTACAATATTTCTCATCCTGTACGAGGACTCAATAGCAAACCTTCTTCGATATACTGTGCTAACTTTTCGGGGAGACCATTTTACTCCATAAACAACAAATCCAAGGTTTTCACATCCGTTTTTACCTCTTTTACCTTTCAGATACTTTACATCAACAACAATATTCAGATGAATCTTCTTTTTTTCTGAGTTCTCCATCGTGTATTGTGCGTTCCTGGCCTTCCTTCCGATAAGCATCTTTTTTATCTTCTTTCCTCTTCTTACAACAGGAGTTATATGAGGAATCTTTTTATTTTGCAAGAACTCAAACACATCTACTGAATAGAACTCCCTGTCTAAACAAAGGAC
>NZ_JAGSOI010000155.1 GCF_023684405.1 Methanococcoides seepicolus | reverse complement strand
TAATCTCCACTGAATAGTTATACCCACAATCATGGCATTTGTAGCGTTGACGTCCATCGATTTTACCGTTCTTTTTATGATTGGAGCTCTTGCACCTGGGACAGTTCATGCATAAATATAGGTCCTAATAACATAAAAACTCTACTTAAATACCAATGCCATTAATTTATTATTTGTATTTTCACATAGATAGTCAATTACAATTTGAATTATGTCATAGTAATATTTACTATCCATGAGATTGAAGATAGATTCATCATTATATACATTCGTAACCAAATATCTAAGTGTAGTAATATCAGGAGTAAGAGAATTTAATGCAGGTTTGGCACCGGGCCTAGAATAATCTATTTTTTTGACAGTACAAATCCATTGTCTTTTAATTTTTTCAACGGCTTATCAATAACATTAAATTTTGGCATTGTTAACTAAACATAGCTAACTCTTTATTTCTGTACTTCATCAAAAGAAGAACAGAGTACTTCAGCATTTCAAGACTCTTAGTATAACACTTTGACTTTCTTCTCAATCTTGCCAGAAAGTGCCTAATTATGCTGTTATATCCTTCA
>NZ_JAGSOI010000154.1 GCF_023684405.1 Methanococcoides seepicolus | reverse complement strand
GGCAGGATCAACCAGAGTTTGTTGTTAAAGCACACTTAAATGGAAGTTAAACTTAAAAATTGTCGGAAAAGAACACTCTAAAGTGAATTAGAGAGTTACTTATTCATGCACAATTTCGATTAGTTCTAGATAGATAGATTTACACTATCAGTCAGAATTAATCGAACTGCCAAATTCAACGTCAGACCGAAAAAGCTCCGGTCTCCACTAATGATCTTGATTTGAAGGTGATTGAAATTCCACACGTTGAGTGGATTTCCTTAAACAACGCCATCCTATATATAAATTTCTAATCGGAAAGCATCATCACATTTTATGAGAATGCGTACACACCATAAAGAGTACTATTAGTTTATTTATAGTTAAAACCCCAAATTATTAGACTAATTCGTTATATAGACTGTTCCATGGTTAGACCTGAGGGAATCTTTATTGAACGGCATATGACCGTTGAAGAGTTAGACAAGCAGATAAAATAAGAGAAGAATGCAACACTCCTGAAAAGACTATATTTCATCAAATATCGTTATGGGGAATTGAGTGTTGAAGAATCAATACAAAGAATAGGGAGTTCAAAACAAACAGGATATACATGGCAGGAGCGA
>NZ_JAGSOI010000153.1 GCF_023684405.1 Methanococcoides seepicolus | reverse complement strand
GTCACAACTGCCTTAGCAGAAACAAATAGATTTTTGCCTGCATTTCTTGTTATGATATCCACACTATCAATAGATATTGTATTTTCGAGTGGGTCCGTAGCATTGGTTATAGTCACGGTAGCGCTGGCAGTATCCGTTGCAAGATCATCATCTGTTATTGTAAGGTATACTTCGTAGTTTCCAACTGAGCCGTAAGCATGTGTAGGGTTAATAGCACTGCTGGAGTTCTCATCTCCAAAGTCCCAATAATAAGAAACCACTGTTCCATCCGGATCGGTCGATCCGGATCCATATAACTGTATTGGAGTTCCTACAACACCACTATATGGCCCACCTATAGAAGCAGTCGGGGCTACATTTTCAACAGGTGTAATATTTATAGAGTCCAATGCAGCCTGTGCATCGATGAGGCCATAGCCATATCTATCGTCCCATCCGGCAGTTCCCAGATCCTTTGCAGTTGATTCAAGCGCAGTTCTCACTTCACCATTAGAGACACCCTGAGATATCAATAGAGCTGCAACACCTGAAACATGTGGAGCTGCCATGGAAGTACCCTGGAAGAAATAGTAACCAAAGTCTTTAGGGTCTTTTGTGCCAGGATTAAAAGTGTTCTGAAGTATCCCGTCTACATATCCATCTCCGTTCAGGTCCTGCT
>NZ_JAGSOI010000152.1 GCF_023684405.1 Methanococcoides seepicolus | reverse complement strand
TGAAGGATATAACAGCATAATTAGGCACTTTCTGGCAAGATTGAGAAGAAAGTCAAAGTGTTATACTAAGAGTCTTGAAATGCTGAAGTACTCTGTTCTTCTTTTGATGAAGTACAGAAATAAAGAGGTAGCTATGTTTAGTTAACAATGCCTTGACAGTTTCTCGAAAAGCTCGGTGATCTCACTTCCAATATGATATATCAGATTGCTCCTTTCAACCGTCTGGTCACCAAAATAACCCGGGAAAAGCACATCTTTGAAAAGGTCGATGATCTCAACAATGGATTCCCGTGAAGGTATGACCGCTGAATCAATATGCTCGAAACAACCTTTATCTGAGCAGCTGGTCACAACGGAATCGATGATCTCTGGCAATTTTGAACGATAGTTCATTCCCATGATGGAATCTTGCATCGAACATCGTTTCGTTTTTTCGTCTAACATGGTCCGTGTTCCACTCCTCAAATATTCAGTTTCCTTAATATATTTAAAATAAAACGTAACTATTCAGCCTACCTATCGTCAATCCTGTATGACCGACTATAATACACAAAATTAATTTGCAATCCTAAAATCAAACAATTGTTGGAACAAATGGCTTTCCATCGATTGCATCTTGAATAGCTTTCATCACAGAAAGTTGATTCTTCTTAACAGTAGAAATGTAGCTTCTTATACGACAGAAAGAACGTGCTCCTTGCACACTTCGGA
>NZ_JAGSOI010000151.1 GCF_023684405.1 Methanococcoides seepicolus | reverse complement strand
CATTTCTACTGTTAAGAAGAATCAACTTTCTGTGATGAAAGCTATTCAAGATGCAATCGATGGAAAGCCATTTGTTCCAACGATTGTTTGATTTTAGGGTTGCAAATTAATTTTTTGTATTATAGTCGGTCATACAAGATTGACGATAGGTAGGCTGAATAGTTACGAATATTCTACAATTCAGAATATTCCCATTTCGTTTGAAACCAAATCACGAAACAAAATTCATTTTATGTCTGTTCATAAAAGTAAGGGTTTGCAAGCAAGAGTTGTATTTTTGCTCAACGTTGTAGAAGGATTATATGGTTTTCCTTGCGAGAGAGAAAATCCTGATATTTTTGAACCTGCTACTAAAGGAAGGAAGAAAGATAGAGAAGAAGAGGAAAGGAGACTTTTTTATGTAGCAGTAACTAGAGCAAAGGAAAAACTAATTATTTACACTCAAAAAGGTTCGGAAAGCAATTTTCTTGAAGAAATTCAGAATCATGTTATTGTTGAGAATTTACAAAATTAAATTCACTTCAAAATTCTTGCTAGTTTTCAACTTCAGTACTTCTCTAATTATTCCTCCTTTTTGTTCTTACTCCTATTAACTTATCTCAAACACTCCACCAGCAACTGAATCCTCAATTTTCTCCTAAGCCAATCCTCTATTAAGAGAACAAATCTATCGAACCTGAACTTATCCTCATCAATGGTCTGTGGCCCTTGTTTTACTTTCGTAAAATGCTTTTTCTGAAGA
>NZ_JAGSOI010000150.1 GCF_023684405.1 Methanococcoides seepicolus | reverse complement strand
AAACGCTATCATAGGCCTGGCATCCTCTATGAGGAAGAAGACCAGAACCCTCTGACCGGGGTTGCGAATCTATTCGATATCGCCATGGTGTTCTCGGTAGCACTTATGATAGCTCTTGTCATGTCTTTCCAGCTTCCTGAGCTTCTAAGTCCTACGGCAGATATAACCATTGTTAAAAATCCGGGTCAGCCCGATATGAAGATAATCGTCAAGGAAGGTCAGAATATCGAAGTACTGAATATGACCGATCAGATCGGCGGTGGTACCGGTGAGGCTCTTGGTACTGCTTATCAGCTGGGTGATGGAAGGGTCGTCTATGTTCCGGATTCGGGTAATGAGACCGGATCCTGATCCTTTTTGGTCTGTATTGGATCTGTATTATCTGAAATGTAATTTGAACCGTATTAGAAAAAATTTGAATTGAAAAGTGAATTGAATGTGGAACAATTAGTAGTTTGAAACATCCCGAACAGCCACCAAGCAAATTTCCGGGATGTTTCGTGCACATTATCGGGTGAAAATATGCAAAATGTTATACATAAGCTATTATTATTAAGTGTTTTGATTATGCTGGCTCTTTCGCCAGTGGTATCGGCAGATGAACAGGTTACAAAAATAACTTACATAGCTTATTCTGACGCTTATTCTGAGAACGAGGCACTGGAGATTGCAAGTCAGACGAACGATTACAGTGACCTGATAGAATACACGTTCATTGCATACGCTAACTCAACATATGGTGCAAGCGAACAGTTACTGGCAGCTGC
>NZ_JAGSOI010000015.1 GCF_023684405.1 Methanococcoides seepicolus | reverse complement strand
CATATGCGGGATTTAATACATGAGAAATTTATGGAGTGCTCATCAAAAATTAGCTTTGCAAAGAGATGGATTGAAAAGTTTCTTAGTGAAAAACAGAAGTCCAAAATGTTGGGTGTTTGACTATAAATGGTTTCAATGAAGCTGTATGTACCACATGTAGGTCATCTTGAAGGACTTGAAGACCTGCTTTCAGGATCTGATGACATCTATGCTGTCTATATGGCAGGGTCTCCCGATTATATTGGCACTGGCAGGACCAACCTGAGTGCGCCGAAGCTTGAGGAGATCGCTATACAGACAGAGTGCGCACATGATAAGGCGTGAAGATGGAGATAGTCCTTAACAGTTCCTGTATGGGTGGACAGCAACTTACGCCGGAAGGTTACCGAACCATCGATTGGTATTTCGATAAGTTGAACGGCATCGGGATAGATTCGATCACTGTTGCAGATCCCCTTTTTGTGGAAATGCTCGCAAAGGATTATGATATGGATGTGGTGGTCTCGGTACTCTCTTTTGTGGATTCTCCGCAGAAGGCCGAGTTCTATGAACAACTTGGAGCAACTACGATAGTCATCGATCCTGCAGTGAATCGGCAATTCGATAAACTGGAAGCGATACGGGACGCAGTATCATGCGATCTGAAGCTGCTTGTAAACGAGGCATGTTTGTATCAGTGCCCCTTCAGGTATGCTCACTTCAATTTCTTCTCACATGCCAATGGTCCGGGGCCAAAGCCGAATGTGCTTGATGATTATTACTACTTCAAGTGCCTGTCCTTGAGGATCAATGATCCGCAACAGCTCATAAAATCCCCCTGGATCAGGCCGGAGGACCTTAGGGAATATAGGCATATTACGGACACATTCAAGATCGGTGGCAGGACGCAGTTCGTCAACTGGATCCTTAATGCCGTAGATGCTTACGCTAATGAGAGCTATGAAGGCAATCTTATGGACCTTTTGGATAGCATAAAGGACCTGAAGGACCATTTCTTTATCCCGAACAGTGAGCTGAATGGGGCCATCGAGCAATGGAAAAGATGCGACAAGGTCTGCCACAAGTGTGGATATTGTAAGCGCCTTGCTGAGAAGGTCATTCGGGTATATTCCCAGGATGAGAATGGACGTTGTATGGTATCATTGGGATCATCAGGAGCTAGAACATGACTATGACACAAGATATGCTGAAAGCACGTGGAGCATTGGAGAATAAACTTCGGGAACTTTTGGGTATACCTGTCTTTCTGATCGAAATGGATGCCTTTGCCCTTCCCTGTGGATGCGGCGGTGTTACAATAAATACGCGGGGACTCCAACTGGATGATCTGGAGGTCTTCGAAGAGCATATCCTCAAATACTTTACTGAAACGGTCACATCCCTTGAGATCGACCCCCTCTTTCCTTTTTGTCCGCCTTATTCCTGGAACTGCTGAGATTGCATCTATCAATGCACGTATGCTTTGTAGCAATTGTTACATGGATTTTGGCAGAGGGAGCGGCAAGCAGCCACGTCCTGATATTTATATTCTAAGGTTCGACAGGCGAGAATGAGAATAATTCTTGCAGAACCCTTTTTTTCCAGAAAAGTTCCGAAAGGTTTATGAATGATTTTAGATAATGCTGACCATCTTACGTTAGTCTATGCCATATTTACGTAATATGTGGCTAAAATATCGAAGATAGTGTATATTATTCGCACTTATATTATTGATTTAGAACTACGAAGGAGGAAAATAAATGGAACCACTCATGGGCATGGGTGTTCTAGCACTTATGGGCGCTGCCGCAACTATTGCTGGCACAACTGAGGATCTCGAATCTGATGTCGGATCTCAGAGTAACCCAAATTCACAAGTACAGCTAGCTCCCCAGATGATGTATCCACATAGGATCTACAACAAAGCAATTTCTGGTGAACCACCATCGAATGCACTGATCTGTGCTATTGGCGGAACCGTGGCATCTGTATTGATGACCGCAAGTCTGTCTGTGATCTTTGCTATCGCTATTGGTGCACTTGTTGCTACCGCAGTACACGGAACATATTGTATTACGGCTTACATGGGCCGTACCGCAAGTCAGAAACGTTTCAGACAACCAATCTACCTTGATATTCTCAGATCACATACGCCAGTGATGATGGGATATGCATTCATTACAACATTCTGTATCCTTGTTGTATCATACATTATGGTGGCCGTTCTTGCACATCCTTTCCCACTTACGCTTCTTGCGTTCATTTGGGGAATCACTGTCGGAGCTATCGGTTCATCCACTGGTGATGTTCATTATGGTGCAGAGCGTGAATTCCAGAACGTTGAGTTCGGATCAGGTCTCAATGCTGCAAATTCCGGTAACATTGTAAGGAAAGCAGAATCTGGTCTTCGTAATGGTATCGACAATTCATGGTTCTGTGCAAAGTTCGGAGGCCCAGTAACCGGTCTTGCATTCGGTATGACCGTTTTCTTAAGCGGTTGGGTAACAGCTGTTTTTAACCCTGCTACCAGTCTCACAATGGGATGGCTTTCAGTTGCAGCAGGGGTAATTTTGGTGTTACTTATGATCATCTGGAACAGAAAGATCGAAGTAGCAGCACGTAAGGCATTTGGTCCTTACAAGGAAGAAGAGGAGGTCGCTGCATGATAGATGTAGCAGGAATTATCGCAGAGAACATTTTATACATCGCAATGGTAACCCTTGGCGGTATGCTTATTTCATGGAGTGTTCACTTCGTGCCTGTAGGTGGAGCACCTGCAGCTATGGCTCAGGCAACCGGTATTGGTACCGGTACTGTACAATTGGCTGCTGGAGCAGGTCTTACAGGGCTTGTGACCGCAGGAGCCGTTATGGCAGTATCTGATAGTCCCCTACTTGTCGTTGCATCCGGTGGAGTCGGTGCAATGATCATGATATCTGTAACAATGATCGTGGGGACATGGGTTTACGTATATGGTGTTGGTGTACCACCAGCATCCGCAAAAGTAGACTATGACCCTATCACAAAAGACAGGCAGGACATCTATGTTTCACAGGGTACTGAGGGACACGGACTTCCAACCGTCTCATACGTAAGTGGTGTTATTGGCGGAGCTCTTGGTGGGCTTGGCGGTTCAGTTATCTACTACTCACTCATGAGCACCAGCACTGGTCTCACCCAGAGTAACCTTGTAGCACTTGCCAGCATTTTCGCTGTAGGTATCTTTTTCGTGAACGCTGTTATTCCTTCATACAACATTGGAGGAACCATCGAAGGTTTCCACGACCCTAAGTTCAAGAAATGGCCAAAGGCAGTTCTTGCATCCTTTGTGGCAACATTGATGTGTGCTTTCGTTGGTATAATCACTATCGGAGGTCTCTGATATGTCCGCAGGAGGAGCTGGTGGAGAAGCCACAGGTGGCATTCCACAGAATAAGTTGATCGCTCTGGGAACTCTCGGAGGTCTCGCAGGAGCATACGGAGGTCATTTCCTTTCCGTTGCATCACCCGCATTCGCATTCATTGGTGCACTTGGCGCTATCTGTGCGATCGTTTGGGGAGGTGCAGCTGTCAGGCGTGTAGCAAGTTACGGTCTTGGTACCGGTGTTCCATCCATTGGTATGATGGCACTTGGTATGGGTGTTGTTGCATCCATGTTCGGACTTGCAGTAGGCGGCATTGCCGGACCTATCGTAGCATTTATTACAGCAGCAATTATCGGACTTGTCATTGGTGTACTCGCTAACAAGGTCCTTGGAATGGGCATTCCTATTATGGAACAGTCCATGACAGAGATCGCTGGTGCAGGTGCGCTTACCATCATCGGCCTTAGTGTCGCAATGACAGGTACCTTCATGTTCGATGCAGTACTGGAAACCGTTGTTGCAACCGGATACATTGCAGTTATCTTCATCGCTGGTGGTATGGCAATTCTCCATCCATTCAATGCGAACCTTGGCCCTGATGAAAAACAGGACAGGACATTGATGACCGGTGTTGAGAAAGGTGCGATCACAATGGTCGTTGCAGGTATCGTAGCAACCGTCGCAGATGGCGCATCCGCGATTCCATCTATACTGATCGGTGTTATCATCTGGTACATTGCATTCAGTAAGTATGTCAAACTCGTTAACAGAGACGCATATAAGGTTCTTGGAACCGGTCTTCTGCCTACTGAGGAGGAATTAGAATGAGCATGGTACACGTAGCACCAGAAGCACATCTTGTATTGGACCCACTTACATCAGTTCTGGCAGCAGAACGTGAGGACATCATCTGTTACTCAATGGACCCTGTCATGGAACAGGTAAATGAACTTGATAAGATCGCTGATGATCTGGTCAATTCACTTTCACCTGACATGAAGCTTTTGAACGCCTTCCCAGGAAGGGAAGAAACAGCATTAAAAGCAGGTTTCTACGGTAACACTTTCTATGGTGTTATAGTCGGTCTTATCTTCTCAGGTATGGTAGCATTGACACTATACATCCTCAGTTTGATTGGAGGTCTATAATATGGTAGATAAAAGAGAACCAGCAGTAGACTGGCCAACCCTAAAAGGTGAATACGAGGTAGGGGACGTAAAGAACTGCGTTGCTGTTATCACCTGTGGATCACACATACCTGGCGGCCCACAACTTGAAGCAGGAGCTGCAATTACAGGTCCATGTAAAACAGAGAACCTTGGTCTGGAGAAGGTCGTTGCACAGATCATTGGAAACCCTAACATCAGATTCGTGATCATTACCGGTTCCGAAGTCAAAGGACACATTACCGGTGAAGCGTTCATGATGGTCCACAAGAACGGTGTAAGTGATAACCGTATTGTGGGCGCGACAGGTGCTATTCCTTATGTTGAGAACCTCACTGATGAAGCGGTCGAAAGACTTCAGCAGCAGGTTGAAATGATCGACATGATCGGTACCGAAGATATGGGACAGATCGTTGCAAAGATCAAAGAATGTGTGGCAAAAGACCTTGGAGCACTTGATGTTGATCCTATGGTCCTCGAAGTCGGCGAAGCTGGCGGCGAAGGTGAGGAAGAGGCCGGCGGACTTAAGCCAATGGCAGCTGAGATCGCAACTATCAGGAACAGGATCCTTGATATTGACAGAGAAATGGTCATTGCCGGTAACTGGAACAAGTACCACGCAGGCGTACACGCAGGTAAGGTCGAAGGTATCATGATCGGTCTTGCAATTACGCTGTCACTACTTGGCCTATTGTTATTCGGGAGGTAATTGACATGGCAGAAGAAATAGAATCTGGACAGGGAGTCCCAATGGTAATCAGCCCACAGATGGGTGCCATTGAAAACGTTGTCGATAGAATTCGATACAGGGCTCAGCTTATCGCAAGGAACCAGAAGCTCGACTCCGGAGTTAATGCCACAGCTGCAACCGGCTTCATTGTCGGTTTTGGATTCGCAGTTCTGATGGTACTGATACTCCCATTGATCATCTGGCAGGTAGGTGGTGTAATATGAGCGACGCAAAGAACACAACACCAAGTGTTGTAACAGACCCTGCAGATTTCAATGAGGTTCTTGAGAAGCTCAATTTGATCGACGAGAAGATCGAATTCGTAAACAGTGAGATCGCACAGAGGATCGGAAAGAAATTAGGTAGGGATATAGGCATAATGTACGGAGCAATAGCTGGTATATTGATATTCTTGATCTACATTTCACTCTCTCCTATACTCATCTGATAAGAGGTAATAACATGTTTAAATTTGACAAGAAACAGGAAGTATTCGAGGTTGGCGGCGTCAAGTTCGGCGGTCAGCCCGGGCAGTACCCAACAATTCTGATCGGTTCAATGTTCTACAACAGACACAAGATCGTGACCGATGAAGATGAGGGAGTTTTCGACAAGGAAGCAGCAGACAATCTCTGGAACCACATGCTTGAGATGACCGATGTAACAGGTAATCCATGCGTTAACCAGATTGTCGGTGAAACACCACAGGCTATCAAGAAATACATCGATTGGTTCGTTGCAGAAGATGACAAGACACCTTTCCTTATCGACTCATCCGCAGGCGAAGTACGTGCTGCAGCAGCAGAATACGTTACAGAGATCGGTGTAGCTGACAGGGCTATCTACAACTCTATCAACGGCAGTATTCATGACGATGAGATCGAAGCTATCAGAAAGAGTGATATCAATGCTTCTATCGTCCTTGCGTTCAACGCAACAGACCCAACCGTAAAAGGTAAACTTGAGGTTCTTGAGACCGGTGGTCCAGGTCAGACCATGGGTATGCTCGACATCGCAAAGGACTGTGGCATCACAAAACCACTCATTGATGTAGCTGCAACTCCACTCGGAGCAGGCGCTGGTGCATCCATGAGGGCAGTAATCGCTGTAAAGGGTCACTTCGGTCTCCCTGTAGGTGGCGGATACCACAACCTTGCTTCTGCATGGGACTGGATGAAGGATTACAAGAAGGGCTTCGAAACAAAAGAGCAGCGTAAAGCAGTTTACATGCCAGCAGATATCGGAACGAACCTTGTTCCACAGACACTCGGTTCTAACTTCCAGCTGTTCGGTCCTATCGAGAACACTGACACAGTCTACCCTGCAACCGCAATGGTAGATATCATCCTTGCAGAGACCGCAAAAGAGCTTGGTCTTGAGATCATGGATGAGAACCACCCAATCAACAAGCTGGTCTAAACAACCAGCTTTTCATTTTCTTTTTTTTCATTAACTTATTTCTAACTTCCTGATCTGATTTTGGTTTCCTCTTCTGGTCATAAGAGTTGTAAAACTCCAAAAGTAATTATTCCTGCATATGATTTTCTTTAGAAAAATAGTGAATGAAGTGGCATTTTATTTATACGGTGGGTTCAAATTACGCCTTATGAATCACAAAAATTTTCCTACACTCATTTTTGCCATCATGATAGGTCTTGCAATTATACTGTTACTTGGCCTATTGTTATTCGGGAGATAATTGACATGGCAGAAAAATAAAATTCGGAACGAAGTCTCAATATTCATTAGCCTACAGACACCCGGTCTTGATATCATGGATGAGATCAACTCAATCAACAAGCTGATTTAAACAACCAGCTTCTCATTTTTTAAAACCCCACATGCTTTGTTCAAGAGCAGCATGCATGTAAAAAAGTGAGAATTAAGGTCGATCCTCGATCATCTCAAAAAAAGCTTTGTTCAATGTAGAATTGAGGTCAATGCCCAGTTCCTCTACGGTATATCCAAAAGCAAGGCCCAATAATTGTGTGTAATGTAGCACCGGTATTGAATGCTCTGTGCCATCTCTTTCATTAAGGTCAGTTTGTCCCACATCAAGTTGCATGTGGCAGAACGGGCATGCATTGACAATACAATCAACCCCTGCTTCTTCTATCATTGACAATTTATGCTCTGTGAGGGCAAGGGCCTCATCACTCAAAGCAGACCTGACCCCTCCGCCAGCACCGCAACATTCCATCTTATCAGGATAATCCACACTTACTGCGCCTGTGGCCTCAACAAGTTCATCAAAGAAAGAAGGCCTTTCCACACTCATGCCTACCCTTCCCTTTGAAGGTTTCAGCAGGTGACAGCCATAATGCACAGCAACCCTGATCTCCAGGGGGTTTGTGACAAGCTCACGTATATTTTCGGGCTCTATTTCCTGATACAAGAACTCCGTAATATGGCGAATATCCTGTGTACCTTTAAATTCCCTGTCTACGGCTGCAAGGTGGGAATTAACACTTTCCTTAAGGTCCTCGTCAGCTTTCAATTCATTATTTGCATCGGCAAGGGACCCATAACATCCATTACAGATAGTAAGCATGTCACGTCCAAGATCTTCGGTTAATGAAATATTCCTGCTGGACAGGGCAAGCCATGTGGTCTTATCGAACGACCGAAGAATTCCCGGTGCCGGACAACATGAAGCCCCTTCAAGATCGACACAATCGATATCCAATTTCTCAAGGCATAGCTTTGTGCTTTTTTCAATACCTGGGTATCGATTAGGGATCACACACCCGAGAAACAGCGACAATTTGTTCATTTCGTGTTCCTTCCTTGCAGATTCACTCATTTGACATCAACTCATCGAATTTACAGTTGGCAAGTAACTTCTTAACTTCACTCAATGCATTCGGGAAACTGTGTACTGTAGGTGGCAAAGCATCCATCCCAAGTGCTTCTCTCTTTGCTTTGTTCTCAGCATTTATGGGCACTGCATGTCCATGTTCGACCAGCAATTTACCCACGGTGCGATGTTCCTTAAGGATAATTCCTTCCTGTACTGCTATTGCACGTATCTCAAAAATAGCATCAACAATATCAATTCCCCTCGGGCAACGTTCCTGACAATTGTAACATGTTGTACACGTCCAAAGGGTCTCATCAGAAAGCACAGATTCACCTTTGCGAGCCTTCCTGAGCAAATTCCTTACATTCAGGCTCGTATGCCTTCCAGATGGACAACTGCCGGTACAAACACCACAATGCATGCATTTGAGAATATCAGTTCCCGTTTTATCCAGCCTGGATAGAAAAGTTGATCCATTTGTAGCAGACATTAAAATGATTTATCCTTTCATACCTAATAAAAGATGTCGTTGTATTCTTACAAGCTGGGACTTTATGTCAATGATGCCTATGAATAATTTATTTACGTATCCATACTTAAATTACTTTCAACCCGCTCGCTCTATATACTAATAGGAAAAAGACCTAATTGTACGTCATGATGGAGACTTGAACTATGCCCGCATATACTGTTACAGAACTGAACAACCTCATCAAGAACACCCTGGTGAACAATCCTAAACTTAATCAGATCTGGGTGCAGGGGGAGATCTCCAATCTTACAAAGCATAGTTCGGGTCATTATTATTTTACGGTCAAGGATGGAAAAAGTCAGATAAGTTGTGTCAGCTTCAAGTCTGTGAATAGGAATCTCCGGTTCGAGCTGGAATCGTCCATGAAGGTTCTGGTATTCGGTTCAGTGGATGTGTATGTGGTTCGTGGGCAGTATCAGCTTTATGTTCAGGACATTCGTCCCGATGGTGTGGGCGAGTTATACAAGGCTTATGAACAGCTTAAGAACAAGCTTGAGAAAGAAGGTCTCTTCAGTGATGTTCACAAAATACCAATACCTGAATATCCTCTGAGGATCGGGGTTGTAACTTCTCCCACAGGAGCTGCGGTACATGATATTCTGAATGTTATCGGTCGCAGGTATCCGGTCAATATCCTATTAAGCCCTACCATTGTTCAGGGTGAGAGGTCTGCGGAAAGTATTGTCAGGTCAATTGAACTGCTTAACCAGACGGATGTTGACGTTATCATTGTGGGAAGGGGTGGCGGTTCCCTTGAAGACCTGTGGGCTTTCAATGAAGAGGTGGTCGCAAGGGCTATTTTCAATTCCAAAAAACCGATAGTTTCCGCTGTGGGGCATGAAACGGATTTTACCATTGCTGATTTTACTGCTGACATGCGTGCTCCGACCCCCTCTGCTGCGGCAGAACTTGTAGTGCCGGATCAGAAAGAGGTAAAAAGGCATCTTGCAACATTGTCCTCCCGATTGGAAAAGGAGGTGGGGCATGTTATTTCAGAAGGGAAAGGTCGGCTGGAACATGCCCGGAAGAAACTGGAGCCGCAACATATCATGGACATGCTGATGCAGGATTCGCAGTATCTGGATGAGCTTACCATGAAACTTACCTCTTCCATGGGAAAGATCATAGAGAATAAAGCGTTCGAACTTAAATTCCATTCGTCCAGGCTCAATGCTGTAAGTCCCATGAACACGATCCTAAGGGGGTATAGTATAGCTTTAGACCCTGAAAAGAAGGTATCTATCTCAAGTGTTAGCGAGCTGAAGGAGAACGCGCAATTGGATGTTATTGTCAATGACGGGATATTTGAGTGTAAGGTTGAAAATATAATCCATGATAGGAAGAAATACCTGCATTATGAAGGGTGATAATATGGGAACTACAAAGAAGACCAAGTCTGAGAAAGAGGCGACAGAAAAAGAACAGACCTTCGAAGCATCTCTGGAGGAGTTAGAACATCTCGTGGATCTGCTTGAAAGAGGGCAGCTTACACTTGATGAAAGTATTGAGACCTTTGAGAAAGGTATGAAACTGGCACTGCTTTGTAATCAGAAGATCGAGGATTCCGAGAAGAAGGTCGAGGTTCTGATGGAAAGAAGCGGAAAGCTTGTAACAGGACCATTCAATGGGTCCGATCAGTGAGATGATCTTGCAATATATCGTGTTACTGGCAGTATTGGTGGTGGCATGGGTGTGCTGAATTCGAGAAAGTATAAGTAATCCTTATGCATATAGAAAATTATAATGCCCGAACTTCAGAATTTGCCGTGTTGTATTGAGGGACTTGATGAGATACTTGGTGGTTTTAGAACCCCCTCGACAATCCTTGTTGCCGGTACAGCCGGGGTCGGTAAGACCACAATGGCACTTCAGATGCTTTCAAATGCCGCAAAGAACGGAGAGAAAGTGCTGTACATACCGCTTACAACAGAGACATCTGAAAGATTCGAGAAATTACAGTCTGTTTTCCCGTTTCTCTTCGAGAATGTCAGTATCCATCCTTTAAGCAGACAGGCTGCTGAAAAGGATCCACTGAGCATGTTGATCGAAATGGGGAATGTTATCACCTCAGAAAATCCTGGCCGCATTGTCATTGATCCTATAACTCCTATGGGATTTGGTTTTGTTGAACAGGAAAGAAGGCGCTTTTTCTATACGCTTGACTCCATGCTCAAGGAATCGAATGCTCTTGTGATACTGACAGGTGAACTTCTGGAAGAACAGATACATGGGTCTGTGGTAAGTCACCTTACTGATGGTATCATTTACCTGTCAAGAGAGAATTCCGGTTATCATACTGCACATAAAATGAGAGTTCTTAAAATGCTGGGACTCGACCTCCAAAAGAGGGGGATAAGCACTGCCAGGGATTACAGTTATGATGTAAGCTCTGAAGGGTTCGTTGTCTATCCTCGTCTGGTAAGTTCGAAACGGGATGAGGTAGCTGAAATAAAGATAAGGTCTGGAATGGACAATTTCGATCTTATGCTCTACGGAGGCATAATTGCAGGGAGCAGTATGCTCGTTGCAGGTGAGCCTGGCTCGGGTAAGTCGATCTTCGCATGGAACTTCATTATGGAAGGGCTCAGTAATGGTGAAAATGGGGTGATAGTATCCTATGGTGAAAGGCCGGAACAGATCATCAGGGAAGCGGCAAAGTTCAACTGGGATATGCAAAAGTATGTCGATTCCGGGCAATTACGGTTCATTCATTCCAATCCTGAGGAAATTCATCCTGCGGAACATGCAATAAGACTAAAGGAACTCATAGATGAACTTGGTATTACGCGCATTGTTCTGGACGGCCTTGTTAATCTGGAGATCACATTCCCCGATGATATCAAACTTCGTGGATATCTGCTTAGCCTTATAAATTATCTCAACAGTATGGGCGTATCCTCAGTTTTTACAACAGAACTGGACCCGCAGACGGGCAGGATCATGAGCAATGAAGCATCATTTATCATGGACACTGTGATAACCCTTACGCAGATACTCTGTTCCAATGAGTTCAAAAGGTATTTGAGGATACTGAAATCCAAAGGTTCTCGCCATGGTTTGATCATGCGGGAATACACGATCTCTGACACTGGTATCAAGCTTCAGTGTGATGTGTTGCCTTGAACGGCAGGATCAGTAAAAAAAGGATATAAAAGTAGCATAAATACTACTTTCATTCTTATATTGAAAGTACGGTCCTCGTAACCGTTGTGCCAAGTTCTGTGAGTTTGTAAAATCCACTTTCCTCAACGATAAGCTCTTTTGCGGCAAGTTCTTCGAGTATCTTATCCGCAGATATTTTTGCAATATGCATGTTCTTAGCGATGCGTGCTCCTTCCAACTGTCCTCTGGATTCGAGTAAGGCCAATAATTTCTGTCTGTTCTTGTTTCCGGTAACAAAACCCATTAATTCTTCCATTTTCTCACCATATACAGTTTACTACTACATCATATAACTATATTCGTACAGTCGTTCTTCCGTTGTTGCAATGTGCGATAGGAATACTTTTATTACCTGTAAAGCATATCTATGCGTGGCGGGCTAGTCTGGGTAGGCCGGCGTTACCTGTAACCCGAAATCGCCGATATGCGGGAGACGAAGCCAAAAGAAGTTGTTTTGATCAGATTCAAACCTGTGATTTCAACGTAGAAGCCCCGTCCTGCTTGGATGATGTTGGTAGGAGGACCAATTGGAGAATTGGTTCACCTATCTTTGCAGTGGGAACCAGTCGAGGCCCGGAAGGGAGCAGACCTACCATTGACATTTGTCGCTTGGAGGGCTGCGGGGTGGAGGAGAGGTCACAGATCATTTGGGTCGGTGATGTTCAGCAACTCGCGGTATGCCCGCCACTTTGCACTTTTAACGAAAAGCGTTAAATAATGCTATTGCCTTTATGGAATCGCATTGGCGTGACAATAACTCTTAATGACGAGATAGCCAAGCCCGGTATGGCGCAGGATTGCTAATCCTGTGGTGCCCGGCACCTCGGGGGTTCGAATCCCCCTCTCGTCGTCCTTTTATATCTTTTGTTGACTATGCCTTTTCTAATTATGATCGAACAATGAACTGTGGTAGGCTGAGATAATGGTCGATGGTAAACTGATAATCCCTGTGCTCAATGAAGTGCCTGTGAATAAAAAGGGCAGCAGCAAGTCTGATGGTTGTGGCGGTTGTTCAGGTGGCACCTGTGGTGCATTCGGAATACGTGCAGGTTCTGAAAAGAACGAAGTACTCAGGAACATCCTTATCTTCGCAATAATGGGAATTGGAATGGTCGTTGGAGTATATCTTATTGTTAAACTGCTGAATCTGGTTTCCGGGAACTGAACAGTTTATTCTTTTAGATGGTATGGTATCCTCACTTCTTGCCCGCACTTAAGGCATGTTATGGTCATATACCTTCCATGAAGTCTTACTCTTGAACTGCTTCCGGGAACAAGGTATGAGCTACATCCTCTGCACATTTTACGTTTCAGGGACGATGGGAATCGCAAGCGGTACTTCATACCGATACGCCTTGCCAGCTGGACGTATCTGTCGCTTCTTTCAGGGTTGGATCTGTATTCCTCGGCTGCCAGTTTGAACAGACGTTCGATCCTCTCAGTCGCCACATCTTTAATAATATTTTTTTGTTTCTTTTTCATTCGGGACATGTACCTATTACCTATTGTGTATACACATGATCATTTTAAAGAATTATCACGTCGATGTTAGGATCCTTTGCATTGATGAGCTCTTTGAACTTCAGTGGATCTGCATCAGTACCTTCAACAAGGCCATAATGCATGGGAATTGCAACCTTTGGTCCTATGGAGATTGCTGCTTCTGCAGCCTCTTCTTCACTCATTGTAAAATCAGCACTTATGGGCAGAAGAACAACATCTGCATGTATCTCGGCCATTTCGGGGATCAGGTCTGAATCTCCTGCATGATATATCCTTATGCCTTCAAGTTCGACTATATAACCTACACCTTCCCCTCGTGGATGGTTTGGTTTATTCAGATTGTAAGAAGGCACGACCTCTATATCTACTCCCTTTATTGCCAGATTACCCGTGAGTTCATCTCCTTCAATGATCCTGCGTGCATCGCCTTTGAATTGTAATGACATCTTTTCCGGGATCAGTGTCGTTGTCATGCTTCCACGGACCGTCCGTATGGAACTTGGATCGCAATGGTCGAAATGTTCGTGTGTCAAAAGGATGATGTCAGCTTCATCTTCAGGACCGATCTCATCTGGAATTGCATATGGGTCAATATATATCACTTTTTTCTGCCCGCGCAATATGAATCCGGCATGGCCTAGCCATTCTATTGATACATTACCAATTGTTGTGCTTTTCATGGTCTGGTTTCCTGAAATGTTCTGTCAAATATGCATCTTCTGAACTTATGCTGGCATTAATGGTACAATATATCTTAAAACTGCCGAATTCCCTGAATTATGAATCTTATTTCGATAGGGTAATTTTTTACAAATAACACTGATAATATTTATATAGAAGAGGTTGTGTATATACAAACAGATGTGTTGTATATGCAGATTTTTACGTAACACTCAAAATAATAACGGCACAATCGAAAAACAGGAAGGGTCAAATAATGAAGATTAGAGTCGTAAGTTCAAAAGAAGAGATTAAGACGTTAAGCGAAAACGAAGAGATCGTCCACCTTGCATTCAGACCGTCAAACACGGATATTTTCGAGCTTGTTAAAAAATGTCCAAGTGTCAAAGCACTTCACATTCCAAGTTCATACAAGAAGACAATATCCAAGTCTGCAAAGATGTATCTTGAAATGCAGGACATAAATCTTCTCGAAGGCGATGTATGGGGCCACAGAAAGGATATCAACGAATATTCCGAAGTCTCTCAGGGCGTCTATGATCGAATAAAGGAGTACCGCGACGAAGGTATCTCTGAAGAAGAGATCAATGAGAAGATGGTCAGAGAAACCAGGCTTAGCCCGGATTTCATTGAATTCCTGATGAAGCAGTAATTTACTGCGCTTGAAAAACGAAAAAACGAAACCCCAAGAAGAAGGTCGGTATTTATACCGACCTCTCCCCACACTTTTTACATTTATTATTTTTACTGATCATTCATCAAATATCTGAACTACCAGTTCACGTGACCTCGAACGGTGGCGAGTGCCTGTTTTATATCTAAAATAAGACCTGGTCCTATTCAATAGTTGAGATGGCTACTATTGAAACAACTGCGTGATCAGCTATTTTGAAATGTCTTACTCTATATTTGTCAATTTAATGCCTGCAAGGGATACTGTCAGTACGAATAGCACTAAAGCTCCTAAAAAACCATATCCCTGTGGCTCCATACCCGTTGCGTGGACCATTATAAGAAGCACTACGAATACAACGACCGAACCAATAGCCAGCAAGATTTCCATTGTCTTTTTGTTCATTGTACCTACATTATAAGCCTGATACATCAATGTAACGCCAGTGGAAGAAGGAATATAAGAGAGGACAACAATATCTAAACACAAAATTCATATGGTAAACACATGACAGAATTCGAGAGGGAACTTGTACTATCTTTCAATGCTTTTTTTGAAGATACTGATGTAAGGGGGATCGCACATAGGCTCAAACAGCACCGATTCACGCCGCAGTTCCTGGATGTACTGGTGGATTCCCTTAACCCCGATTACTATCTGGGCATAGAATGCAAGAGCATTTCGGTGGAAAAGGGTGCAAACGCACTTTATTTTACCCAGCATTTCACAGTTGATAAAAAGGGTGCTCATCAGATAGACCGCATATCTGACTTTCTGAGAAGGTCGGGGCGTACAGGCTATCTCGCGGTAGAATTAAGGATGGGGGCTGGAAAATCCAGAAAAGCACACATAATCCCCTGGGATGAGTTGAGGGAACGGTACCACGATGAAACATCGTTGAAATACACTGTTGAAGAGATACAGACCTATCCTGAGATGGAAAGGAAAAAAGGACATTATCTTATCGAACCTGCAAAATGGAGAGGCGGCATAAGAATTCTTGAGTAATGGTAAAAGGTGGCATATAAATGTTGGAAAGAATTCAGGAGATCAGATTAAAAGCTATGGAGTGTTCATCCATAATTAAAGATCAGGGTTCTGTATATGTGGTCTCACATATAGATGCGGATGGGTTGACCTCTGCAGGTATAATATGTAAAGCACTGGAGAGGGCAGGGATCGAACATTCCGTCCATTTTGTAAAACAGCTCGACGAGGTGGAGATCGAATCAATAGCGAACCTGAATCCGGAACTTGTCATTTTTACTGACCTTGGAAGCGGAATGATCGACTCTCTCAATGCTCACGGAATAAATGCAGTTATCGCTGATCACCATCAACCAAGGGGCGAACTGGAACATCACCTCAATCCTCATCTTTATGGATTCAATGGCTCATACGAGCTTAGCGGTTCTGGGATGACCTATATATTGGCAAATGCCCTCGGGGACAATAAAGATCTTGCAGACCTTGCTATAGTGGGCGCAGTAGGGGACCTTCAGCATCTTAAAAAAGGCCATCTTACCGGTCTAAATCGATATATTCTCGAAGAGGGTGCCCAGGCAGGTGTTCTCAGTTTTGAAAAGGACATAATGCTTTTTGGAAAACAGACCCGTCCGGTCTTCAAACTTCTCCAGTTCGCATCAGACCCATATCTGCCCGGACTTACCGGTAATGAAGATGCCTGTATAGGATTTCTTCACGACCTTGGGATACAGTTCGGTGGAGACGAACGATGGAGGCGCTGGATCGACATCGGGCAGATGGATAAACAGAAGATCGTATCAGCTCTTGTCCAGTACTGCCTCCGTGCAGGTCTTCCTCCCTACAAGATCGAGCGTCTGATAGGGGAGGTGTATCTGCTCACCAATGAAAAAGAAGGTACCGAAATGAGGGATGCTTCCGAATATTCCACCTTGCTGAATGCAACTGCACGATATGGTCACGCTGATATCGGATTGGCAGTGTGCATGGGTGACAGGGGTGAAGCATACGAATCTGCAAAGAAACTTCTGAGCGAGCACCGGCAGAACCTTGTCAATGGACTCATGTTTGTCAAAGAGCAAGGTGTGACCCAGCTCGATAATCTTCAGTATTTTGATGCCGGTTCGAGCATACTTGAGACCATCGTGGGCATTATTGCAGGCATGAGCACATCCGTTATCGGTAATCGGGATCTGCCCATAATCGCATTCGCAGACACAAAGGATGGCGTAAAAGTATCAGCACGCGGTACCCAGGACCTGATACGCAAAGGACTCAATCTCTCAGAAGCCATGTCAATGACCGCTGCAGAAGTCGATGGTGCAGGGGGCGGGCATGATATTGCAGCCGGAGCTACTATCCCTGAAAGTGCAAAAGAAGAGTTTATAATAAAGCTTGATGCCGTTATTGGCAAACAGCTAAAAAGATGAGGTTTAGATAATGTCCTCGATGTGCTTCATACTGTCAATGCCAATGAGCGCTGACATTGCACTGGTGCGGATCTCAAAGCCTTGTTCCTTTGCCATTGCCATGGGGTTGGTCCCTCCAATAACAACAACGCCTAAATGATCACGTTCGACAGGAACATCCAGAACGCGCGTATTTGGCTCCCCTACTTCCATTATTCCGCTAAGACCGGCTTCCATCAGGTCTGAAAGGATATGGTCGATATCATCCCTTGCCACCAGGGGAGCTTCCCTGAGATTTGCAAGGATCTTGCCGGAACCTGTTCTCAGCATCTTCGTGACCGATGTTATGTCCTGGGACATTAGGACCTCGAGGGGGTCAATGGTGGTACTGGCGTAAGTGACCACATCAGTAAAACGAACCGGTTGCCCGTCCTTTATCTGTACCACTCCTCCAAAGCGAGGATTTATCATAACGCCGCCCTTCAAAAGAACTCCATCGATGGTTATGCTGCAAACAGTAGCAATTCCAACATCCCCTTGTGCTATCTTCAGATCGCCGATGGTCTCTCCGCTTTTTATTATTTTCAAGAAAGGGCTGACCGATAATCCGCTTCTGATGACAAGGTTATATACCTCCAGAACGGCCTCGAGATCTTCTTCCTTTACAAGGGACAGGTTCACTATCAGTTCGCCAGTCATATTTACCGGATCAAAAGTGGTCCTGTACATAAGGTCTTCAATGCGGGAGGAAGTGAATTGTACGCGATTGGGTTGTTTGATCATAGGTAGCTCTCGTTTCTCTAAAATAAGGAAATTACTGTATTAGAGTTTTGTGTCTGGGCTACAATGAAAAAAAGAAAGTTGTATTATCAGACATTGATAATACTTTCAAACACACCTGCAAAATTCTGTGGGCTTTTAAGGAATTCAAGTTTTTCAGTATCATTCACAAGATCGTACATGTCCCTGCCGCAGAAAAGGCCAAACTCAGGAATATCTGTCGGAGTTATGTACCTTATTTCCGGAAGTTTCTCATAACGGTGGTTCTTTACGAATCCGGACTCTAGCAGATAATAAGCGCCTCCTTCCATATCTCTGAAAGGTGCATAACTGGAAGAAAAATCACAGCAGACCCAGTTTGCCATTTTAAGGATCTCATCGGACGCGTTGGCCGTCACATGTCCGTAATCAGGAGGAATAAGTACAATGTCGCCTTTTTTTGCTTTGATGACTACCGTATCCACAATGTCATCTCCCTCATGTTTTTGCAGAATATATGTCGCTTCGCCTTCAAGCACCTGGTATACCTCAGGGTATGATATCTCCTGTCCCGGTATATTTGGATGATAATGGCCGGCGGTCTTGATGAACTCACATCCTAACATATTCGGGGGGATCACTGTGATATCATAGCGAAGATGGGACCTGTTCATTATTTCCAGTTCCTTTTCAGATAATGAAAGATGCCTGAACATATAGTATAGTTCAATATCATCCACTGATCCGAACCATTCGTGGTCATAAACGACCTCTTTCATATCATGTAACATCCGTATGTTGGGCTGTCTTTCCACTCCCCCGAACTCAATTGTATATCCCATTATATCACCTTTCAAGTAACAGCTGCGGCCAGTCAAAAGCTGTACCTCAGTCACATTTCCCACATTCATATCATGCAACATCCCTATGTCCGGCTGCCTTTCCACTCCCTCAAATTCTATCTTATCTCCCATTATATCACCTTTTCAAGTAAAAGCTGCAGCCAGCCAAAAGCTGTGCAAAGACCACATTCCCTGCTTTCTACTGTTTCAATAGGTGTATACTACATTTTAAATTTAACTCCTGCTAAATAATAATCAAAAGGGCGCAATGGCACTAAAACAGCAACCTTAAGATACAAAAGAGCATACAATGAGGCATGGAGAGGGAGATCAGAATACTGCACACTGGTGACACTCATATCGGTTATCGTCAATATCATAGTGAGGTACGCAGGCAGGATTTCATCAATGCTTTTTCCAGTGTGATCGATGATGCCATTGATATGAAAGTGGATGCTGTTGTTCATGCAGGCGATCTTTTCGATTCAAGGAACCCTACACTGGAGGATATTCTTGATACTATCAAGATCCTTTCCAAATTAAAACAACAGAAAATTCCTTTTCTCTCCATCGTAGGTAATCACGAAAGCAAACAGCACACTCAATGGCTGGACCTTTTCGAGAGCATGGACATTGCATCAAGACTTGGCCCTACGCCATTTCTGATAGACGGTGTTGCTGTTTATGGTATCGATAATGTTCCACGATCTAAGATACCCCTTTATGATTATTCCGATTTCACTGCTGAGAATTGCGGGGAGTGGAACCTTCTCGTCATGCATCAGCTAATGGCGCCGTTCCCCTTTGGGGAATGGGATTGTGAGGATGTGATAAGCTCCCTTCCATTTGATCTTCATGCCATACTTCTGGGTGATTACCACAAGCATGAAAAAACAAAGGTAGGCAGTACATGGGCTACATATTGTGGAAGTACTGAACGCAATAGTGCATCCGAGAGCGATCCACGAACCTATAACATCATTACTATCAACGATGATGGTCTCGATATCAGTCGGCGTAATATAGTCACAAGGGATTTTCTTTTCATTCCTGTGGAGCTCAGGGAAAAAGATGCCGCTTACGAACTTATCATTAATACTATCAAAGGCTACGATGTTGCCGGGAAGGTCGTCTTCCTGGATATCTCCGGCAATTCCGATGTATCCATTTCTTATAATGAGATAGAGGACCTCCTTGCAAAAAAGGAAGCCCTTGTGACGCGCATACGGGATATGCGGCATGGCGAGGGAGTCTCTGAAGATATGGATGTCGAAGTCTCTTTCTCGGATCCTGACGAAGCTGTCAAAAGGGAAATAAAGAATATGACGCTTACCAGTGGCGGTATCATTATCGATGAGGTTGTAAGGGATAGCTCAGTTCCGAAAACAAAGGTCGATCTTGAAACAGAGTCTAAAATAGGCGGTTTGCTATCCACGATCGATTTTTCAGTTCCTGTTCTGAATGTCGGTCTTCGGGACAGCTCTCAAGTAGTAGGTGAGTACGAAAAGGCAGAACTTGATGTGGAAAAAGAAACTAACCATGGCGAAACAATAGCTGAATCGGTTGAAAAGTACGTCCCTGATAATATTTCCGAACAGATCCCGGAAGTTCAAGATACCAATATGATCACAGCAAGCACGATTGAAAGTGTTTCTGATGACGAAACGTCGAAAGACTCTGATGATGAAACCCTTCAAGACACTGAAAAGGAGCCCGTGGATAAGGGGAATGTGCATGCAAAACCACGTCAGTACAATCTGGGGGATTATCTGTGAAGCTTAAAAGAGTACGTGTTGAGAATATCAGGAGTTACATTGACCTTGATATCAGCTTCGATGATGGGGTTACTGTTGTATCTGGTGTGAACGGCAGTGGTAAATCCAGTTTGCTGGAAGCCTGTTTTACAGGGCTTTTCGGAAGTCGTGCTCTTTCAAAGGATTTCGTAATTTCGGATATTATTCGAAAAGGGGCTACAAAAGCATCAATTGTTGTGGATTTTGAGAATCAGGGAAATGATTACAGTATCGAGCAGGGGTACAAGGTCGATGCAAGGTCCGGGAAGGCATCGAACAACAGGTCTGTTTTTAAGGTCAATGATGAAGTGATGGTGGACCAGGCAAATCAGACATATGAAGCTGTAAAGGCACTTCTGAAAATGGATGAGGAGGCTTATACGAATTGTGTGTACATCAGGCAGGGGGAAATTGATGTACTCATCAACGCCAAGACAAAAGACCGGCAGCGTATGATCGATGATCTTCTTCAGATAGGCAAGCTCGAAGAATACAGGGAGCGCGCAAGCAGTGCAAGGGTCGGTGTTGGAAGGCACCAGAGGGAAGCCGATGCACGCCTTAAGGATAATATTGCTGACATTGAGGGACTTGAAGATTCAAAACCTTATCAGGTCCTCAACGGCCTCAGGACCGAAGTGAAAGGGATCGAAAAAGCGATTCTGGACCTCGGGTCAAAAAAAGAACGGGCTAAAGAGCTGATCGAATCTATCGGTGACCGTATCGGGAAGTATTCTGAGACTTTGGAACAGAAGAAAAAGGCAGATTCTGAGATCAAGGATTTCAAGACCAATATATCAAAGGAGCATGCCAACATCGAGAGTTCCAGGACTCAGGTGGACTCAGGGAACAAGGATATTTTGGCCCTTAATAGTTCCAATGTCTCCCTTTTCGGAGTGATAGAGGTCGCAGATGGTTCCGATATCGAGGGATGTGTTACTGATCTTGAAAAGCAGGAAATTTCTGCGCGGGATGGGCTTAGCGGTGTTGTCAAAAAAAGAGAGCTCGCATTGAACAATGAGGCGGCACAAAACAATTTCCTCCTGAATCTGAACAAACAACTGAAAAATTCGGTTGGTAGCATACGAACCCGGGAAGAGAAAATCGTATCTGTAAAAAACGATCTCAAAAAGTATCTGGAAGATGTCGAACAGATCGGATCGTTCATCCAAAATAAGTACGGTGATGCAAAAGAACTTGGATTTGTGGAAGATAAGCTGGATCAAATTGATGATATTTCCGGTTTCGTGAATGAAAAACAAACGAAGCTTCACGGTAAAGAAAAAGAAATATCTACCAAGGTTGCGGAACTTGAGAAAAAGATACAGAAGAGCAAAGACCTTCTTAGCAAGGGGCTTTGTCCTACCTGCGGGCAGGACCTTCAAGGTTCAAAAGTATGCGAAGAGACCGCTGGGGATGAAGATCGGAAAACCGAGCTTATCAATGAACTGGAGCTGATAAGGGCAGACCAGGACAAAATTAAGGTGAAAGTGGAACTTATCCGGAATGTGCGGGATATCATTAAAGCGATAGCTGAGGCTGAAAAGCAGTTACTGCTTAAGAAGAACGAGATCACTTCCATTGAGAAGGGCATAGAGGAGCATTTAAGTTCCATCAAGGAAGAAAATGATAAGGTAATAGATATTGAAAAACAGATTGATGAATGCAAGCGTTCGATAGCTGAGCTGAAAAATGGGATGGAGTCTCTTAAAAGTGAGGAGACCGCTGCACAGGAACTTCATGGGAAGTTATTGCATAAACTGGATGCGGCAAGGCAGATACGCTCCAATATTCTGAAGGTCAAAGATATACAAAATAACATCAACCGTCTTCAGGACGGGGTGAAAAACGGACTGGAAAAGATAGAACTGTTCGAGTCGCAGATAAATGAACGTAAGCAACGCATCCTTAAACTTGATGAGGCATTGGGGGACGTTGATCTGAAGAAGCTCCAGGCAGATAGATCTCAGTATGAAAGTGCATATAACGGGATCGTTTCTGAGATGGAGGTGCGGGATCAGCGTAAGAGTGAACTCCACAAGGAGATCGGGCGTATAGAAGGGGATATCCAGAGACTGAACGAGCTTAAGAAAAAGCAGAAGATGTTGGTGAACAAGAAGGATTTCCTTGCAGCAGTCTATCGGGATGCAGAGGAACTTGAAACGATGTATCTGCGTCTTCGTGTGGAGCTTCGTGCAAAGAACATTGATGCTCTTGACAGGTTACTGAACGAGATATTCTCTTTTATGTACACCAACAATGCCTATTCTCATATCAGCCTTGATCCGGAATACAATCTGACGATATACGAGAAGGATGGCACGCCTCTTGAACCCAAGTTGTTGAGCGGAGGGGAGCGGGCAATATTCAATCTGGTCCTTCGGTGTGCCATATATCGTTTGCTGGCACATGCGCCGGGAAGTGCAGAGCTGCCTCCACTGATACTTGATGAGCCTACTGTTTTCCTTGACCGTGGTCATGTCCATCAGTTGATCAAACTTATCGATATGATGAGGAATATCGGGGTTGGACAGATATTGATCGTATCACATGATGAGTCATTGATCGATTCAGCAGACCACGTTTTTGTCGTTGAGAAAGATCCTATCACAAATAGCTCTTCCATATCCAGTAAATGACATTTATCGAAAAGGGTAAGGCCTTGCTCAAATTGATCTGTGAAAATAGGAAGCCGAAAATTACTAGTGGTAATTTCTGAATCTGTCGAGAAATATCGTTTTAAGTATAACAATTGTATAATGATGCTGTAACACCTGAAAAATAAAAATTAAAGTGACTATTCAGCCCATACAAAACCACATCAATGAGCCTTGTTGGAGTTATTAATGGCGTACATGTTATGCACACATTCGGATTCACAATATGTCAAATCGTGGCGACTGATTGTTATTTTGACATGTCTTGTCCGATGGTGAGCGCGCATATGGGTTGCACAAAAATCAACATCGACCGATTGACTAGGGTAGGCTGAATAGTTACAAATTAAATTAAAATGGTGAAAACACGTACATCCGCACCCACTGCTCTCATTGTAAACAAGTCGATTACCACGACATTGCTGTAGACACACTGGCAAGCAAGACCGTATTCAGTGATCACAGCCAGATGATGCGATACTTGGTTGAGAGCATCGATGTGGATGAGACAGTCTCAGAAAAAGAGATGTCAAGATCTGTACTGCAAAGGGCTGCGTGGATATGTATATGATGGCATCACGACCTACGAGCTGTGTCGTGTGCTGAAGACATACTTTGGCGTAGTTGCTGTTTATTGTTGCGATTTGATCTAGAGAATGAAGATTGAACTGGGCATGTATTGTCCAGATAGACCGCATTTGTATTTTGTTAGCCAGTGAGGTAAGTAATTGAATATTAAAGAATTCCAAGAACTACTCTCATCGATTGAGATATATGATCTGATTTTTACAGATCATTTTAAAATGCGCGTGGAGGGACGAGAACTCAAACAATTTGCAGACATTGATCAATTACATGCCATTCTCACAACTGAAGTACCAAAGGGAATAGTAAACCAAGAAGACAACAAGTTTAAAATAATTTATGGGATAAATGATAAATATGATGCTATTCTCATCTGTGCAGTTAGAAGTGAAAGTCCGGTAAGAATCTCATTAATAACTTGTATTAAGCAAGAGGCAAACAGGCGGGTGAAGTAAATGTCTGGAAGAAAAGGTAACAGGGAATCTGGTGAACATGACTATGATTCTCTGAATGATACATTCTATACTTACATAAATGGTCGAAAATACAACTCGTCGTTAATTCTGGGTGACATCATTCTGGATTTGAACGAAGATAACGAGTTGGTCGGCTTCGAAATCCTCGACGCATCAAAAAGGTTCGGCATCAGTAAGCACGAGCTGTTGACACCTATTGAACTCGTTTATGATATTAGTATTTCTAATGGTAAACTGATAGTAAGCCTAAAACTCACTGTTATGAAAAGGAATCATCCTCTTGCAAGATCAATCTCGGTTACCGGTGCAAATGATATGAACTTGTCACCTTCTTCGAGCACATTCGCGTTAGCATAATAGCCACTACTCAACGTGGCTTGCTTTTCATAATGTTTTTGACCTTTCGGTTATTCTCAGCTACTACGATGAGCGATCACACCCGTTGTATATACTCAGAAGCTGAAATGGCAATTTGCTAAATTTTGTCGAACAAAGAATATAAAATATGATGGTGTAAAGCAGCTATGACTTTGAGTTTCAAAGCGTTAGTTATATTATAGTTTTTAGCCTATTAAAGCTAGGATAATGGTTTGACCATAAGGGATGGACGATTTGCGAGGGATCTAATGAGCGCCGAGAACAGAGACTTTGTAATAGAGAGGCTTGAGCGGAAGCTAGTTGAAAAGGAAGGCGATATGGAGGTTATGAACACTACTCTTCGTGATTCTATCATGAGGGAACTTCGTAATGACCTAAAGAACGACCTTGATATCAACAATCGGCTCAACAGGGTCGAGCAGGACTTAAAGGAACTTTCAAGCAATATAAGTGGAATGATGGATGAACTTCTCGACCAGAAATCTCAGTTGAGATCCCTTAGGAAAGATCTTCCAAGATCAGACCTCGGATTTGCAAAGTCTGTCACTGATATGGCCTTTGATGTTCCGGCACAAAAACCTCTGGAAGCGGTTCCTGAATCCAAAGTTCGTCTTACTGACTCTCTTTTTGGTCAGAGGTCAGTTCCAAAGCCCGCAGTTGAGGTGCCAGTTCCTGATCTAAAGGCTCAGGAAGCAAGATCGCCTGTGTCACAGACATCTTCAGGTTCGAACTGGGGCAACCTTATTAATTCTGGCGAAATCAATATGAAAATACGTGAAATAAAGGCAGAAGAGCCAGTGCAGAGTCAGCAGGATAGTATTCCTTCTGAATACATTGTTGCAAATGATATGAGGACCCCATTTGAAAGAAGTGCTCCTCCGACCCCAAAGAACGATGACTGTGAATATATTGTCGCTGAAGAAGGGGAGTCATTGCGCAGGCGTTCTGAGACCGAACTTGAGACTGTGGAAGATCGTGATGATGAAGATACGGTGATCACAACGACTCGCAGAAGATCTTTATAATCCCTTACCGAGGAATGTTGTGTATATTAAGGAACTTGAATTTATAAATTTCAAATCTTTTGGCAAAAAAGTTAAGATACCCTTCTTTGATGATTTTACTACCATTTCCGGTCCGAACGGAAGCGGGAAATCAAATATCATCGATGGTATCCTTTTCGTTCTTGGTCTTTCGAACTCACGAACATTAAGGGCTGAAAAACTTACTGATCTGATATACAATGGCGACAAGGCAAAAAGGCCGGATTTTGCACAGGTCACTATTAAATTCGATAATATTGACCGCGAGATGCCGGTGGATGCCGATGAGGTTGTCATAAGTCGAAAGATCAGGGAGACTGATAATGGTTATTATAGCTACTTCTATTTTAACGGCAAGGCTGTGAGCCTCACTGAGGTCCATAATTATCTTTCAAAGGCAAGAGTGACTCCGGAAGGTTACAATGTTGTCATGCAGGGCGATGTTACTCGCATCATTACAATGACCCCGAATGAGCGGCGTAAGATCATCGATGAGATCGCCGGTGTTGCTGAGTTCGATAACAAGAGGGACAGGGCACTAAATGAACTTGAGATCGTCAGGGAACGCGTTGAAAGGGCGGATATACTGATCGAGGAAGTGGAAAAACAGCTTGAGAAGCTCAAGGTGGAACGTGATCAGGCGGTCAAGTATCAGGCGCTCAAGCAGGAGAAGATGAAGTTCGAGGGTTTCGTACTTCTTTCCAAGCTCAAGGATGCAAAAGTTGAACTTGAGAATGTCGACAAGGATATTTCTTCCAAGAAAGAAGTGCAGGAAAAGCTGCAACTCTCGATCGAGGAGAGGAAGGAGAAGCTTGCAGGGATCGAGAAGGAGCTCACTGAGCTCACATCTGAGATCCAGAGGATGGGTGAGGACGAGCAGATACAGGTCAAAAGGGACATAGAGGAAATAAAGGGAGAAGTATCCCGATGTGTCAATAGTATCGAGCTTGCAGACAATGAGATCGAAGATATTGATTCCAGACGCAAGAAAGCTTTCCTTGATATCGAGGGAACAAAGAACAAGATAAACGATGTTGATTCTAAGCTTTCTGAAGAATCACTTCGTAAGGACAGTATTCTCTCTGAGATATCTGAAAGGAAGACCGAGAGAATGATCCTGCAAAGCAGGATCTCTGATGTGGATGAGAAGTTCGCACAGACGCGTGATGAGCTTTCAGTGTTCAAGTCCGAACTTGAGACCGTGAAGAACGATAAAAGTGAACTTATGCGTCAGGAAGACCGTTTGCTGGATTCGTTGAGGAGGAAGTCTGCTGAGGTAAGGGATATCGAGAATGAGATCACGGATGCCAAGGGTAAATCCGAGTCCTCTGACAGTGATACGAAGTCTGCACAGTATGATATAGAGAAGCTAACGGAGCAGATCAATTCCCATACCCGCGATCTTGATGATCTTGAAAGTAACCGTTTCCAGATAAAGAGCGTTGTTACTGATCTTGATGTCACATTACGCAAACATCAGCAGGACTATGCGTTGCTTGAGGCGCGCGTGCGTGCTGCGGAGGATACCAGTAATTATTCAAAAGCCGTTGACATGATCATTGCCGAGAAGAAGCATCATGGTCTTCCCGGAATATATGGTACGATAGCAGAGCTTGGAAGTGTCGATCAGAAATATGCAAATGCTCTCAGCGTTGCTGCCGGGGGACGTATGCAGGCAGTGGTCGTTGAGACCGATGAGGATGCATCAAGGGCCATCAATTTCCTTAAACAGCAGCGTGGAGGCCGTGCAACCTTCCTTCCGCTGAGCAAGATGGAATCAAGGAGGCCGTACAAGGACCTTTCTGACAGGAAGGGTGTGGTAGGCTATGCTATCGATCTTATCGGTTTTGGGTATAAGTTCGAAGCGGCATTCTGGTATGTCTTCAGAGATACGCTTATCGTGGATACGCTTGAGAACGCGCGTCGTCTCATTGGCGGCCTTCGTATGGTAACTCTCGAAGGAGAGGTCATTGAGAAAAGCGGTGCTATGACCGGTGGCTCGATGGGGCGAAATTCCGGTCTCTCATTTGCGGCTGCTGAGAAGGATAAATTGTTCAAGATCGCAGAACAGCTTACCGAATTTGAATCAAGGCGCAATACGGCGATCAAGAAACTGGATGCTGTCGAGGGGCATATTGCTGATATCAATCGTGAGATCCACGAATTTGAAAAAGAGATCTCTAAGAAGGAAATGATCTTTGAGGAGATCGGCGGCAGGGCTGAACGGCTTACACAGCTGATCGAAGCTAAGAACACCGAGCTTGGGCAGATCGAGGGTGAGAGGGCCAAGCTTCGTGAAGAGATGGAACAGGTCGCTTCAAGGAAGGCCGAAGTGGAAGGGCGTTCCAAAGAACTTGAAGCTGAGATCGCAGTCCTTGATGAGAAACTTTCCGATTCTGAAGTTCCTGAGCTTAACAAACAGGCTGATCATATCGATGAGGAATTGCGCAGGCTGGATGGGCGTATACGTGATATCGAGGCGGATATCAATGCTCTCAACCTCGATCACGAATATGCTTCCAAGAAGATCGAAGATGATCGTCAGCTTATAAAAGAGATGGAAGAGAAGAAATCCACGCATCGGGAACGTGTTGCTGGGTTCAAGACCAAGATCGCTGAACTTGAGTTCACTCTCCAGGAAAAGCAAAAGCGTGAACAGGAACTGACCGAAGAGCTCAGGGATATGCAGCAGAAGCGTGCTCTGAAGCAGACCGAATACAATCTGGCTGAGAAGGACTTTGCTTCTGTTCGATCAAGACTCGATGATGCGGATAAGGCGATGATGGTACTGGAAGCTACCCGCAATGCTCTTGTGGACCAGGCAAAGGACCTGAAGGAAGAACTTGTGAGGCGTGGTATCGAAGAGGTCGAGGATGTTCCTAATTATGAGACCGTTAGCACAAGGATCGCATCTATAGAGAAGGCCATGGAACGTCTCGAGCCTGTTAACATGAGAGCCATCGATGAATATGATGAGGTCGATGGAAGGGTCGTGGACCTTAAGACCAGAAGGGCCATTCTCTTTAATGAACGGGAACAGATCCTTTCTCGTATCGATCAGTATGAGACGCTCAAGAAAGATGCTTTCATGGAAACTTTCCATGGTATCAACGAACCTTTCAAGGAGATCTTCCACGAACTTTCTGATGGTTCCGGCGAACTTGTGCTTGATGATAATGACGAACCCTTCAATGGTGGACTGACCCTTCGGGCACAGCCAAAGGAGAAGACCCTGCAGCGCCTGGAAGCGATGTCCGGTGGGGAGAAGAGTCTTACTGCACTGGCATTTGTCTTTGCTATCCAGCAGTATCGCCCTGCACCTTTCTACGCATTCGATGAGATCGATATGTTCCTTGATGGTGCGAACGCTGACCGTGTGGCGCAGCGTGTTAAAAAGGCAAAGGGTAAGGCACAGTTTATCGTCGTGTCCCTGCGTAAGCCGATGATAGAGGCGGCGGAGCGTACTATTGGTGTGGCCATGCAGGAGAACAACATCACAAGCATTACGGGTGTGAAATTACGTTGAACGATATTCCAGAGGAGCCTGAAGGAATCGATGCAAGTATGGATGAAGTAGGCGCTGGCATCGAGGAGATCGTCAAAATATCCAGTAGTTCCATTGACCCCGAGTTTCTTGAGACCCTTCGTTCACTCGGTGTCGATGAATCGCAGATCGAGATATCCGATGATGTTCTCTGTGAACCTGTGGAGATATTCGTCACCCTTGCGAAGAACGGGGATATTAATCCCTGGGATATTGATATTGTCGAAGTTACGGATAAGTTTCTGGCATACATAGAAGATCTTAAGATAATGGACCTGAGGATCTCGGGAAGGACCCTTCTATATGCATCTATTCTTCTCAGGATGAAATCAACAGGTCTTGTTCAGGAAGATGTGGAATTGGATGATGATCTCCTTGACGATGACATGGATTTTTATGACATCGAGGAATATCCAGTGCCAAAGCTTCCTATACGCCGTACTGCAACCCGGCCGGTCACTCTTCAAGAGCTTATCAATGAGCTTAAGAAGGCGGAAAAGGTCGAGACCAGAAGGAAAGACCGCCGCCTGCGTCGTCGCATTGAAGTGTTTGACAGGGTCACTACAGATGATGTGCTCGGGATAGCACATGAGGAGGATATACGCGGCAGGGTGGATATTCTTCATACTTCTCTGGAAGAGTTGTTTCGAACCAGGGATGAAGTTATGTTCTCGGACCTTGTAGACTGGTCCGGAAGTCGCTCGGAAAGATTGATGACGTATATCTCACTGCTGTTCCTTGCTTCTGAGAAAAAGGTATTGTTGGCACAGGAAGAACTTTTCGGGGAATTATTTGTGCATCCCCCATCTGTCATTGAATGATTTGAAGAGGAAATAAATGAGCGAGAGAGAGATCATAGAAGCCATACTTTTTGCAGCAGGGGAAGCTGTTGACACACAGACGCTTGCGAAGATCATCAATAGGTCAGCAAAGAATGTCACACCTGTGATCCAGTCACTGATGGAAGAGTATTCGACACGCGAGTCCGGAATGGAGATCATAGACCTTGGCGGACGTTATGTCATGCAGGTCAAACCAAAATATACTGATCTTATAAGTCCCATCGCACCAAAGGAATTGAAAGCACCGATACTTCGTACGCTTTCCATGGTTGCTTATCATCAGCCCGTTGTCCAGTCGGAGCTCGTTGATATGAGGGGTAATTCCGTTTATGATCATATTCGGGAACTTAAGGACAGGGGCTTCATTGAAGCAGTGCCTCATGGGAGGACCAAGCTTCTTCAAACGACTCCGCTATTTGCGGATTATTTCGGTCTTGACAGGAATGAACCGGAATGTATCAAGAAAAAGATCGTTGAACTTTCACGCCAGCAAAGCGGTAAGGAAGGCCTTGATAGATGGCTGGGACGTAAGTTCATTGGTTTTACTCCGATGTACAGGTCCCTTGTGGACCTTTGTGGTATAAAGGACTACAGGACGATCAATGCTTATGATCCTACTGAAGAAGAACTGGATGAGCTTGCTGATGTTTATAAACTTGTAATAACAAAAGGTTACGCCGAAAAAGTAACAGAACATTATGACGGTGAGATAATCGAGGTAAGGTCTACCACTTTCGAGGATGTCATCGATGCCATAAAGGTACTTGAGAACGTGGCTGATCCGGAAAGGGTAAAAGAGAGCATCGAACTCATTACCGAACTGAGGGAGAGGTATGTGTCAAAAGCACTTGTGATCAGTAAAAAGGTCAGGCCAGCAACGGACATGATCGCCCGGATCGTTAGTGATCTGCGCCTTGGTATTTCAACAGAAGGGGTAG
The DNA here is from genome assembly GCF_023684405.1 of Methanococcoides seepicolus. Taxonomy (GTDB): domain Archaea; phylum Halobacteriota; class Methanosarcinia; order Methanosarcinales; family Methanosarcinaceae; genus Methanococcoides; species Methanococcoides seepicolus. The sequence continues at coordinate 13,409 of NZ_JAGSOI010000015.1, read as the reverse complement.
TTATAGCACCTGACTACGGTACATCAAGCGAAGGTATGGACGTTACCGAAGGGGCTGATATTCTGGTCCCTACCCATTCATCTATCGAGGGCGATCTCATTGAGAGGGTGTGCAAAAAATATGATGCTATCATCGATGGATTGAAGAAGCTCGAAGACTGACTTTTCATTGATATAGTTTTTAAATCGATATATAAAGGAAAGGGTATAAGTATATATACTGTATTTGCGAATATACCTATCCTTATAATACTGAAGGTCAAAGAACATGTCGGAATATAATATCAAAATAGAAAACGTGGTCGCATCAACTAAACTTGCAGAAGAGTTCGACCTCATAAAGATCGAAGCGGAATTCGAGGGTGCGGAATACAACAAGCAGAAATTCCCTGGGCTTGTCTATCGTGTTACTGACCCAAAGGCCGCATTCCTTGTATTCACATCCGGTAAGGTCGTATGTACCGGTGCTAAGAACGTTGCTGATGTGCACATAGTCATTGGCAATATGGCAAAGAAGCTCAACGGTATCGGCATGGAGACTATTGTAGACCCTGAGATCACTGTACAGAACATTGTTGCTTCAGCTGACCTTCATGCTACCCTCAATCTCAACGCAATTGCTATAGGACTCGGTCTCGAGAATATCGAGTATGAGCCTGAGCAGTTCCCAGGACTCGTTTACAGGATTGCTGATCCAAAAGTAGTAGTACTCATTTTCAGCTCCGGTAAACTTGTGGTCACAGGCGGTAAATCACCTCAGCACTGTGAGCAAGGAGTTGAGGTTGTAAGGCAGCAGCTTGACAACATGGGACTTCTGTAAATGAATATTCAAACCTCACTGGACAAAAACGATGTTTGCATCCTCATTCCTACATTGAATGAGGAAGCTACCATTGTACAGCTTATCAAGGATTTCCGATCGGAAGGTTTTGAGAACATTCTTGTTATAGATGGCCATAGTTCCGACAATACTCGTCAGCTTGCTGAAGAGAACGGTGCAAAGGTCATTGTTCAGGAAGGTAAGGGTAAAGGGCAGGCTGTTCAGGAAGCATTTCAGCTGATCGAAGAGCCTTACACCGTCATGATAGATGGCGACGGTACTTATCTTGCCAGTGATGTTCATGCTGTGCTCCAGCCTATACTCGATGGCCGCGCTGATCATACCCTCGGGAACAGGATGGCCAATTTTGAATCCGGCGCTTTTACAAGATTGAATCTGGCAGGGAATAGGGCACTTAACAAACTTTTCGGGTTTGCATACGGTATCTGGCTGGAGGATATACTGACAGGATATCGCGGGTTCACACGCCATGTGATAAAGAACCTTTCTCTGACCGAAATGGGTTTTGAGATCGAGACCGAGATAACGGTCGAGAGTGTTAAGCACGAGATGAAGGTCGAAGTTGTTCCTATCACTTATGTCGCAAGGCATTCCTCTGCGGATACAAAGCTCAATCCGTTAAGAGATGGGTTGAAGATCGGTAAGACCATAATCAGAATGGCAAGATTGCATAATCCGATGTTCTACTTTGGAATATTAGGTACCGGATTAACACTTTCAGGTATTGCTGTTGGTCTTTATGTGGTAAACGAGTGGATGAACGGGGTAACTCGCATTCCGATGACCGTTTTAACGGCATTACTTATACTTTCTGGAATTCAGATGTTCATTTTCGGAATGTTGAGCGATCTTATAGTTTCTCTCCACAGGGAAACAATGCGCATGCTCAGAAAAAGAGATGAGTGAAACCGATTCACTTATTTTTTATGTTACTATAATATAATGGTCTAGTATCCTTTGGTCGTACCTCTATTGTTTTTTTGTTCTTCTTCTATTATCTCTATCATGCTTTGGCAATGTTCGGTCTATGTGCTACGATCTCCACTGGTGTTATCTATATGAAAATTTTATCAAACTCAAGTAATCTTTCTTTATAAATATTCAACAAAACTTGAGTTTTTGGGTTTTATGGACTTGTAATAATATTGCTGTGGTTATGATCTTATATTTCAAACGTTATGTAAAGACGCTTTTATTTTTTAGATACTTGGATCTTTGGATTTAGATGTCTTAGTATAATTGAGATCTATTATTGGAAATTCAATTTTACTTGATTGGCTCTCAAGTTCATTTTGTGACAATACTTAAATAAAATACCTTCTTTTTTGGGATAACTAATCACGAGGTTTAATTATGTCAATTGTAACTGAAGCCAAAGCTGGTAAAATTACGGAAGCTATGAAAGTAGTCGCAAAGGTCGAAGGCTTAGAGCCTGAGTTCATTATGCGTGGAATCGCTGCAGGTAGGATCGTAATCCCAACCTCCCCATACAGGGACGTTAAGTTCTGTGGTATCGGCGAAGGTCTGACAACAAAGGTAAATGCATCCATTGGTGCATCCTCAGATATCATTGATGAAGATATGGAAGTTGCAAAAGCAAAGGCTGCAGAAGCAGCAGGTGCTGACACCCTTATGGAGCTTGGAACAGGTGGAGATTTCCTTAGCATCAGAAAGAAGGTATGTGACGCAACATCACTTTCCGTTGGTTCAGTCCCACTCTATCAGGCGTTCATTGGCGCTGCAAAGAGAGATGGTTCTATCATCCACATGACAGAAGATGACCTCTGGAACGCAACTGAACAGCAGGCAAAGCTCGGTACCAACTTCATGGCTATCCACACCGGTATCAACAACATCGTTCTCGACAGGCTCAAAGCACACGGTCGCTATGGTGGTATCTGTTCACGTGGCGGTGCTTTCATGACCACATGGATGCTCCATAACGAGAAGGAAAACCCACTTTACGCTGACTTCGACTACCTCTGTGAGATCCTTAAAGAGCACGACGTTGTTCTCTCCACAGGTAACGGAATGCGCGCAGGTGCTATTCACGACGCTACCGACAGGGCACAGATCCAGGAGCTTATCATCAACTCTGAGTGCGCACAGAAAGCACACGACAAATACGATCTTCAGGTAATTGTAGAAGGTCCAGGTCACGTACCACTCGATGAAGTTGAGATGAACGTTAAACTCATGAAGTCCATGAGCGGACACAAGCCATTCTACATGCTCGGTCCACTTGTAACAGATATCTCTCCAGGAAGAGACCACATCGTAACTGCTATCGGTGCAGCAACATCAGCATCACACGGCTGTGACTTCCTCTGCTACGTAACCCCTGCAGAGCACCTTGCACTTCCAAACATCGATGATGTTGTTGAGGGTGTCCAGACATCCAAGATCGCAGCACACGTTGGTGACATGGTCAAACTCGGAAAGAGGGACCAGGACCTTGCAATGGGCAGGGCACGCAGAGACCTTGACTGGAATAAGATGTTCAGTCTTGCACTCGACCCAGAACTCGCAAGAAAGGTAAGGACCGAGAGATCTTCAGCAGATGAAGATGCATGCACAATGTGCGGTGACTTCTGTGCTGTGAAGATCGTCAACCAGAACTACAATCTCGCAAAGTAATGCCATTGGCATTACTTTTAACTTCTTTTTTTGAATTCTTTTTTGTCCTGTGATTTTTTATATTGTTTTTAGAATTAAAACCCATTATCTCTGATAGTAGTTAAATATAGCATCAGCTAGTAGGAGAGTTGACGGCTAGTGGGGTGGTTATAGCCAGTAGGATTGAGTGCCTACTAGTAGGACGGGGCAAAATTCAGTAGAATAGGGGGTAGTTAGTAGACACAGCAACAGCTAGTAAGGTCCTGTCTAATCAATCATAAAAATAAGATATTATTCACCATTCTGGTGTAGAATGGTGCAATAAATATTTTCAATTATCTTTTGTCTCACTCTAATAGATCAGTATGGTGTCTTTGTTACGTACGAAAGGTCAAGTTTTGATACATTCGCCTTCTGAACTACAAGGATCGATGACCCATAGTCAGGATTTTCATATTTGATGATCAACCAAGTAACATCGTCTTCTTCCACTTGGCTGCAATCTGTAATGTTATCATACCAAATGATAGAGGATGATGCACCGTCAAGCAAATAGATATAACCTGACAGTTCCTGTCCCTCTGGAACATTCTTTATCATTTCAAGAATTGAATTAATCATTTTAGTAACACCCATTTTAACACTCCTTACACATATAAAATGATTTTGGTAAACATCTATATTGAATACGGCATTGGACTTAAGTTTTTTCCAATTATCAAACTATTATAAATAAAACCGCAAAATAATGAAATTATGTCAACATCTCTATTCTCTTCAAAACTGAAACTTTTGATATATATGCATTGTTATGGGTGTGATTACATAATCAAGCTTATACAATTGCTTGTTGATGCATTTCGAAAAAAGTATAGCAGACATAGCATTTTATAAATGGGCATGCATATATAGAATAAAATATATTTATTTTGCAGTATCATGTTTAGAAATTTCTGAAGGGGTATTATGTTCGGGAGAATGAAGTCGGGAAAGGTTGATAGGCAATATTCAAAGAACTCTATTTGTAACGATCGACGTGGTGTTTCAGATGTTGTTGGAACTATCATGATGGTGGCAATAACAATGATCATGAGCGCAATAATAGCTTCTGCTATTTTCAGCTTAAGCCCGCCACCAGATGTCCCGCATACAGATATTGAGGTCCGTCTAAACGGTTCGACCATCGATATTTACCATATGGGGGGAGAACCCATTAAGGTAAAGGACATGAAGTTCATGGCAGAAGGTCAGGAAGTTTCTATCAATTCATCTTCACCTGTTAATGAAACAGAGGAATGGAATATCGGGACGCTGATCATTCTTGACACGAACAATACTGGCTTGAAAATAGTTCATCTCCCATCACAGGAGTTGTTAATATGAAGCTATTTTTAAAAGATGAGAATGCAGTATCTGTTGTTGTTGGTGCTATACTTTTGCTGGCAATAATGATCACTTTTTTATCGGTAGTAACTTCTACCTGGGTCCCTATCTATGAAGGCGATGCAGAAGCTGAGCATAGCAAACAGATGTCAGAAAACTTCCGAAATCTAAAATTCCAGAGCGAATTGACCGATTCTTTCCCAAGATCACTGATAATCGATCTTGGAACCGAAGATGTACCTCTGGTTGCCAATTCCCGATCAATTGGTTATCTGGAGTTGAACGAAACCGAAGGGGATCTTATAATTTCTACAAATGTTACGAATATTATGGAAGCGGATGATCCGTATCAATTTGGGGTACTTGTAAAGGATATGGCGGATACACCAGATCCTATTACCGCATTTGAATTCGAGTTCTTGCAAAAAGAAACCTTAACGACCAAATCACCAGGACTGGATGATCCTTTTGATGTCCAGCTCAGGACAACGACCCATAATAGATGGATCCATTTCTTTGCAGGGGAAACCAGTGGGAAAGACCTTGCAATTAATATGCGTTGTGGAAATCCTGCTGAGGTATGGGAAAACAATGCAGTAAGGGTTTATAGTCCCTCAGACGATCCGAAGGTATACGTTTCTGATGAAGACCTCGTTCATATCGATCTACTTACAAATGCTACATTCCTTGCACTGAAGAGTGATAATCCAGTGACAATAAATGGGACTACATACAGTAACGGAGAGGTTGCACCTCTGTATGATCTTGTTCAGCATTACATGAGCATCGGTGAGACATACATCTTTGATTACGTGAACTACAATCACGTTATAGACTCATCGCAGAGATTCGAATATGTTACAAACGATCATGTTACAAATCTCACCTACTCGAACACAGGGGATGCATGTTTTTTTGATGATTCCTGTATTGGTAGAGGTACTTTCAAGATACATTCTGACTACAATTTTATGGTGGATCAAAGCTACATCTATGAGAGTGGTGCTGTCATCCTCAAACAGGACGATGGTGCGGTTTTTAAGGTCCAGCCGCCAATTTCCGTGTCAGGAACGAACGGAAGTCTTGAATTGGGAATTTGGGGGGTTGTGCTTGAAGGGGATTTCCAGAAATTCGGAAACGATATCGAAAAGATGTACATAACTGCCGACACGGAGACTATTGTGGAGGGGGATACGGGGACTGTGTCAATTACCAAAAACTTGTATCCTGAAACAAAAGATATCTGGATCTCATTCTTTGAGAAGATGAAACGCGAGATAGTAACATTGAATGAAACAGGAAATGGTACAATTAATGTAACAATGAACGTTTCCCTAAATTCAACACCACAGTTTGTCAAAATGAATGTCATCGACACGAATTCTACGATCCATATGAAAATCAAGACGCACGACCTGAAAATTACAGACAGACCATGAAATTGAGCAACATGGTCAATTTCTATTTTTTCAATAAGTAATACGGAAACCCTTAAATTATCGATTGCCATAATTCCGGGAGGAGACCAATAATGAAAAAAGCAATAATTGAGACAAATAAAGGAACTATAGTACTCGAACTTTTTGAAAAGGATGCACCCAAAACGGTTGCTAACTTTGAGAAACTTATTAAACAGGGCTTTTACAACGGTCTGACTTTCCACAGGGTGATCTCTAACTTCATGATCCAGGCAGGATGTCCAAAAGGCAATGGTACCGGTGGGCCAGGCTACTCTATCAAATGTGAGATAAATCCAAAGAGACATACAAAGGGCGCTCTTTCAATGGCACATGCTGGAAAGAACACTGGTGGAAGTCAGTTCTTCATCACTCACTCTCCTCAGCCACATCTTGATGGTGTACACACTGTATTCGGAAAGGTCATCGAAGGCATGGATGTTGTCAATGCTATCAAACAGAGTGACGTCATGACCAAATTAACAGTAGAAGAAGATTGATACTATAGTATCCATTCTTTCTTTTTGAAGAATAACGTGGGGCAATACAAGGATATTTTCAAGTTATTGGATATTCATATCCTTTATAGAAAATTTACCTTGGTATTGTTCCTTTTTTTATATTACTACGTAGCTAAATATAAGGTGTAACATGGATCGAAAGACGTTCAATCGTGTAAGGTTAGCAAGTATTGTGCTCAATGAGATCGAAGATCTTCCTGCTAAAATGTATCCATTCCTCGAATTTGAAAAGAACGAGAATGAGGCGGAAGGAAAATACAGGATACTCCCACTCGTGGGCGAAGCTAAAGAGTCACAAGCAATCTTTTCTGTGGAATATCAGAAATGGTCTGAAGAAGTTCTGGACCTGTTACAGAGATTTTATCCTCAGAAAGTGGATGAATTTACCGATGCATACCGCTCAGCTCTTCCTTATGTAACCCTTGAACTAAAACCAAAGACGGCAAACAGCCATAAGCTGAAGTTCACATTCATAAAGTATCTGACAGAACAGAGGACCATTCTTTCACACCTGTTCGCAAAAATGTCATCTATGGAAATAACAGATGATGAATGTGATATGAATAGGGACGTAGAATGTGGTTTTACAGATAATTGCCTGAGGGTTTTCAGAGCTGCTGTTCAACCGGTATTGGAAGATGAAATAGATACGTTCAGGGCGAACCTGTCCGAAAGAGACGGTGACTTCAAGGACATTCTTGATATGGCAGATCAGATCAATGATGCCGCTACAAATGATGTCAGCAAATTGATCAATAAATGTAACGGTCTTAGAAAGCTGTGCGCGGAAAACGTTGAGTGCGAGGATGCCATCAGGCCCTTGATACCCGTATTTGATATTATTGGCAGGATGTAATCCCTGCCTATTTTTAATTCAACTATCCATGGGGGACAAAAAGTGAAGATAATTAAATGCAGGGACCTTGGGTTTAATTGTGACTTCATTGCAATCGGCAGCGCAGCTGAAGCTGACAGTGTTATACAGAAAATGCTGGTGCATATCAAAGAGGCCCATGAGGGTCTTTCGGATGAGGACCTTGCTGATATCAAAGCACGTATGTCCGTTCTTTTGAGCAGGGGCTGTGGTTGCGGAGCCCTTTGATGTGGTTCCGTTCACAATTTACAGTTCTTGCATTTTGAAAGCTCGCATGCTTTATTCTCGAATTTCCATTCAAGACCCCATTTTTTGATAGACTGGATGATCTCTATGAACTCCGCTCCACTTTCTGATAGGGAGTAAGTGTATACCATGGGGTCAGTGGTCTCATCAAGAGTCCTTTTAACAAGACCGTCTTCTCCAAGTTCCTTTAGCCTTGTGGAAAGGGTCTTCGGAGTAATACCTGCAACTCTTTTCTTAAGTTCGTTGAATCGTTTTTCACTGTTATTTCCTTTGTACAGCTCAAGAAGTATGCACAAAGTCCACCTCTTGCCAATGATATCGATCGTTTTGTAGATGGTACAGTCCTTCATAGTATCCATCAAGAAACTGCCATTATATATAGAAGTATCTCAAATATACTTGATAACAAAAAGATATCAATTGGAGTGATTAAAAAATGTCAAAAGATATACTTGAAAAGGGAGCTATTGTTCAGAGAGACAAGGAAACATTCGCTATCGCACCACATATTCCTGGCGGTATTGCAACCCCTGATCTTCTCAGAAAGATCGCAGATGTCTCTGAAAAATACGGAGCTGCTGCAATTAAGGTCACATCAGCACAGAGACTTGCCATCGTTGGACTCAAGGAAGATGATCTGGACAATGCCTGGGATGACCTTGGGATTAAACCAGGGGCAGCAATAGGGCTTTGTGTAAGAAGTGTGAAGATCTGTCCGGGAACCACATTCTGTAAGAGGGGACAACAGGACGCTGTAGGGCTTGGACTCAAACTGGATGAGAAATACCATGGAATGGAGCTTCCATCAAAGCTCAAGATGGGTGTTTCCGGTTGTATGAACTCATGTGCAGAAAGTGCCATAAAAGATATTGGAATAATGGGTACTCCTAAGGGATTCACTGTAATGGTCGGAGGTAGTGCAGGTCTTAAACCACGCCTTGCAGATACTATCGCTGAAGAACTTGATGAGGACGAGGTTCTTTCACTTGTTGACACTATCATTTCATTCTATAAGTCACATGCAAAGAAACAGCGTATTGGAAAGATCATCGAAGAGATCGGACTTGACACCTTCAAGAAGGAAGTCGGGCTTTAAGCTGTTAGGATCTTTCATAAATTGAGGGCTTCAAATAGCCCTTTTTTCTTCTTTGTTTGGTTCATCTCGTTTTTAGAGCAACCCAATTCCTGATGGCTTAAGGGAGTTAACAATGAGGATAAGTTTCTATTATAATGGTGAGTTCGGTAAAAAGGTCATAGGCAATATCGTCAACTCAAGCACTTTCTGTACCTCGTGTGGGGATCTGTGTGACCACTGCCGTGAACTTAAAAGATCGCATGCTGATAGCATTGTTGATATCTATGAGTTCCCTGACGATCTTCCTGAGTTCATAGATGATCCTTTCGATCACATCCCGAAAAATGTGGGTGAATGTGACATCCTCATAGCCATGGACCTGCATCCCGATATCTTTTCAGTACTTCCTGAAATAGCAGCCAATGCTAAAGCAAAGGCAGTTATAGCACCTGTGGAAGTGCCAAAACTTGCACCTGCAGGACTTGTGCAGCAGGTTAAGGAAAAGCTGGAATCCGCTGGAATTGACTGTGAGTTCCCCAAGCCCTTCTGTTCACTGACAAAAACAGGCAAGACCCTTATCGATGAATTTGTTGATATGGGATTTGGAAGGCCCCTGCTGAGGATCGGGATCGATCCTGACCGGAGGATATTTTCCCATGTGCAGGTGCTCAGGGATGCACCCTGTGGCTCTACCTGGTATGTTGCAAAAAAATTAAGGTGGACGGATATTGAAGATTACAAAGAGATCGTGTCGGGGGCACATCATGCATACCCTTGTACTGCCAGCATGGATAAGGACACCCAACTGAAAGATACGATATTGCATGAAGCAGGTTACATCATAAGGGGAAGTGTGGAAGAAGCTTCGGGTTTCAAAAAGGAGTGAAGAGCACACTTGAAAATGAGGTGATATCATTACTGAAGAAATACCCAAAAAAATAGCAGTACTTCGATGCGATATTGTTTCCGAGGCATGTCCTGGAGTTGGGTGTTTAAAGGCGTTCAATGCCAGGAAAGTAAAGTTTGCAGAGTACGATGATGATACTGAGATGATCGCATTCTTCACATGCGGGGGCTGTTCAGGAAGAAGGGTCTTCCGACTGGTGCGTTCCCTGAAAAAACACGATATCGACGTCATACACCTGAGCTCATGCATGATCATGAAGAACTATCCGGAATGCCCGCACATTGATTCGATCAAGAATACCATCACTGATGCAGGTATCGAAATTGTTGAAGGAACACATCACTAAAGGAGATATAGAGAATGGTTAAAAGAATGATCGTTAAGATAGATGAGGATAAATGTACTGGCTGCGGACAATGTGTTTCACCTTGTGCCGAAGGGGCTATACAGATAATTGACGGAAAGGCAAAGGTAGTTTCTGAAGATCTTTGTGATGGTATGGGATTCTGCATAGGTGTCTGCCCTGAAGGTGCTATCACAATAGAGGAAAGGCAGACTGTGGAGTTCAATCTTGAAAAGGCAGAGGCTCAACCCAAGAGCACGGATATATCCATCTCCTGTTTCAGTTGCGGTGCCGGGGAAAACGAAAGATACCTCCTGCCCATGAGGCACAATATGGAAAGCCTCTGGGTCTGCACACGCTGTCTGCCTCAACTTATCCATGGGTGAGAGCGGTAAATGGAACTTGAACTGACATCTGTACCTGACAACGTATGTGATTATACGTTCAATTTCTACTGGTATGGGAAAGAGATGGAGCCATCTGCGACCATACCGGACCAGAATGGTACGAAATATACCTATCAGCAACTTGTGGACGAGCTTAAGAAAGGAAATGACGTTCACATCAAAGGGAGTGTAGGTGGTCGTTTTGCCTACTCTCTGGGAGTTGACCTTGCCCATTTCGGAGGTAGCGGCAAGACCGAAGCTGCCGGTAACATCTTCGTTGAAGGGAATGTGGGGCCGGAAGCAGGGATGGGGATGTCCGCAGGCTCGCTTTACATTACAGGCGATATTGAACAGCCCTTTGGCAACATCATCGAGGTCGTGTCCGATGTTGAAGGATACCGAAAGTTCATTTCCATCACTGAACTTCTGTGTGTCAATGGTGTTGAAGAGCTTTGTGAGAACGAGTTCGATGTGGTAAATGGTAAACTTATCCTCGATGATGGTATCCTGCGGGGAACTCTGGCCTCAAGATGTGATTGTGATGCAGAAATTATCGTAAAAGGTGATGTTTACAACGGAACAGGGCTTCTTATGGAAAGGGGTATTGTCAATGTGCAGGGGAATGCTGGTCTTAACACCGGTGCTCATCTGAATGGTGGCTCTGTTGTGATAGAAGGTACGGTGGGGGAATTCTCCGGTGCTTATATGAAAGCTGGAACTCTCATTTTCAATGATGCTAAGGGGTATGTAGGTGCCGGTATGCTCGGTGGCACGATATATTCAAAAAAGAAAGTGACACCTGCTCCTCCTGCTGAAAAAGTGCGGGTGGGTGGTCAGGACATCTCTATCGTTCGAAAGTTGACCGGCGCAGGGCGAGTGGAGTCCATGCTGTATAACAAATATGAGGTCGGTGAAGAAAAAGAACAATACGTCAAGGTAAAAATGAGGGATGGGTCCATATTCATGCGTAAATTGGACTGATCTTCAAGTTCATCCTCTATTTTTTCTTACATAATCTATTTAAATAACAAACATTGTATCTTCATTATATTTGTTATACCTAAAAAGGTTGGATATACTTGACTACGGAGAGAACTGAAGACTACCTTAAGGCTATTGATACCATTATTGAGAAAAAGGGCTATTCTCAGGTAAAAGATATCGCACGATTCCTTGATGTAAGTCCGTCCAGTGTCACGGGAATGTTCAAAAAGCTGACAAGGGAAGGATTCATCAATTACGAGAAGTATGGCGGTGTTACTCTCACCGCTGAGGGAAGAAAGCTTGCGAGAAGCACGAAGGAAAAGTTCAGTGTGTTGCATGAGTTCCTCGTCCTCCTTGGTGTGGATGAAGATACCGCAGACGATGATGCCTGCAAGATGGAGCATGTCATAACTCCTGAGACCCTTGAAAGGCTGACAAAGTTCAGCGATTTTGTTAACTGCAGAGAAGAAATGCCAAAATTCTTCCTCAATTTTAAGGAATTTTGTGAAAAAGGCGAGATCCCAAACTGCAGAAAGAAAAACAACATCTCTTCTTCCTTTGGCAAAGATCTCAAAAAAGGGTGCAAGGATCGATCTTGAGACTTCCTGAACGCTAAGACTTCAGAACCTATCCTTTTTTGATCTTGGACTTTATTGGTCCCATTTCTATTTCTTATAATTTAAACCATGCTCAATATGTTAGGCACGCCAAAATTTATATGCCATGGTTAACTAGTCACCACTATATTAGGATAGCCTAAATTTTGGAGGCTCGTGAACAAATGTTGTCTATACTAAAAAAGAAACGCTGCTGCGGTCAGGAAGATGAGACCCAGAGCGACCTTGAACGGATAATCCTTGTGGGGAATCCGAATGTGGGTAAGAGTGTCATCTTCAATCACTTTTCGGACAGTTATGCTATAGTTTCCAATTATCCGGGAACAACTGTGTCCATAAGTAAGGGAAAAGGGCGGATCGACGGGAAGGAATACGAGATAATCGATACGCCGGGGATGTACTCATTACTACCTATAACTGAGGAGGAACGCGTATCACAGAGCTATCTGTTCGACAACGATCCTTTTGTTTATGTGCATGTGGTGGATGCGAAGAACATCCAGCGTATGCTTCCCCTTACGCTTCAGCTTATCGAAGCGGAAGTTCCCCTTATACTTGTATTGAACATGATGGATGAAGCAACCGAGCGAGGCATTGAGATCAATGCTTCCCGGCTTGAGCAGGAACTTGGGGTTCTGGTCATCTGCACGACCTCAATAAAAGGAGAGGGTCTGGACAAGCTTGAAGAAGCGATATCTAAATACAGCTTCCGGCATGTCGATAGTAAGGTAGTGTATAGCAGAGGGATCGAGTATGCGATCGAAAGTATCTCATCATTGATACAGGATGAATACGGCATCTCGAAAAGGGCATTGGTATTTAAGTAGAGTTTTTATGTTACTAGGACCTATATTTATGCATGAACTGTCCCAGGTGCAAGAGCTCCAATCATAAAAAGAACGGTAAAATCGATGGACGTCAACGCTACAAATGCCATGATTGTGGGTATAACTATTCAGTGGAGATTAAATCAACTGCTAGCCCCATGTCTGTTAAACGGCAGGCTTTACAACTCTATCTCGAAGGATTAGGATTTCGTTCAATTGGACGTTTTTTAGGAGTTAGCCACGTTTCGGTCCAAAAATGGATAAAGAAGTTTGGTCGTGAATTAGAGGATCTAAAGAGCGAAAATGAAATATCGATTGTTGAATTAGACGAAA
>NZ_JAGSOI010000149.1 GCF_023684405.1 Methanococcoides seepicolus | reverse complement strand
AAACGGGGACCAAAACCAAAATTTAATGATGTTGCTTGTCCTAATGAAGACTGTGAATACTATGGCCTTACTGGAAAAGGTAATGTTGTAGGTAATGGAACTTATCAGATCAAAGGTAAACGTATTAGAAAATACCTCTGCCGCAAATGCGGCAGGGTATTTTGTGATCGTACTAACACCTTCTTTTATGACCTTAGAAAGGATGAATCCATCATACTCTTAGCTTTGAAAATGTCTATAAAAGGAATGAGTATTGAAGCAATTGCTGATGTACTGGAAGTTCAGCCAGTCACGGTACGTAGCTGGTTATCCCGTGCAGCGATACAATGTGAAAAGGTACATCAAGAAAAGATGAAAAACCTGGATATTCCAAAGGTGGAGATGGATGAACTCTGGACAGTAGTTAAAAAAAAGTAGTTCCATCAACAATGAATTATGTCGATGATGATGGATCATGGCTGTGGGTGAGTTTTGCATCAAAATCCAGGTTAATAATCGATTTCATAATAGGGCCAAGAAAACAATACGTAGCAAACAAATTAGTGGAACTTACAGATAAATGTCTTTCAGAATCAAAACCACTTTTTATTTCAGATGGATTAAGATTCTATCCTGAAGCTCTTTTGAAAAAATATGGAAAAAGGAAAGAGTTTCCAAGAACAGGAATAAGAGGAAGACCTAAAATCCCAAAACTTGTCCCTGATAATAATCTCAGATATGCTCAGGTTATCAAAAAAAGAGAAGGTGGGAAGCTCCAGAAGGTTGAGAA
>NZ_JAGSOI010000148.1 GCF_023684405.1 Methanococcoides seepicolus | reverse complement strand
TAGACGTTGAATAGAACTGATCTATAGACAAGTGAATTCTGGGATAAAGAAGTATTAAGTGTTCGTGTTCCATTTGTACCGTTTTCGTATATAGTAAGACTTTCACCGTAAGCATCGGCGTGGATGTCATAGTAGAATCCGCTATAGTTTTGGCCATTGATTTCCCAGCTTGAATCTGAACTCCAGGACGAAAAATCATCGGCTTCATCAAAAGCAGGAGATGAGATACCATTACTGCCACTGTTACTAGTGCCACCACTACCTCCACCACTACCTCCACTGCTGGAAGGTGGAGAGGTTCGTGTAACATTTACATATATGGTGTTGGTGTTTCCAGCGGCATCGGTAACGTTTGCATAAATGGCGTTAGTACCCATGGCCAGAGGTACCGTTGCCGTGAAGGTGCCGTTGAAGTCTAGAATTGTGGTTTCTGCAACAATGTTATTCACTGCAACCACTGGCAGCGAACCGGTGCCATTGACAAGACCTGAGACCGCAATTGAGCTTGCCGGTGTGGAAGATCCATCCGCCGGCGAGGTTATACTGATCACTGGCATGAGATTGTCAACTACTTCCAGGGTTCTTGAAACTGTATCAGACCATGCTCCTTCATCATCCTGTACACTGAAGTAAATGGTGTGGGTGCCTATTGAGATATCTGAAGTACTGAAATAAGCTGATGTACTCAGCTGACCGTCAATGCTGGAAGTCCAGTTGTAACCGACAATTGTGCCATAGGTGTCTGTTCCTGAACCGATGAAGGTTGCTGTTTCACTTTCAGGATCGGGAGATATGGAATCAATTG
>NZ_JAGSOI010000147.1 GCF_023684405.1 Methanococcoides seepicolus | reverse complement strand
TAATCTCCACTGAATAGTTATACCCACAATCATGGCATTTGTAGCGTTGACGTCCATCGATTTTACCGTTCTTTTTATGATTGGAGCTCTTGCACCTGGGACAGTTCATGCATAAATATAGGTCCTAATAACATAAAAACTCTACTTAAATACCAATACCAACTTTCTAATTTGAGATTCTCACATTGGATGGCCTATATTTTTCAATATACTAGTATTAGTAGAGTGTTCATATCTTTTTAATTGCTGATTTTTGTGAGCTTACGCCGGAGAGTTTCAGATCTTCTAAAGTAGAAGGCACCAATTAAGGAAGAAGTTATTCCTATTATGGTAAATTTGTTTGAGATATCAAGGGCATATGTTCCTGCAACTATAATACTTCCTAATCCTGCGAAAAACAATCCTATTCCTTGCATACGTTGCATTTTGTCTTTTTGCATTTTATCACAGCAATTTCAATATTTTTGTTATTAATATATCTAACTTTTTTTAGATTTGTTTAATCTGATTTATAATTTTTCTTGTAATGCTGTGGATTAGTTTGCAGGGTTGCTGTAAATATATATTTCATGTCATGTGCCACAAATGACTTTTATATAAACCCATGTCATATATTGTCACACTACATATAAATACGAGAGCGTAGTGGTAGGGGTGCTCTCATTGAGCTGATCGGTGCCATTTTCGGTATGATCAGGATGAGGGTTCAAAAACGTTTATGCTCTTTCATGACTGGATTCACATTCTCAAAAAATGTGGTTATGCTTTCCGATTCGGAACGTATATATAGCATGAAGGAGTTTAAGGAAATCCACTCAATGGGTGGAATTTCAATCACCTTCAATTCAAGATCATTAGTGGAGACCTGAGCTTTTCAGGTCTGACGTTGAATTTGGCAGTTCGATTAATTCTGACTGATAGTGTAAATCTATCTATCTAGAACTAATCGAAATTGTGCATGAATAAGTAACTCTCTAATTCACTTTAGAGTGTTCTTTTCCGACAATTTTTAAGTTTAACTTCCATTTAAGTGTGCTTTAACAACAAACTCTGGTTGATCCTGCC
>NZ_JAGSOI010000146.1 GCF_023684405.1 Methanococcoides seepicolus | reverse complement strand
CAACCAACAAATACAATATTACAGAAACTGGCAATGAGTACCTCAAAGTAATGAAAGAAGTTAATTCAATCATTATCGATCAAAACTGATGCAACATATTGTATATACACATCATGAAAAAACATGCCAAATCGCTTATATATTTTCAATAGATATTTTTAATTTCAGCACATTGCAAGGGGGTTATAGTAAATGGTCGAAGACGATTTGAATCGGTTGTTAAAACAAGAGACAAAAATGCCTACACTTGAAAAAACAGGTATTTTAAGCGATGAATACTATCATGTGCTGTTCGACTCATCTTCAGACGTCCTTATGTTGATGGACGAAAGGGGATTCATTGATTGTAATAAAGCGGCCCTGAAGATGTTTGGTTTCTCAAGAAAAGAAGAAATTATTGGATTTCATTTATCCGAAATATCACCTCCAAAGCAGCCAAACGGGGAAGATTCACGGAGTGCTGCACAGGATAGAATCTCAGAAGCCTTCAAGAATGAGTCTACCAAGTTTGAATGGGTTCACTGCAGAAAAAATGGAGAGGAATTCCCTGCTGAAGTGTGGTTAACACGCTTTTTGTTAAAAGATAAACAGATTCTGCAGGTTACTGTACGAGACATCACCGAGCGCAAGCAAATGGAAGAAACTCTACGAAAGAGTGAAGCTAGTTTGTCCAATGCACAGCGTATTTCCCATCTTGGCAATTGGGATTGGGACCTCGTCAAAAATAAGTTAAAATTGTCAGACGAGATCTATAATATCCTTGGGCTGGCACCTCTGGGATTTGGGCTCTGTAGAAAACCTATCAAAATCAACATATATAGACTGGAATTGGGATTATATTCCAACATCATGTAACACATTACATAATCTTTTCAAATTGGATTAGTGTCCGAATATCGAAGATTTCTACAGAGCCGGGATTTGAGACTACTTATGAAGCGTTTCTAAATTCCGTCCATTCTGATGATAGAATGCTTGTTCAGGACGCTATAAATAAAGCGGTGTATGAAAATAAACCGTATAGTATTGACTACCGCATTCTCTTGCCAGATGGCTCAGAACGCA
>NZ_JAGSOI010000145.1 GCF_023684405.1 Methanococcoides seepicolus | reverse complement strand
CTCAAAATAGTCATCTCAGAAAATACTACATCATTTTTTAAAAATCGAGATTTTAATAAAACATCATGTATTAAAGTTTTATGGAAGAATACTATATTATTAAAAAGGTATAGGGAAGTAAGGTGAATCTATCACATCATTGGAAAATATGGTATGTTAGATTCATGCCAAAAATGAAGCCACCCAGCGTCCCCATAGGTGTATATATTGGATTAATATTTGATGCTATTTTTGTTCCTACCATCATTATCAACAAAATAATAGCTAATATGCGAATATTTTTGTGATTCTTACTCAATAGCTCGACAACTCTTGAATTAAATTTAAGAACATACTCCATGTTTTTGAACCCCTCACCCTTTAATTTGGATTATGGCATATATAATTATCTCAAATGACCATTATGCAGAAAGAGGTAGAGAAAATTATAAATAATACATTATGAATTGTGTACAAAAAAACTATGAAAATTTATCATAAATGTGAATACTGTCATGAATGTGAAAGAGGGAGTAAATGAAACACGAAAAAATAGTGAAAACAATTATCATTCCATTAGGGGCAATTTCTTTTTTAATAATATACAATTTAATTTATTTTATAAGAGCGAATATTAACTCAACGGTGACCATTCTGTTGCTTTTAAGCACAGCTGTATTTGCAATAATCGGGATAATCTATCTGTTGGAGACCAAGAGGGTTAAAACGGAAAACACCGACAATGAAAGCAAACGTGTTGATGATCTTTGAGCGGTGCTAATACGGAAGAGGAAGTTCTTGCCGTATGCCGTGTTGCAATAACGATTACAGAAACATCAATATTACATCATCCTTAAATATAATAACACACGAATATAATATGTAGTAATCTAAATATTTAGTTCCTTGGGGGCATGGGGCGATGCGTGAAAAATTAGAAATAATAGTAGACATACTGAAAGTTTTAAAAGGATCAGAAGTGACGAAAACAAGCATAGTTTATAAAGCAAATTTAAATTTTAAAAGAGCAAATCATTATCTCGATATGATGATGCAAATAGGATTAATAGAAAAACCAACCAACAAATACAATATTACAGAAACTGGCAATGAGTACCTCAAAGTAATGAAAGAAGTTAATTCAATCATTATCGATCAAAACTGATGCAACATATTGTATATACACATCATGAAAAAACATGC
>NZ_JAGSOI010000144.1 GCF_023684405.1 Methanococcoides seepicolus | reverse complement strand
GGCTATTCAAGATGCAATCGATGGAAAGCCATTTGTTCCAACGATTGTTTGATTTTAGGATTGCAAATTAATTTTTTGTATTAGAGTTGATAATACAGGATTGACGATAGTTAGGCTGAATAGTTACAATTAAAATAACTTGAACACAGAGAGTTATAGATTTGCGACAATGTTTCTGCTCTGGTTTTTTCTTTTTCTTCGTCAATTTTTTGTTCGATTTTACTACGTTTGTTTTTCTTGGCAAGTGACAGTTTTAACTCAAGTGCTTTCATCCGTCTTTCTTTTTCTTGTGCACGTAATTCCATTTGTTTCTTAACTTTATCTCTTCTTGGAGGAGGAACCAATTGTACAGTTTCGGCAGCATCAATTAAATATCTCCACTTGTATGAGGGCAGTGCTAAATAGTTTTTACCGTGTGCTTCAAATGAATCCATTATTTGAGTAGGAGCTAACTCGATTTCGGGACGAGATTCAAAAATAAAGGCATATTCTTCAGAAACCAGTGTTATTAGATTTTCTGAGCTTATTAAATCATCATAACGAGAAATTAATATATCCATATTTTCTTTTAAACTTTGATCTCCCCCATAACATCCATTTAAACAGTCTTTGATAATTAAAGAAGATGAGATAAAATCCCTTACTTTTATATTTATTGCATCTTTTTCATCAATTACAGATAATTTCCTACGATTTAATGAATATGAAATCAAATCATCTCTTGAAAATGTAGAGCAGAAATCTGACGCCAATTTTTCAGATGATTTAGCATGTGCTTCACATAAATCGAGAGCAATTTCTTTATCAATTGAAATAAAACCAGCACAATGTGGGCACCAATAACTATAGCTGTCTTCAAAGACCTCTTTCAAAAAAAGTTCATTACCACATGTTTGGCAACTGTTTTCAATCATTTGAATGTATCCTTCTTAATAAGACAAAGTCAACTAATTCTATATAATTTTTATTAGAGTGAAAGTTTTATGTAAATTCAGTACTTCTCTAATTATTCCTCCTTTTTGTTCTTACTCCCATTAACTTATCTCAAACACTCCACCAGCAACTGAATCCTCAATTTTCTCCTAAGCCAATCCTCTATTAAGAGAACAAATCTATCGAACCTGAACTTATCCTCATCAATGGTCTGTGGCCCTTGTTTTACTTTCGTAAAATGCTTTTTCTGAAGA
>NZ_JAGSOI010000143.1 GCF_023684405.1 Methanococcoides seepicolus | reverse complement strand
AGTTCATTATCGATATTGATCATATGCGGGATTTAATACATGAGAAATTTATGGAGTGCTCATCAAAAATTAGCTTTGCAAAGAGATGGATTGAAAAGTTTCTTAGTGAAAAACAGAAGTCCAAAATGTTGGGTGTTTGACTATAGATAGTAGATACCAAGGATCATCATGATGTTACCGAGCGTTTCGGGGGTCTTGCCAAGTTTCTTGCAAAGCAGTGATGTTGACACGACCGAAATGAAAAAAACCACTCCCACAAGCAAGCCTATCAGAGTGCCACTCATATCGATGTATGATGCCAGCAGCATACAGGATATGAACAATGCCGTAAGGCAGACAGGACAGGGTAGGGAGATCACAAGGAATGTACGATGGGAAACATCACACCCACAGTTCCATTGTTTCTGGGTATAGATGCCTGCCCCGATCAGTAACAATGCAACCAGGACGTGGAGAGACATACCCATGCTCGCAATGATATCAAGGTTCGACTGGTCCACATATCCTATCAGACTCCCCAGAACGATGGACAAAATAAGATAACTGGAAGCCAATAGAAGAATGCTTTTCAGACTACGGTTCGAGAAGCCACAACCGATCCCGGTTTTTACACCAAAGAGCAAGATAGCCATCAGGATACCTACGACTGTGAGAATTACCATGTTCATTTAGTAACACCCATTGAGCATGGCGAACTAAATTCTGAAATGCATTCATTTATGACCAATATACCACCTTTTTTGCTTATAGTTAAGATATAATTTTTTGAAATTATATTCATATTGTAGCACAAACAATCTGAATTGTAGCAAGGAAACTTGTTATAGTATATAAGAGGTAGTATTTGGATTATAGAGGTAAGTCAAGTAGTGTATATACACAACGCAAATATAGAAAACATATAACCCGATTAGATAACGGTTGCAGTTTCATATTATCTTTTTAGAAAATATAATCATTGGATATTTTTAAGACAGTGTGTGTTTAGATTATTTGAGGATTTCTGGTAGTCCATCTATATTTAGTTGATATTATGTAATGTGAATCATATACATATATATCATGGGAAAACGGGGACCAAAACCAAAATTTAATGATGTTGCTTGTCCTAATGAAGACTGTGAATACTATGGCCTTACTGGAAAAGGTAATGTTGTAGGTAATGGAACTTATCAGATCAAAGGTAAACGTATTA
>NZ_JAGSOI010000142.1 GCF_023684405.1 Methanococcoides seepicolus | reverse complement strand
GTATTGACCGTATGTTTATTGATCGCAGGGATGGTAATTCCAGTTTCTGCGTTCGTACCATCGGTGAATGCTCATGATATTTATGAAGAATTGACTATAGATATACCAAAGAGTGGCTTATACGTACCTGACGAGATCATTGTCAAGTTTGATCCAGGTCTTTCAAATGAAAAGATAGCAAATATAAATGCCAGAAATGGAGCTACAGAAAAATACACAAGCCAATATGCCGGTTTCAAAGTTCTGAAGATCCCACAGAAAAAGAACGTTGAAAGGATGGTCGAGATCTACAGTAAGAATCCGAATGTGGAATATGCGGTTCCAAATGCCATTACAACGGTTTTCACAGATGATCCATATTACAATTACCAATGGAATTTATACAGTGATCATGGTATCAATGTTGAACCTGCATGGGTAAACACCACCGGGAATGGTGTTATCGTCGCTGTGCTTGATACTGGAGTTGCCTACGAGGCTTATAGGCAATATAAAGTTGCCCCGGATCTTGTTAATACTAAATTTGTAGCGGGATATGATTTTGTCAATAATGACGATCATCCAAATGATGACCATTCCCATGGTACTCATGTTGCAGGAACAATTGCACAGAGTACTAATAATGGTCTTGGGGTTGCAGGAGTAGTATATGATTGTTCTATTATGCCTGTAAAAGTGCTTGATAAGAGTGGAAGCGGAACACTTTTAGAATTAGTAGATGGGATATACTTTGCAACCGAAAATGGTGCAGATGTCATAAGTATGAGCCTTGGTTACCCACCCAATTATTACCCGGGTGCTGTCTTAGATAATGCACTTGACTATGCAGACGAACATGGTGTCACCATTGTAGCAGCTGCAGGCAATGATGGAACAAATATTACTAGCTATCCTGCTGCCTATGAGAAATGTATTGCAGTCGGAGCAACAGGTTATGATGGGAATTTAGCACCATATTCGAATTATGGAATGGAACTTGATGTGGTAGCGCCTGGTGGAAATACGGAGCAGGACCTGAACGGAGATGGATATGTAGACGGGATACTTCAGAACACTTTTAATCCTGGCACTAAAGACCCTAAAGACTTTGGTTACTATTTCTTCCAGGGTACTTCCATGGCAGCTCCACATGTTTCAGGTGTTGCAGCTCTATTGATATCTCAGGGTGTCTCTAATGGTGAAGTGAGAACTGCGCTTG
>NZ_JAGSOI010000141.1 GCF_023684405.1 Methanococcoides seepicolus | reverse complement strand
CCAGCGCTACCGTGACTATAACCAATGCTACGGACCCACTCGAAAATACAATATCTATTGATAGTGTGGATATCATAACAAGAAATGCAGGCAAAAATCTATTTGTTTCTGCTAAGGCAGTTGTGACTATACAAAATGATGTAGCAGGTAATACAGTATCTGGATCTTGGAGCGGTGCTACTACAGATGTTGATTCCAGCCTGACAGATGGATCGGGAACATTGACATTCTATTCCAATGAGGTTAAATACAAAACTAAAGCATTAACGTTCACATTTAATGTGGATGGATCAAGTTTGTCAGCAACCTACCCTCAGTAAAGCAGAATTTCGGGTCTCAATTTGAGACCACCCATTTTTCATTTGATCATTTTTTTCAAAGGGCTTGGTCCGGTACATTATGCTTATATGGTAGAAAATGTGCCCGTCCGTAACATATACTTGAACAGTTACGGTAAGAATTGGTATCAGTTATTTGTAATCACAAATTTATAAAATAGATAATAATAAAAAGCTGATAAAATAAAGGAGTTTCCAATTTTACGGAAGGCTCCTTTACTTAGAAGAGGTTAGCATAAGATGAAAGTCTGAGGAAGGCCATCAGAGCAATGGATGCTGTAAGGGTGGCAATGAATGCTCCGTTGCCATCGATTTTAAGTCCTCTGTTTGTCCATTCAAGGATACCGTCTTCTTCATCCATTGTAGAACCTGCGTAGTATGTGTCCATTTCTTCTTTCCTCCTGGTTTTATGAGCAAAGAGTATCTATCACGATTAATCATTGCACACATCTATAATGATTAATCATTTATTAATGTTTC
Organism: Methanococcoides seepicolus; assembly: GCF_023684405.1. Taxonomy (GTDB): domain Archaea; phylum Halobacteriota; class Methanosarcinia; order Methanosarcinales; family Methanosarcinaceae; genus Methanococcoides; species Methanococcoides seepicolus. Next base: position 383 of record NZ_JAGSOI010000141.1, on the reverse strand, counting down.
GGAGTAAAGAATTATTTGTATAATTCATATTTTTCATGATACCATGGTCTCGCACAGCAAGTCGGGGATATTGGTACGTGAAAAAAGTGTACGCAAGTTATTTGCAATGCTATAGCTCTTTTTAATGCTCAATAATTTATACAGTCCGATATATACACATACAGAAATCAAAAAACTTAATAAGTTTCAAACTCCTAAATAAATTGTACGTGACAACACGAGCATTTAGTATCCCTGTCCAAATAGTAAATAATTCGTAACTATTCAGCCATCCTCACGTTTTTGATATAAACTTAGAATACTCAACACAATTCCATCAGTGCTTGATATTGATTTTACCAAAAAACAATATACTATGCCTCTATTTTAGTCACTCCCTGAAA
>NZ_JAGSOI010000140.1 GCF_023684405.1 Methanococcoides seepicolus | reverse complement strand
TTCACCTTACTTCCCTATACCTTTTTAATAATATAGTATTCTTCCATAAAACTTTAATACATGATGTTTTATTAAAATCTCGATTTTTAAAAAATGATGTAGTATTTTCTGAGATGACTATTTTGAGTAAATTTCTAACTTTGAAAAAACGTAACTATTCAGCCTAACTATCGTCAATCCTGTATTATCAACTCTAATACAAAAAATTAATTTGCAATCCTAAAATCAAACAATCGTTGGAACAAATGGCTTTCCATCGATTGCATCTTGAATAGCCTTCATCACAGAAAGTTGATTCTTCTTAACAGTAGAAATGTAGCTTCTTATACGACAGAAAGAACGTGCTCCTTGCACACTTCGGAACGTGCCTGATATCTTCTGCTGTACTTTCATCATTCTCACATCTCTTTCTGCGAGATTGTTCTCAAATGGGACTTTCAAGTCGTACATAAACCTGACAATGTCATTTTTGTAATTCATGAAACGATCCAGCAGATTTTTTGCCGTGGTTTGTTTATTTCTTCCACGTTTCTTTGATCGTATTTGGAGAGGAGGATTCTCTTCTAACCCTGTACAAACTATACGATCATAACAATATTCGAACTCTTTGATCTTCTCCAGTTTCAGGTAACCCGATATTTCTCGGACCTTATCTACAGAGGTTTTGATATTGATGAGCAGGTCACTCATTTCTTTTGACCACAGTTGTTTATAATTCTCACTGATGCCTGTTAGTTCTCTTAATAAATGGGCATTACAGATTGAATGGTTGCAGTTGTACTTGTAGTAAGGCTTCCAGAAATCATGAACTACGGTACCAGTGTAATCTGGCAAAATATCCATATCATTCATTGCTTCAGAGCCTCTTTTTTGATGAGAATGATAATATGTCATTTCACCCGTACAGGCAACATGAAGCCACTGTCGTTTCCCTTCAATCCTCATACCAGTTTCATCACAGTTGATAACATGGGATTGCCTCAATAGGTTCTTAATCTGTTGTTCAAACCCTTCCAGTTGTTCAAAACATGTTTTTTCTGCTCTGATCAAAGTAGAAGGACTGATTTCACACCCACAAACATCGGATAACAATTCACAGCTGCGTTCATAGGGAATCAACTGATAGTCATGTAGATAGACTGACAAAGATGTCAGACGTGAACCATATTGTACAGATTGTTTGATCCCTTCTGGAAAAATAGCTTTATTCTTACAACCACAATGAG
>NZ_JAGSOI010000014.1 GCF_023684405.1 Methanococcoides seepicolus | reverse complement strand
AGGAATGTACATACTAACAAAAGAGAAGGAGAGAAGAGGGAATTATCTGGAATTAACGTGTAACTCACTCTTCTCACTTACATAATATATGTGATCAATACCCAATAATCATTGGATTGCAATTACTATTCTATAATTTTTAAAATAATTAGAAGTCACAAAAGATAATATCTGAAAGATTTACTAAATGCAAGAAATCAAAAAATGGTGAGCAAGAAAACTCACTTTGAAACCATAACATCTACCTTAGAGTGACGCAGCACTTCCTCTGCAACACTTCCAATAAGTAATCTTGTCAATCCTGTCTTTCCAAGACTGCCCATTACAATAAGATCCATGTTGCTATCTTCTGCATACTTGATGATCTCTTCTGCCGGATGACCCTCAAGAATCACAGTTTCAACCTCAACACCACTCGAAGAGCAGGCATCTGCAATCTGTTCAACAGCTTTTGTAGCCTCCTCCATCATGATCTTGAATGGTACATCCCATCGCATCATCCTGGAACCTATAGGCATTGAAGAAGATGGGTGTGTAGGTACTACACAAACCGCATATACCTTTGCATCAAGTTTTTTTGCAATATCGATACCCGATAACCTTGCTCTATCCGCATACTCTGATCCGTCAGTAGCTATCAGGATCTTCTTATATTTCTTACCAGTCACACAATTACCCCCTTGTTGATATGTAAGCTGTGCATGGTGCACTTTACCACATAAATATAAACTTCAATAATATATCAACGTTCCGACTCTGTAGAAATCTTAATACTATCTTAAATTTACAACTACAGTAGTTCGCTAATTTCAGTTTAAACTCATATAAACGACATCATACGATACATTTATATGTGGTAAAATTCCCTCCGCATGTATTTCCAATCGCAAAAGAAAGCCTCTACTACTCGATTTGAAATGAAGTTTTAATATTGTCAGGGTTATATATTATCTATCAATTGACAAATCACTTTTATAAGATGTGCCCAAAGTATATATTTAGGATAAGTTTCAGTTGTGTAAATTGCATCTATCAAGACTCATGAGTTAAAATGCTACAAAATGAGTATATAAACTGTCTCTATTAGATTATGGGACTAAAGGGGAGTGGACAAGACGAAAGGAAATATTTGTAAGAAAATTATGATTGCAACCGACGGTTCAGATAATGCCAAAAACGCAGTTTCTTATGGTATTGAAATTGCAAAAGGGACTGGGGCTGAAGTTTATGCAGTATATGTTGTTTCTGATGAGTATGCCCTGGTTGCACGAAGGGGCATAAGCTGGGCGAAGGGAATTGAAGATAAGTTAGTTGATAGTGGAGGACGTGCAACTGCATATGTAGAAGAAGCTGGAAAGGAAGCTGAAGTTCAGGTGGAATCTGTATTGCTCAAAGGCAGACCAGCTGAAGAGATCATCGATTATGCAGAGAAAAATGATATTTACCTGATAGTGATGGGCACACTTGGTTTGACGGGAGTTAAGAGGTTCTTAATCGGTAGTGTAGCAGAGAATGTTGTTAGACATTCCAAGGTACCGGTGCTGGTTGTGCGATGATATGTGGGATCATGAAAATCTGTTAATTTTCATATGTAAAAACTGTTGCGGAATGGGTGAGACGGAAGCTAAAACCGATGTTAACAGTTGAATATTGTAGATAAATGGGGATTATTATAGAAGGGGTTAAATATTAGTGAACTGCTGAATTTCATTAAGGCTAAATTTGGGATTTTGCTATCCACATCAATTAATAATACTTTCATAAGTTCTCCCTATATCTTACCTTATATGTACAATTGTAGATCTCTAATATTTGACACTTTTAGTAGGAATGTAAATTATTACATTCTTTCAATTATTGCCATAGTAGCAACACCAAACACAAAACCAATTAACATTCCAGGAATAAATGCAACTCCGAAATGAAACAAAATTTGTGAAATTAGGAAATAGAACCAAATCCCAAAAATCACAGACTTATTTTGTTCTATCAAATCATACATTTCTATCACCTTAATACTGTCATTTATGTGTAAAAGGTTAAAGTTAATTTTTCAAAGAAATTAAGTCATATTATCAATACGATTGATAATCAGGAATGTGTGTAATGTCCGGAAATCAACCAGGATAAACTAAAAGGAATCAAAATGTGTATTTTGTTACTTCCAGAATTGCCATCATTTATTAAGATCTCCGGATTTGTCTATTATCAATGGTCTTGAATCTAATTTAGTGACGAGTGTTTGTTGTGTAAAACCTATGTTATGTATTGGTTTAGATAAGCAATGGGTGTGAAAGGTATCCTTGGGAACCTACAGCACCAAGTTTTAACCATGGTCTTATGTTAGGATCGCAAAACACCAAGATACCAGGAACATCTGTGTAGCTGCAGGAAGGATATATTGTGAACTATCAACAAAGGCTATCGAAATGCGTTGATATGGCAAATGGAAAAATATTAGTGAAGTACTGAATTTATACTATGTTATTTTGTTGAATCAATGATTTCTATAGAGCCTAAATCAGATATCAAATCTTCAATCGATCTTACCGAATCCAGAATCGAATTTAGCGGGGCTAGACTTGAATTTGTAGATTCCGCAATTGAATCTAAGAATGGATAATTTGAGCTTTCTGATTCTAATAGAGAATTTATTGATTCGACAGTTGAAACTAGCAATTCCAGATTCGAGGCAATTGATTTAAAGCTTAAAATAAGGGAATCCGACAAGCTCAAATTAGAATCAAATAAGTCCGAAGTCGAATTAATCGATTCGAGATTTAAAGAATCAATAATCAATTGAGTATTATTGTCCTGAAACGGTTCAAGAGGTTCAAGAGGTTCACCGGATACCGGACATACCGACAGCATAATTGAAAGTAAAATAAATAAATGTAGTTTCATGATTGTTATCCTCTTTTACATTAGAAGCAAATATGGAGGCATTTGTCTATCGATTTGAACAAATACGGTATACGCAAAGAAATATGCGTATATGACTGAATTAATATACTATTCTTTTGTATATAGCTATTTCTGCGCCGCATCCTCTTCTTGAATTGTTACCACCTGTGCACGACTTAAAATTTGTCAAGTTCAGTGTATGCATGTTAATACCAAGCTCCCTAAATTCTTTGTTAAGCTTTTCAGCTTCATGTCTCTCATGATCTTGAACATGTCTTGTCACCTAGATGATGCGAGCTTTTGAGGAAGTGTGGCAAAGGTTCGATTCCCCTTCTGGTGAATTCAATACTTGATCTTTGCCATTAGATAACCAGCTGAATGGGTGAATACCCATAATAAATGACAATTAGATTGTTCACTGTGGCAAATATGCCGATCAATACTATTGTGTGTCTTGTGAAATCCCATAAGATCGGTCTTTCAAGCGTTCTTATGTAGAGGATACCTAACAGGCATAGGAATAAGAGCTTTAATAGAAAGGTCAGGCCAAAGGATGGAAGGAATGGATTCGATTCGAACCCATGTCCTCCGTTTATTCCTATGTATGTGGTCAGGAGATCCCCGACTATGTAGAACAAAAGGACGTATCGGATGTCATGCAAGAAAGATAATAACTTACTCATAACATTGCCTCCGGGAAAGAGCCAGTTGGCTACGGGTAGTATTGCCATTATCGAGAGTAGAATCTCTACTAAAACATGTTTCAATTCTTCTCTAAATTGTTTAATGCCGTAATCAACCACACCACTCTCCGATAGTTAGTCGGATAAATTAACTATGTTGCAAATTCTATTTATGTCTTATTACATTCAAAAAAACTGAAAATATACATATACTCATATAAATACGCCAATTATGCATATTATAGTTAAAACCGAGAAATAAAAATTCTCCAGTAAGTTTATAGCTTTCACGGGCATTTGATTATTGGGGTTATATGACATGGATATTCTATGGTTGGATCAGAATGACGTAAGATCTATTCTCGAGCTTTCTGCGGTAATGGAAGCTGTTGAAAAGGCATTTGAACAACATGGTAAAAAGAAAGTTCAAATGCCTCCTAAATCCTATCTGTATTTTGATAAACACAACGGTGATCTTCGGACCATGCCTGCCTATCTTGAGGAGCAGGATGTTGCGGGTGTGAAGATAGTCAATGTTCACCCTGATAATCGTGCTAAAGGCCTGCCCTCGGTGATGGCTCTGGTCGTCCTGAACTCCACAGAGACCGGTCAGCCTCTTGCGGTGATGGATGGTACTCATCTTACTGATCTGCGTACCGGTGCTGCCGGAGGGGTCGCTGCAAAATATCTTGCGCGTAAGGATTCACATGTTGTAGGCATTGTTGGTGCCGGAAATCAGGCAAAGACACAGTTGATGGCATTGTCGCTTGTCTTTGATATTCATCAGGTAAAGGTCTATGATATAAGCACGGACCGGGCTGAAGGGTTCAGGGGGGATATGATGCAAAAGATAGGTGCTGAAATAATTGTGGCATCTTCTGTGGAGGAGGTCTGTGGTTGTGATATCCTTGTTACTGTGACTCCTGTCAGGGAACCGGTCGTCAGGTCCGAATGGATCAGACCTGGTACCCATATCAATGCCATAGGTGCGGATGCAGCTGGTAAGGAAGAACTTGACCCGATGCTTCTGACCCGTGCAAAAGTGGTCGTGGATGATATTGTTCAGGCATCACATTCAGGGGAAGTGAATGTTCCTTTGTCAGATGGGGTCATAACCTCCGGTGGTATCTGGGCTGAAATAGGGGAAGTGATCGCCGGGATCAAAGTTGGTAGGGAGGACGAGTCGGAAATTACTGTTTTTGATTCGACAGGGCTTGCAATTCAGGATATTGCCACTGCAACCATCGTTTATACTGCCGCAAAGGAAAGGGGGTTGGGTAGATCTCTTTCAATGTTCTAAACTATGTTACATTCATCAAGCAATATCATTTCATAGTTTATGCCAACGAATTGATCGAGTGAAATTTTCCTGGTGAAAATATATCTTTATGGCATGTGCTTACTTTTTGAGAAGAAGAAATTCCAAATGATATAATAATCATAATACTTATATTATTTAGTATGGATATATTTATATATTATTTATAGGCATAGTTTCAATTAGGTAATAACTAAAAATTGTATGGGGTGGTGTATATGAATCCAGTTATAAAACCTGTAGGTCTCTTATTGTTAATCACTTTACTTTTGAGTGGTCTCACTATTATCACGGATGCTCCTCCTGAGCTTCCTAAGAATACAGGTGAAGACGGCCACGAAAGTAATTTCTCAGAGTTGTATGAGCAAGACAGCCATGAAAGTAATTTCTCAGAGTTGTCTAATCAAACTACATCAAATGACGATGTAGTTCCTGAGATCAGAGTGTCAAATGGAGACTATGTTTCTCCAGAACCTGTAAGTCCATTGGGTCCGGTTACTGCAAATATCCTGCCTATGGCTGACTTTGTTTCCAATGTGACCGTTGGGGTTCCTCCATTCAGTGTCATGTTCACTGATCTGTCCCAAAATGCTACCAGCATTTCCTGGGATGTGAATGGCGATGGTGTTGAGGATTCCAGGGTATCGGAGTTCATCTATGTGTACAATACTCCAGGTACTTACGATGTGTCATTGACAGCTACCAATTCCAATGGTAATGATGTCAAGTTTGACACGGTGGTAGCAAATTCTCCAGAAGAGATCCCTGAATTCCCAACGATTGCACTTCCTGTGCTTATTGTGTTGGGATTGATGTTCCTTTTACAAAGAAGAAAATGAAGGTGGTTTGATATGGAGCTTGTAAAAGTAAAATGTAAGACTTGCGGGAGCGAGATGATCGTTTATGATACTCGCATGAAGGAGCAGTATTGTACGATCCGCTGTCTTGAATCCGCAATGGTGGATCAGTCAGGGATCACTCCAGTCAGGATGGCATGCTGATCCTTTTCTCTTCTTTTTTGTTCGAATTTATTTTTTAAATATTTAATAATAGGTTTAGTAATTTCTTCCCTTCTTTTAAAAAATGTCTATTGGCCACGTTTTCATGAATCGATTTCCTACTATTTTTTGTTCTCGGCAACTTTAAATAATACTGGGGTATTACTAAGGTATTATCTATATATTATATTATTTCGGAGTTTTGTCATGAAGTCAATACTATTACTGAGCAGTGGTCTTGATTCAGTAGCTGCTCTTGCAATTGCATTACAGGACCATGAAGTTGTAATGGCGCTGACATTCGATTATGGTCAACGCTCCGTTGAAAAGGAGATCGAAAATTCCAGAGCTGTCTGTGAACACTATGGTATCGAGCATAGGATCATTCCGCTGAAATGGCTTGGTTCCATCACGAATACATCTCTTGTGAACAAGGACCTGGATGTTCCTGAACTGTCGATCGAAGACATTGTAGATGATCCTTCTAACATCACTGCGGATTCTGCAAAGAACGTGTGGGTACCCAACAGAAATGGGGTTTTCATTAATATTGCAGCAAGCTTTGCTGAAAGTTATGGATGTGAATATGTCATTGCAGGCTTCAATGGTGAAGAGGCAAAAACATTTCCGGATAATTCCAAAGAGTTCGTGAACGCAGTGGATGAATGTTTTTCCTATTCAACCGCTAACGGTGTAAAAGTACTCGCGCCACTGATCGATATGGATAAGGTATCAATAGTGCGCAAAGCAATGGAATTGGGTGCACCTCTGGAATGGAGCTGGAGTTGCTACCACGGGGCTGAAGAGCCTTGTGGTGTATGTGAAAGTTGCATGAGAAGGAAGCGTGCATTCCTGGCTTCCGAGTTTGAAGATCCACTTATTAAAAAACGAGCTGACTTAAAATGATAAGGTGTTTGTAATGGAATGTATCGTTCTAGATGAAAAAGTACATTATGATGGCAGCCAGATATCTTCTCTCTGGGCGTATAACCTGAAAGGGGTTCAGTATGATTCCATCGTTGCCTTCCGGGGAGGATGCGATGTCAAGATAGAACATATGATAGACCTTGAGGACAAAAGGATGGGCGATTCGATCTATTCTACGGATATGCTGCATTTCTTAATAGAGCACTTCGATTCCACTGACCTTAAATTGGTATACGCAAGACAGCGACTCTTTACTTCAATTGTTGCAGAATCTCTCTCTGCTAATGGTGTCGTGACTACCCGTCAAGGTGATGATCTTTTTGTAAATGGCAAAAAATTGACGATCTCGATAGCCAGCACTTCGGCAGTATCCCAGAAGATCCATTTTGGTATCAATGTCTACCACGACTTCTATGGAAATCTGAAATATGTCGGGATCGATGAGGCCAGGGCAGTAAGCTTACTTGCCGACATTGGCCAACGTTATGTCGCTGAGATCGATGATATTGAAAAGGACCTGCGAAAATCACGGCCTTTGGATGTGATCTAATGGAAGCTCCCATAAGTGAGATATTCTGTTCCGTTCAGGGCGAAGGTCCTCATGTTGGTGTGAGACAGGCGTTCGTGCGTTTCATTGGATGCAATCTGAATTGTTCTTATTGTGATACCCAGCCGGCAGACCCGAGTGTCTGCATGTTTGAAAGAACACCGGGTTCGAACAGCTTTGAGAACATCCCTAATCCTCTTGTGACCTCTCAGGTCAGTGAACTCCTTAGTAATTATGGCAATATCCATTCAGTTTCCCTGACCGGTGGTGAACCTCTTCTCCATGCGGATTTCATTTCTGAAATGGATATACCTCATCCATTGTATCTGGAATCGAACATGACATTGCCTCATATGGCGGAAAAGATCAAGGATAAGATCTCTTACGTTTCAGGGGACATAAAGCTCATAGATGAGTTCGAAGGTAAGGACCTTGTTTCACATCTCGAACGGACCATCGAATGTTTCAGGACACTCAGACAGACAAAGGACAGGGAATGTTTCTGTAAACTGGTGGTCACAAAGGATACTGTTCCGGATGATGTATACAGGATGGTGGATGCTATATCCGACTATGTTTCCTGTGTTGTGCTTCAACCGGTTACACAAAAACATTTTTCATCAGGCATTGAATTTTTGCTTCAATTGCAAAAAGACCTGCTTGATTCAGTGGATACATTAATAATTCCTCAGACACACAAAATGTGGGGTTGCTTATAATGACAAAAATGAGACTTGGAATAATAGAATACATTGACAGTGCACACTATTTGCCGGAACACGAGACCTGTGGTATAGTCCACGGTCACACTTATAAAATAGAGATCGTTCTGGAAGGCGAAAAACAAGAGAATGGAATGGTCATGGATTTTTACATTATCAAGAAGATCGTAAAGGAAATCCTCAAAACATATGACCATAAGCTTTTGAATGACGTTCTTCCTTTCCCAAGTGCCGAAAATATCTGTGAACACATGCATGGTCAGCTTTTTGAGCAGCTTGGGTTTCCAGTGTCTGTGAAGGTATGGGAAGGTCATGGAAAATGGTGCGAATTGAACGGTTTTGAGTGAGATATTCCAAAACCTATATCTATATCTTTAAGGGTCTTAATTTAAGTTCAGATGCTTTATTACTGCCGGAGGACATATTTTGCCTGATACTGATAAAATCACTGAAGAATGTCATGATGTAAATGGTTTGGATCGTGAAATTCTGCGTAAGATCTCAGAACATCCTTGTTATGATAAGAACGCGCAGCATAAATTTGGCCGAATACATTTGGCTGTTGCTCCAAAATGCAATATACAGTGCAACTATTGTGACCGTAAGTTCGATTGTGTAAACGAAAGTCGCCCTGGTGTTACAAGTGAAGTATTAAATCCACAGGAAGCCCTTGAAAAGACCCGTCAGGTTCTCAAAGACCATCCTTTCATTAAGGTGGTAGCTGTAGCAGGTCCGGGTGATCCTTTAGCTAACGATGAGACCTTTGAGACCCTCGAACTTATCAAGAACGAGTTCCCGAATGTAACTCTTTGTCTTAGTACCAATGGTCTTGCTCTGCCGGAAAAAATGGATGAGCTTCTAAGGGTAGGGGTAAGTACACTTACTGTAACTCTTAATGCCATCGATCCTGAAATTCAGGCACAGATAGTTGACCATATCTCTTACAAAGGCAAATCCTATACAGGCGTTGAAGCTGCAGAGATCCTCATTGCCAACCAGCTTGAAGGAATAGAAAAAGCGGTTGAGGCGGGGATGGTATTAAAGGTGAACACTGTCCTGATCCCTGAGATCAATAAAGATCATATTATAGAGGTTGCAAAGAAAATACGTGAAATGGGTGTTTTCATCATGAACGTCATGCCTCTCATATGTCAGGCAAAGTTCGTGGACATGGAACCTCCAACCAATGAAGTACGTAAAGAGTTGCAGGATTCCTGTGAACCTTACGTGCAGCAGATGAGGCACTGTCGCCAATGCAGGTCTGATGCTTACGGTCTTATCGGTAAGGACCTCTCACAGATGAGCGAAGAGCGCAGGAACGTCATTAAGATGGAGTCGATCGAAAAGAAAGATCACAGTGAATGATCTTTCATTCATTTTTAAGGACATTAAAGGGTGGATTGGATTGGATATTGAACAATTAGCTGTGAACCTTCGGAATTTTGAAGGTGTAATCCGCAAAAAGTCCATTGCTGATATCGTGAATATGTTCGAGGATGTCCGTAGTGAATACGGCGAGACCATTGTTGACTTTGGCGATGATGCTGCGGTGTTGGATACTGGTGGCGATGAAGTGATCTTGTTTGCTGCTGATGCTATCTGGGGCAAGATCGCAATGGAAAGCCAATGGTGGACCGGGTACACTTCCGTCGTTGTCAATGTCAATGACATTTCAGCAATGGGTGGAAGGCCAGTCGCAATGGTGAACGTCATGTCCTCTTGTGACACTGAAGCCTGCAAAGAGATGATGCGGGGCATAAAGGACGGCGTGAAGAAGTTCGGTGTTCCCATGGTGGGTGGTCACATTCACCCTGACACCCCTTACAATTCCCTTGGGGTTGCAATAATCGGGGTCGCCAAAAAGGACTGTCTTATCAGAAGTGATATGGCAAAACCCGGAGATTCGATAATAGTTGCCTATGATATGGATGGTCGGGTCGGGAAAAATTCCCCTTACAGCTGGGATACCACATCTTTCAAAGATGCTCAGACAGTTCGTGACCGTTTCCTTGTAATGCAGACCATTGCTGAAAAGAAATTGGCGATCGCAGGAAAGGATATCAGTAATCCCGGTACTATCGGAACTCTGGGTATGTTATGTGAGACCAGCAAGGTAGGTGCATCCGTGGACCTCGATATGATCCCGATCCCTGACGAGCTTGAGCTTGAACAATGGCTTAAGATATACCCTGCTACTGGTTATGTCATTAGCACAAAACCGGAGAACTGTGATGAATGTATACGTATCTTTGAAGAGGTCGGTATTACTGCAGCGGTAGTTGGAAGCATCAATGATTCCGGTCTCGTGGATATATACTCGGGTGAGCAAAAAGCAGTTGTCTTTGACCTGAACTCTGATACTATAACCGGAATTGAATTGAGTGCAGAAGATGTTGAATGACTCTGTGGCACTGCCATCAGGTCATTCCTTTTATTAGATCAGTTTGAGTTGATATATTCTTCCATCTCTTTGAAGTAATACTGTTCTGCTTCCTTTACAACCTCGAGTTTTCCTCTAAGGGCGATAACGTTCCTTTCGTCACATTCCACGATGTTGACAGTAAGTTTCCTTTCGACCGGTTCCAGTTCGAACTCTTCGATCATATCATACATTATGTAAGATGGAGTTCCCGGAGGCATTATGATGTCATAAAGGTCTTCGAGCTTTTCGCCAAGTTCTTCCTCTATCTCTATCTTCTCTTTCCTTTTTTCGAGATCTTCAATTGTTAGTTTTTTTGGCATTATGGTCACCTTGGATTTAATGAATTGATGTCATGTTCTGCATAAATAGTAATCGCTGTGATGCCTATTTGAAAGGCTGGGGGGAGGTAGTTACATAGGTTAATATCCTTTGTCGAAAAACTTACTATTCAAGGTAGTTAATGTTGTAACTGGAGGGTATGGATGCGTTTGGTCGATATATCTGATTCTAATGGAATGATGCGTGTGGAATTTTTTGGTTGTAATATGAAATGTCCTTATTGTGTTCACATTCATCAGCCTTTCAAAGAAATGTCTGTGGAGGAAGTTGTCGATCTTGCCAAAAATTCTCATTCTAAGACCGTTCACCTTGGTGGGGCTGAGCCGACATTGCAAAAAGAGCTTATCCCTCTCATAAAGGCACTTAATGATGCTGGAAAAGAGGTTCTGTTAAAATCAAATGGGATGAAACCTGAGGTTCTGGAAGGAGCATTGCCTTACGTGCATGTTTTTGTCCTAGAATTGAAAGCACCCCTTGATGACTTGAAGGCTATTATGGAGCTGACGGGCATGTCTGAAGAGAGAACTAATAAATATGTGACCTTGTTAAGAGCCTCCCTTGAGATCGCTCGCAAAAAGTGGTTGCGTATATGGATGCGCGTAATTCCAGGTTATGTGAACCTTGTTACTTTACCTTCTTTGTTCCCATATATGGAGGGTGCTTCTGAAGTACTGTTCTATCAGTTCCTGAGCAATCCCGATTTCGATCTTCCATTTCAAGACTATGACAGTGCTGTCCCTGGATGGGTGGATATGGAAAAGATCGGAAAGAAGGCCCTTCTGGTCGTACCTCGCGTTATTCTGATGGGTGTAAATGGGAAAGTGGTCCTTGAAAAATAAGGCTGGTTCTGACCACAAGTTTCCGAAGACCTGTGCAAAATCAGTTCAATATGGGTAATAATTTATTTCAATATTTAAAAGATCGAATTAAAAATGAGCAAGGTTTTGAACGACGGAAAAAATTGTTGTGGTGATTGGTGTTGGTACGGTATGAAACGATCATATAACCTTACTCAGTATAACAATATGTAATAACTTATTTATTTATGTTGTGCTACGGGGTGTTATATGTAGTTATTAATATCATATTTGTCCAATGGACGTGAAGGGGATATATACGCATGTACATGAAATGCTACAATTTGTACACGCGGATGACACTTAAAGTTAAATTGATCTGTTTTAATATTAAGATGCATTTATTTATTTTAAGTAAACAGTTTGCTAATATTCTTTAATTATAATTTGGGAGGTCGAAAGGTGGAATCCGATGCATTAAAACATATAGAATGCATCTACAGCTTATTGACCAGTGATGTTTTGGATCACCTGAAAGTCGGTGTGGTCGTACTAGATGGTGATCTGAAGGTAAAATGGGCAAATCACTTCTTGATCCATGATCTATGTGGGCAGAATGATCCTGTTGTTGGGATGGATCTATGCCAGATACTTTCCTCGGTCTCAGGATCCGGGGTAAGTTCCGGTTATTCGAATGTTACCGGTCAGCTTTGCAAAGGTGAAAAGATATTTCTACATATACCCCCAAAAAAAGGTGCAGTCCACAGGTGGTTGGAACACCGATTATATCCTATTGACTCTGATATTTATAATGAAGGCTGGGTTGGTTATTTCTATGATATAACAGGGCAGATTAAATACAATGATCCTGTAGCGTTCTTTGAAAAGCAAGAGCCAATTTCTTTTGATACATCCCTTTGTGAGCGGTCAGAGTGTTATCCTCTGAGTCCTTCAGCTTCGATCAAAAAATATACTGATCTTCTCCTTGATGGTGAGGTCAATGAAGAACGAATACGTGCGATCGAAGCGATACAAGCAAATTCTGAAAAACTGAACGGACTTGTTCTGTCTGCTACTATGTATGTGAGCAAGACCGAATTCAAGTTCAAGACCTTTTTCGAAAAAGCAACTGATCCCATGATCATCCTTGATCTTGATGGTAAGATATGGGAGATCAATCAGGTTGCATGTGATGGGCTGGACCACTCGTATTTCGAGTTACTTGGTATGGATAACTCTATAATTTTTGATGATGCCTTAATTATGGAAACGATAGATGTTCTGAACAATTCCGAGAATGTCCATTCTATTCTTTTAGAGTCTTGCTGCAATACAAGAGATGGAAAATGTATTCCTGTCGAACTCAATTGCAGGCTTATTGATTATGAGGAAAAACCAGTAGTCCTTATTACTTCCAGAGATCTTTCCGAAAGAAAACGTATTGAACATTTGTCACGCGTCAATGAGGAGTTGAAGTGCCTGCATGATACCAAGGATGTTTTCGTTGATATCTTAAGTCATGATCTGATGACCGGCTGGAATTATTAAGGGTTATTCCGAGTTCTTGTCCAATAAAGTAGATGATCCTGTGATGGAAAGATCGGTACGGCTGATCCGCAAAAGCAACAATAAGATGATCGATCTCATTGAATCTTCATCGAAATATGCAAAGCTGGAGTCGATCGAAGATATTGACTTTAAGATGATATATATTATTTCCATTTTGAAGAATGTGATCGAGGACCTTGGACCTCATTCACGCAAGAAGTCGATAGATGTCTCGTTAGTTTTTAAAGGGGAATGCCATGCTTATGCGAATCCGATGGTTGATACGGTGTTTGTCAACTATCTTTCCAATGCGATAAAGTATAGTCCGTAAGGCTCCAAGGTAGAGCTGGATGTCGCGGAACTTGGTGATCATTGGAAAGTGATGGTCAGGGATAATGGTATTGGAGTTCTTGATGCTGACAAACCCTTTTTGTTTGAGAGGTTCACAAGGTTTAATTCTGATCATATCAAAGGTGCGGGTCTGGGGCTTGCAATTGTTAAGAGAATAGCTGAACTTCATAAGGGTCAGGTGGGTGTCGATGACCGTCCTGATGGAAAAGGTTGTGCTTTTTGGGTGACTTTGAAGAAATTAGGCTGATTTTCACCGGAATATTTATTCGTGTTCAATGTATTTACGAAAGGGATTGCAATGCAGGAATATAAGTTAAAACGTGGTTTTTCTCCGGACATCGAACGGATCTATGAAGAAGTAGGCAAATGTTTCCCAGTTGACATCAAGAGAGATGGCGATAAGCTCTCTGTTTCATATGGTGTTATCAAGGAGTTATCTGTTTATATGGATGGCAAAAAACTTGTAGTGGATACGGACATGGATGTTTCTTCTGTTGACGATGAGCTTATCCTTGATACGAACAAACGTTTCCGGGATTTCCTTTTGCTCGCGACAGGATATACTGCTAAGGAACGCCGTAACCAAGCAAAGAAAGCAGTTTCAAAGTGATGATATTAAAAAAAGTTCGGATATTGATCAGTAGTGACATTCGTTAATTCGGAATTCTTAAGGGATCTCAAGGCATTTGATATCCCTACATGCCTGAGGGTATGTGCCGGTACAGATGGTTCTGTGACCTTCCTTTTGGAGATCATGACCTGTAAGGACGTTTCAGTGGTCACTGAAGCACAACATATCGTTAAAGCGGATGCTGAGATGTCTTCTCTGTTGAAGGTCCCTGAAGGGTCAGACGTGAACTATCGTCTGGTCACCCTTTTAGCAGGTGACACTCCTTTTGTGAGGGCGTTGTCCCTATCTCCCATCGAGAGGATGCCCGAAAATATACGCCAGGACCTGATGCGCGCAGATATCCCCATTGGCAAGATATTGAGGAACAGCGGCATTGAGACCCGCAGGGATTTCGATAATATCAATATTGCCGAAAATGAGCCTATTTTCGATACCAGTAGAGTACTTTCACGCTCCTATCACATAGTACATGACAACAGTACCATGATGTGGATAAATGAGAGGTTCCCGGTGGATGAACGCTGGGATTTATAAACCCAACCGAAAGCTTCATATTTGATTTTGTGTATCAGGGAGTTGTACCCATTAATAATGATGCCTCGGTGGCTTAGGGGTATAGTGCGTCCTTGGTAAGGACGAGGTCGTGGGTTCAAATCCCACCCGAGGCTTTCTTATCTTTTTGTTTGGTTTTTTTGTTGTATCAGATTTTCATCGTAATTCTCAAGGTTTTTTGTTTTATGTTGGTTATTTGTAATCCATAACTCTGATGGATACTTAATGGTGCTTTGGGGGGAAGGGGGACCCACCGCCTAAAGAACGTTTGTCAAAAGACTGACAAGATCACAACTGCATAGCTACCGCTCAGCCAACAACCCGACTATACCTCATTGTGTTATGAGTAGACAGAACAGAAGCACGCTTGTTAATACCAAGCTCCTTGAACTCCTTGTTCTGCTGCTGAAAAATCACAAAAAAGACTATTTATTGAATATTTGAAATGATATTCAAACCTACATTTACATTAACAACAAAGAGTTGTGCCATTGGCACAACTAAAAATTAGAATTTCAATTTACAACAGCACGGGGACCACGCATCATGGTGGCTTTTGGCTGGTCGATCTGTTCTGAAAAGTCAAGTATAACGGGCATATCATATGTTTCAGACTCTGCTTTTGCTGATGCAATAAGAGATACGATGTTATCGATCTGTTCTTCTGCATTGATGGGCTCTCCAGCATATATGCAGATCATGGACCCTACGTCTTCAGGATTTAAAGCCAGGAATACTTTGTTCTCTATGCAATGTATGTATTTGATGGCATCAACATTGACATTGCAAGGGGTGAAGATATTTTCATCTTTAGCTGCTTTTATATATACGGTGTACATTTTCCAATCCTCTATGAAGCTATTAGTTCTATGATTATATAATATAGCTACTTCAAGGATTCGCAAGCCTCTGTCTTTAATGATGCTTTGTGGGGTCTATGTTATCTGTGGCACTTGGATGCGGTTGCACATGGACAGCACCTCAGACTTTTGGGTTGAAAATAAGAGGGCTACTGCAACAAGCAAAGAGATACTTAGAAAAACGCTGAATATTGTTTCGGATGGTGTATCCATATAAATATATACTCTCTTTTCAATTGTACCATTGTTATGCAAATCAATAATACCATATCTTTGTACGTCCAGCAGGTTGCAGGATCGCTTTTTGATACAACGGGATCTAAGCTGGCTGTGGCTGCACTGATAATTATTTCCTCAATAATCCTTGCTTTCGCTGTGGATTTTATTTTTAAGAAAGTGCTTTTGCATTACACGGCAAAGACCAGGTTCAAGATCGATGATCTTGTTCTCAGGGCTGTAAAACGTCCGATCTACTACACGTTGATATTCTTTGGGATCTTTCTTGCCCTTTCCGTAGTGGGTATTGGGGAGTATTTCCTTATTGCTACCAATAATCTCCTACTGACACTTCTGGCTCTGATGTGGCTGTTTACATTGGTCAATATAAACAAGATATTGTTTGACAATGTTTTCCCCGGACTTGTGCAGAAAACGGAAACCAAAATGGATGATGAGCTTCTGCCCTTGCTAAAAGGGTTGTCTGATATCATCATCATCCTTGTCGGTGTGGGTATGATCCTCCAAGGTGTCTGGGGCATCAGTGTAGGTCCTCTCTTTGCATCTGCCGGGATCGTTGGTATTGCCATTGCCTTTGCCGCAAAGGATGCTATATCCCAATTCTTTGGTGGGCTTTCCATCTATTATGACAAGCCGTTCAAGAATGGTGATCGTATCGAGATCGGTGATGGTCAGATAGGGCTCGTACAGGAAGTAGGTATCAGAAGTACCCGTATACTTGATTTTTACAACAATATGATAATAATCCCGAATAGTATCATTGCGAACAACAAGATCGTGAACTACACTTCTCCCCAACCACAGATGATGGTAAAAATAATGATAGGGGTCGAGTATGGTTCGGATGTTTCAAAGGTAAAGGAGGTCCTGCTCAAGATCGGAAATGATATCGATCTCGTTCTGGATGATCCGGCACCTTCTGTTCGTTTTGATAATCATGGGGATTTCAGTCTTGATTTTGCTTTGATACTCTGGGTAAAATATCCTTCCGAAAAGTTCAGTGTCATCAACGAAGTAAATACTATGATAGATATCGAGTTCAAAAAAGCAGGTATCGGGATACCATTTCCCACATATACCTTGTTGAAGCCGGAATGATCCACTATAAGTTCCCTCATTAACAAAATTATATATGTGTGGGAACCAATCTATTTTTGAGGTGACATTTTGGATTATGAAGATATATTTAGTAGATCTTGGAACGCTTTCAAGGACAACGTTGCTGCCTTTATCGTAGCTACGATCATCGTGGTATTCGGTTCCATCTTCATTGTGACAATAGCTCCGCTATTCTATGGTCTTACTTATATGGCTGTGAAAGGTCTGAGGGGAGAAAAGGTCGAGATCAATGATGTGTTCGAGGGTTTCAATCGTTTTGTGAAAAGCTGGGTCCTTTTGCTTGTCTCCGTTATCCTTATTGGTATAGGCTACATGCTCCTGATACTTCCAGGTCTGATCCTTTCAATTCTCCTTATCTATTCTTTTCCTCTGCTTGTCATAAAGGACTATGGCGCCATGGATGCAATAAAGGAAAGTATAGATATTTCAAAACAGAATTTTGTGGACAGTCTGGTATTGTTTATCATTGTGGCTATCATCAGTGCTATTGGTGGAATTACCTACATCGTATCCCTTGTAACCATTCCGATCATAACACTTGCATTGGTTGCAGCCACTGTGTCCTATGTCGGAACTGAGGGTAATTATACTGCTGAATATACTGATGTATCAGATCAGGATGATGAAAATCAGTGATCTTTAACAGATGTGGATATCTATATCCTCATCTTTTTTAATTTATTTCGTTTCTGCATATTGTTTTCATGGGAAATTATCGCCACACACTTCTGAGTAAAAAGATCTTTTTGTGAAAAGGGGATTTGGTATCGGTCTGTATGTCTGCAAACATACTTTTAATTCATATGAAGGAAAGATATGGATGGAAAGCGAGGAAGGTGTTGGAACTGATATTCACATCAAACTTCCTATTAAGCTATTTTTTCAATTTATTATTGCAACATCCAGATAATTTCTGGTAACGTGCAGGTAAGTGATCGCTCCTGGCCTTCCATCGTAATTTATCGTTATTGTGGATTCTTCATAATCCACAGGGTCTTGCTTCCCACCATCAATATCGAATGTGATCGCTCCATCCTTTGTTAGCAGTTTCAGATAATGTTGTGTCAGGTCGTTCATCGAGAATGAAGCATTAGTAATATAGATCTCCACATCAGGAAGTTCACTTATGGGACTGGAAGTATTCCATGAAAAGTCAGGGCTAGCGCCATCTGTGCCAGGTGGATCATATATCATCATGAATGCAGGATCCAGAAAATCTACAGTAGCATATTGGTCTGCCTTACTACCGCTTACGGGGTAAGTGGTCACCCCTTCCCATTCTTCAATATATTCAGTTCCAGCTGCTGTATCCTTATAAGTTACATGGACTTCAAGCTGATTTGCACCACTTTTTTTTGCAAGGCTGTATGTGAGCGTCTTTGTACCGGATGTTGCTCCGATCTCATATTTTGCAGGATTCAATCCATTATTATTGGAATTCTCTGCTTCAAGATCAAAAGAAAAATTGTATATTGGCAATGGGCTTGATGTATTCACTACACCGACCTTTATCATGTTGGTAAGTGTCGATGTTCCCATTGGGGGCATGACATCGAGTTCGATGATCGCGGTCGTGTTCTCGTGGTCGAGAGTTGCAGTTGTGTAGATCATTGTATCAGCATAATCTGCCCAGGCATCATAATACTGGCTCTTGATGTATATATATACTTTATCTGAAGTAACGGGATTGGTCCTCGAAGATGATATTGAGGTGTTAGGAAATAGTATGGAAGGTCTATTGTCCGATGAAACTGCAATACTGGTGTCACCTTTGCCGGATGATGATGATCTGCCAGTGATGGACATTATTGGAAGCGTGAGTGTTTCTCCATTGTAATGGAACTCTGGTGGTGAGATCATAACAGCTCCTCCGCTACCTTCATATTTAGACCAGACCCCTCCGCCTTCATATGCTATCTTTCGGTTATCTTTTGTATATTCGATTGTACCAAAAGAGCAGTTGAACTCCTCTGATGAGCCGGGGTTCGTTAGATTGGTAATGACAAGTCTAATACTGCTCTTATCATCCACAGTATCATCGTTCACGTTAATACTTCCACCCATAAGTGAAACTGATGTTGTCTGAAGGGGTGACTCTCCAAGGGCAACTTTACTGGTACGGGAGTCCAGAATAGTGAACCCCTGTTCTATTTTCTGGGCTTGTGCACTATCCTGTAGGTCAGAGATCATAGGTACACTGTAAACAAGCATTGCACTTATTGAAACGATGGTGAGTGCGAACATAAGCAGTACTCCGATAACGGCTGATGCACCACAGTTGCATTCATGTATCTTACAGTTCTTCTCCATCCTTTCTCCTCCTTATTCGATTCTGACACTCAGGGGTGAATACAGAATATAGACATCAATGTTCTCCAAATAATCATCTTTTCGTACTTGGATAGTATTGTTGTTCTCATCCCTGCTTATAATTTTCATTCCAAAAGTATCATCAAGATATTTTTCCCATCCATCGTAGTACTGGCTCATTATGGTGATATCTACTGCGGAAACATTTGTGTATTTATATACTGAAGATTCTCCTCCATCCGCAACTGCACGCACAAGTCCCTCTCCGGCATGACCGCCAACTCCGGAAATCGTACTGGAAGGTATGAACAGCGTGTTATCAGAGAACACAAATTCTGGTTCTTTTACCATCACAGTTCCACCGTTTTCATATTTGGCCCAGACTCCTGTATTCTCATAGGAAATAAGAGTCCCCTCATACTCATTCTGTATTTCCCTTGTCTGATGCGAAAATGTCTGTGATTCGATAGCCGGAGGCAGAAGCGATGAGTTCCATGTTTGAACGGTTATGTTGATGACACTATCTCCGGTAACCCATATTCCCCCTCCATACATTTTCAGTTCTACTGATTGGGAAGGCGCATTGCCAAAAACAACTTTGTTCATGTTCTCTGAAAGAACGATATAGCTTTGTTTTATGTTCTCTGTGTGACCATTCTCTTGCATGTTCTGAAGAAATGGATATCCTGAGGTTCCAATTAAAGATATTGCAAAGAACATTACGCCGAGTATGAACACTACGTCGATGACCTCTGATACTGCATTTTCTGAATTGAACAGCTTTTTTGGTATCATTGTTTAAGTACCTTTTTTTCTTCAGTATATCTCGATCATATTCGAGGTACTATTGTAAAGTAGGAAATGGTCGCCTGAAGCACTACTTAATGTTGTGGACATTATGTTCGTATTTTCAATGTTGAAAGCGACCTGTACTCTTGTTTCAGAACGTTCATTGGATTCAAATATGATCTCTCGGGTCTGGTTCGAGAATTCAACATAATAATATTCATTTGCAATCCTTATTGGTATCATGAGTTCTGACCTATGATCAATGATCTCTCCACCGCCGTTGTTTACTACACCTATCATTGTGTCGATCTTCGCGAGTTGAAGTGCGATATTGTTTCCATGTATCTCAAATTCTTCTCGCATGACCGTATGTTCTGCCTGGTCCATTAGGTCATATGAGGATTGCATGACAAGTATGAAGGTTATAATTGTTATTACAAATGTAAGTATGAATCCAACTGACGTTGATACTGCTTTATTATCTGTATAGAACTGCTTCATTTTTCACACTTCAGGGTACGGTAATTGGAAGGGATACATTGATCCTGTTCTTGCTGGAAGCGATACTGATCGTCGTATTGATCACTTTATACCTTTCACGGGTAAAATCATGTCCATCGGACAGAGTTCCGGTGATCGAATACAGACCCATGGCATTGCTTGAATTGAAATAATCGATCCTGTAGCTCTCACTTGCAGTTGATGTAGCAAAATGGAACACTGTTTCGTTATCAATTATGTTGAGATAAATACTGCTATTGGATGCTCCTATAATGTGCGTTTGATCGTTCACGGATACATTTATGTTGCTACCATCATCGTACAACTCCATTTTCCATATGGGAACACCTGAATGGTTTATGGCGTTTATTTCAAAGGGATTCGATGAGTTTGAAAGTTTGCTTGTATCTCCCATCTCTATTGTAAATGTGCTTGTTTGGTTGATGTTATCTATGATCGTCCAGTTCGATCTTCCTGTAATTAATCCATTTTTTGTAAAGTATGCATCATGAAGTGTACTGTTTCCAAAGGAAAATGAAAAACCTCGATAAGCATAAAGAGTTGAGATCTCCTGACTATAAGTTTCAAGATAATTGAAATAAACATCATTATCAAATTGATCACCAGTTGTGGCGTTATAATAGGCAGCATTTGATGCTTCTTGTGTGATCTGGGCAATGTTCGATATTTCAAAATGGTTTATGTCGTTGCTTGATTCAGATGCCATATTGCTTGCATATATTATGTTATTTAACATCACTGTTGATATTACTATCATGAAACCTATTGCAAAGGCTGCAAGTAACAATATTTGTCCGGATTCATCGCAATGTTTCATTTTTTTCATCTCGTTTCGTTTTTCACATACGCCACATGGTAAGTTTGACATCAATTATGTTATAGTAATCAGTTGAACCGTCTACGTCAGGTATGCCGGCATTTGATGCAAAGATGACAGCATCTTCTATGTCTGTATTAGAGATCAGCACTTTTCTTGAAATTATCACTGCATTGTCGGACGGATCACCATTATAAATGAAAGACATTGTTTGGCTTGATCCTGTCTCGGTATTGAAAGTAAACTCTATATTGTGGGCAATTCCATTTTCTATCACTACAAGTTCGAGCATTTCTGTTAAAGGACCGGTCAAAATATCACTGCTATTCGTTCTAGAACGATAACTTGTCGCAGTCCAAACGTATTCATCGCCATTCCAATCGATTATTTGATCTTTCAGGTATGAATTCGTTCCATACGCTGAGTGGTCAAGAACTGTTAACATGTCCTGTCCGATAGTGTGTATCTGTGATTCGATGTGAGCGTTTGCAGTGGAAGATGTAAGTGGGGTAAGGGCAGTTGCTTGTACGGCAAATACGAGTACTGCGATCATTATGGTGGTGGCCATGATAGCTTCAAGGGTATGCATTTGGCCTTGTTCGTCTTTTTTGATGTCGGGATATTTCCAGTTTCTCACCTTACCACACCCGCACTGACAGTATTGCATTTTCTCTTTTACCGGAATCGATGTCTTCAAGAAGGACAACTCTTCTGGTCTGTCCTATATTTCCAGTAGTTGGTAATGGTTTGCCAGCAATGTACATCAGAGAGGTGCTATTAGCCATGGTTATGTTGAGTTCATAGCTTTGGAACCCGCCTCTTAATCCCATACCTGATACTGTATCTTCATAATCATATGTTAAAGAATAGAATAATGTGTCAGTATTGTTCTGGTCTACGAGATTCGGGGTGTTGATATCTCCGGAAGCTAATTCTATTTCTGTTATCGACGTTGCAACGCGATCTGCTACGAGTGTGACTTCATCTGAATCTGATTGGAAGGGGGTGAAAAGACCAGATGTGTATTGGAAAACAAAAAAGACAGCAAACAGGAATATGGTAATTGCTATCAGATAATCAATAGTTATCTGAGCCCTGTCTGTTCTCAGGTGTTTATTATCTGATCGTTTGAATGGTCTTTCATTTATCCGGTCTGTGTGTTCAATACGATCTACGGTAATCGGTTGATCAGATCCCATATATCTCTGTACCCTTTATCACTTTTTTAATGTCCTTTTCTATTATTGAAAGCCTGTTCTTATCGACTTTAAGACCTGCAAGCTGTTCAATGAACCAGATAGATTTTACATGGTCATCAGGGGGTGACTTCAGACTCCACATCAGCAGATATGTCGTTCTTCTTTTCAGATTTCCAGGGTAGTTCGGGCTCAGGTGAATGCTCATTAGAGAAATTTGCATTTTCTTTTTTATTTTCCCAGGGTAGTTCATTCATTGTGGATCAACTTTTGAGTTCGATGAATTTATTATCTGGGAGAAAATATTATCTCTAATTTGAAAAAGCGTTTTGCTCCACAGATCGAAAGTATTTCTATATTTCATCTATTATATGTCTGATATTTATTTAAGTATTACTGATATAATTTCAGTTTATCCTTATCAGAACTATATTCGCTCGATACAAGAGCTGGAGAAACAGGAAAGATCTTCTTATGGTAAGAAGTTGATGTGGGATTTTACTTTGAAGTAAATAATAAGATAGCCTAAGATCAACATCCCAAGTGAAACTAGCCACGCCCATCTTAATATGCGTGCCAGATTTTCAGGTCGAGTTAATAAAGAAAAAGCTCTGTCGGCCAGGTTTGGCCGATCAGATGAGTTTTGTTGCATGAGAAAGCCTTATGCTTTTTTGATTCTCTTCAAGCGGAATGTATTTTCTCTTTCCATTTCTTCAAGACGCAGGCGAATGAATACCATTGCTTCTGTGAGTTCAGGTATGACCTTGAACTCAAGAGCATTGACACGCCTCTTTGTCTTTTCGATATCATCAAGAAGCTTCTTCATGGTTGTTTCGATCTCTGCTGCCAGAATTATCTTTTCAACCAGTTCTTCATATGAGTCGACAGCTTCGTCAATGTAAGAGCTTGTTCCGAGAAGTCCGTATCCACGCTTGTTTATGGGTTTACGCACACTTGAGGATTCGATCTTTGGCACTACTACGCCCATGATATTGTGGCTTTCGAGCTCGATCTGTGGTGCATCCTTCATTGCAAATGCAGTGGATTTTACAGTTATTCTGCCTTCCACTGCTTCTGCGATACCGATCTTCACATTGGCCTTTTCATAGGCAGCATCCAACTCGGAGCGAACGTCCTTTGCTTTGCTAAGAATTTCAAAGAACTCAAGGATAAGACCGTCCCTTTTCATTTTAAGCAGCTTGTGACCGCCTTCTGAAAGTTTGATCTTCTTCTTCAGCTCAATGAGTTCTGAACGAGTCGGTTTTACTTCTTTTGCGCCCATTGTGATCCCTCACTACCGATTCACTCGCTTTTCTGGTGAGCAGGGTGGTACTTGTCAAGGTACTTGTTATCGATCCTGGTAAGCTGTGCTTCAGGCAGCTCTGCAAGGATCTCCCATGCGACCTTCAATGTATCGTCGATGGTACGGTCCTCGTCTCTGCTCTGGCGTACAAACCTGTCCTCGAACAAGTCCGCAAACTCCAACATCTTCCTGTCTCTTTCGGACAGTGCTTCTTTACCAACGATAGCAACAAGTCCACGAAGGTCACGGCCTTCTGCGTATGCTGCATACATCTGGTCAGACACTGCCTTGTGATCGTCCCTTGTCTTACCGTCTCCGATACCGGAGTTCATAAGACGTGAGAGTGATGGCAATACATTGATCGGTGGGTAGATACCCTTCCTGTGAAGTTCACGGGAAACCACGATCTGTCCTTCGGTGATGTAACCGGAAAGATCAGGGATCGGGTGGGTGATATCGTCACCAGGCATTGTAAGGATGGAGAACTGGGTAACAGATCCCTTAATTCCTTTGATAACTCCTGCCCTTTCATACAGTGATGCAAGGTCAGTGTACATGTAACCTGGGTAACCACGTCTACCTGGAACCTCTTCTCTTGCTGCTCCCATCTGACGGAGTGCTTCACAGTAGTTTGTGATATCTGTCAGAATTACGAGTACGTGCATATCATGTTCGTATGCAAGGTACTCTGCAGCTGTAAGAGCCATCCTTGGAGTAACGATACGCTCGACAGCAGGGTCATCTGCAAGGTTCAGGAAAACAACAGCTCTCTCAAGAGCGCCGGTCTTCTCGAAATCGTCCATGAAGTACTGTGCTTCTTCGTTAGTGATACCCATTGCAGCGAAAACTACCGCAAAAGGTTCATCGCTACCAGGAACTTTAGCCTGCCTTGCAATCTGAAGTGCGATCTCGTTATGTGGGAGACCTGATCCGGAGAAGATAGGAAGTTTCTGTCCTCTTACAAGGGTGTTTGTACCGTCGATGGTGGAAATACCTGTCTGAATGAAATCTTCTGGTGGCATCCTGGAATATGGGTTCATTGATGCACCATTGATGTCTACTCTCTTGTCAGGTATGATCCTTGGTCCGCCATCCAGTGGTTCACCGGCTCCTGAAAGGATCCTGCCAAGCATATCCTTTGATACAGGGAGTTTGATGGTCTCGCCACTGAATACTACACCGGATTCCTCGTTGAGTCCTACTGTACCTTCGAAGACCTGCACGACTACCATATCTGCAGAGGTATCGAGTACCTGTCCTCTCTTGGTGGTTCCATCAGGAAGGTTGATCTGGACAAGTTCACCATATCCTACAGGCTCGGTCTTCTCAAGGAAAATAAGTGGTCCGGAGACCTCTACGATCGTTTTGTATTCTTTGGTCATGTTCAGTTGCCTCCGATCTGTGCAAATTCTTCATCCATCTTCTTCATGACTACATCAAGTGCTGCATCGAAGTCTTCTTCGAATTTCACTTTTGCGAGTTCATCCTTTGATTTGATGGTGATGATCTTGTTCATTGGAACTCCTGATTCAAGTGCAGCTGTTGCCATCTCTCCATATCTTGTGATGGATTTGAGAAGCTTGTACTGCTTGTCGAACGGACAGTATGTGTCAACAGGGTGGAATGCGTTCTGCTGGAGGAAATATTCCCTTACCATACGTGCAACTTCAAGTGTGAGCTGCTGATCTTCCGGAAGTGCATCAGAACCTACGAGCTGCACGATCTCCTGAAGTTCGGATTCCTGCTGAAGAAGGTCCATTGCATCGTCCCTGAGCTGTGTCCAGTCAGATCCAACGTTCTCGCTGTACCAGTCAGCAAGTCCCTGGGTGTACAGACTGTAACTTGTAAGCCAGTTAATGGATGGGAAGTGTCTTCTCTGTGAGAGCTTTGCATCAAGCGCCCAGAATACCTTTACGATACGGAGTGTGTTCTGGGTAACAGGCTCTGAGAAGTCACCACCAGGTGGTGATACTGCACCAATTACAGTGATTGAACCGTCAAGTCCTGCAAGGGAGTTAACTGCTCCTGCACGCTCATAGAATTCAGAGAGTCTTGCAGAGAGGTATGCTGGATAACCTTCTTCTCCAGGCATTTCTTCAAGCCTTGAAGAAATTTCTCTCATTGCTTCTGCCCATCTTGAACTTGAGTCTGCCATGAGTGATACATCGTATCCCATGTCTCTGTAATACTCTGCAATTGTGATACCAGTGTAAACAGATGCTTCACGAGCAGCTACAGGCATGTTGGATGTATTTGCGATAAGAACTGTCCTTTCCATGAGTGGACGACCTGTCTTTGGATCCTCGAGTTCCGGGAACTCGTTCAATACATCAGCCATTTCATTGCCGCGTTCTCCGCAACCGATGTAAACCACAATATCAGTGTCACTCCACTTAGCAAGCTGCTGCTGAGTAACTGTCTTTCCTGATCCGAATGGACCTGGAATTGCAGCTGTTCCGCCTTTTGCTATAGGGAACATACCATCAAGGATCCTCTGTCCTGTGATAAGAGGCTTGGTTGGCATGAGTTTCTTTGCTACAGGGCGTGGTCCTCGTACTGGCCACTTCTGCATCATTGAGATCTCTGTTCCATCTGTGAGAACACAGATAGTCTCATCTACTTTGAAGCTGCCTGCTTTTATCTCTTCGATAGTACCAGAGATCGATGGTGGGACCATGATCTTGTGCTCGATATTTTTGGTCTCCTGGACCAAACCGAGTATGTTACCACCTTTTACCTCATCGCCTTTGCTTGCTGTTGGCTTGAACTCCCAGACCCTTTCACGGTCCAGTCCGTTTGCGGTAACTCCTCTCTGAATGAAGTTGCCCATCTGTTCCTGCAACACTGGCAGAGGTCTCTGAATACCATCATAAATACTTTCTAATAATCCGGGTCCAAGTTCAACGGACAAAGGCAGTCCGGTGTTCATTACAGGTTCTCCCGGTTTGAGACCGGAAGTATCTTCGTATACCTGAACAGTAGCCTGTTCGCCTTTGATCCTGATGACTTCTCCCATCAGTCCCTCGTGACCTACTTTGACCACGTCGTACATTCTCGGTTTAATTCCTATAACCGTAACAACAGGTCCTGCCACACGATAAATTTCACCATTTACTTCCACAGATCTACACCTACCGATTGTTTTATCTTTTCCCTTAAGTTTGAACTTTCACCAGTTCCTCCGAGAGTGACCACTGTGGGGTCAACAGACTCACTAAGAGTATCTCTCAAAATTTCCGGTAGTTTATTAAAGTCATTTTCATGTATCACAAAGATACCTACATCTGAATCATTGAGCACTTTTGTGACAACAGATTCCAACTCATCACTTTTAGCTTCGTATATCTTTTTAATACCAGCTAGTCTGAATCCTGTTACAAACTCGCTGCTACCTACTACTGCTAATTCCATTAGATCACCAACTGGTTCCTGATTATTTCTTCATCAAGATCTGCTGCTTTTCCGCGCAGAATTATACGCAAGTTGTGTACTTCGTTCGTCTTGTTCAGTACATAATCCATGATCGGAACAATGGATAATGGGTACACATGTGAAAAGCTTGAAGCGGATTTGATGTTGGACTTCGTGAGTTGAGTTTCCAGTTCTACCAGTGAATCCATTTCAGTTTTCACTATTCCAGATATATCCTCCCAATAAGGATACTTCTCAAGTGACTGAACAAATTCACTGAATGGAAGTGGTAATAGCTTTTCAATCTCTTTAATGTTTAAATGAAGACCGCCTTCAAGAATCAGGTCTGCAATTTCATCCTTTTCCGCACCGGCATTCTTCAACCTGAAAAGGGTACTCAGGTTCTTTATGTCGATCTCAGTACGGATGAACTTTGAGAACAGTTTACTATCATTGGATTTTGGATTGTCTACTGTAGTGGACAGTCCGGTATAGTACATCTTATCAAGCTGGTTTTCGATCTCAGAGAGGTTTGTCCCATCATATCCTTTTAATGTTGGGTAATAATCGGTTCCACTGAGAGCATCGATGATGCTTTCATATGATTCTTTTTCTGAAAGGCTTGACAAAAATGGATAAGACAGTTGTCCGGCGGAAACTATGCTATCATTGATCTCTTCTACTGATGCATCACAGTACTTTCCACGTAGAATGGTCTT
Organism: Methanococcoides seepicolus; assembly: GCF_023684405.1. Lineage (GTDB taxonomy): Archaea > Halobacteriota > Methanosarcinia > Methanosarcinales > Methanosarcinaceae > Methanococcoides > Methanococcoides seepicolus. The sequence goes on along the minus strand of NZ_JAGSOI010000014.1, from coordinate 16,973 downwards.
GATGCTCCATATATCATATTTCCTAAGATATTCAGAGATCAGATAGTTCAACTCTCCTTCGGAGATATTGATCAATTTTGTAAAAGTGACCGCAAGATTCCTGTTCAATGCGTGTTCAAACAGATCCACACCGTCATATGTTCTTGCCAGTTCATCGACATCCTGCTTATACTGTGACTCTCCGATAAAACGGGTGATCTCGTCGATTCCCATGTTCATTAATCGAGGATATGTTTCCCTAGGGAGAAGATTGCTTTTCATCGCGCGAACGCGTGCAGTCACATAAGCGTAATTTGAGCCACTTCCGCTCTGCTTCGGACTACTTTTTCTTGTGAATTTTTGCAAAAGCCCCATTTGGATATCACCCGAACAAGATATCAGATGTCTGTTTCAATGATTGCTCATTAACATTCTTCATGATTATATCGTATGTATAATCTAAACGAACTGTTCCATCATCGTTCTCCATGATCAATCCGCCAATACAATCGATATTGCCGGTATATTCAAGGGAAGACAACTTTTTGACAAGTTTTTCTGAGTCCTTGTTTGAGTATATTTTACTGCCATTGCTATCATTTTCATCAATGATCGCTTTTAGCAGCTCTTCCTGCTTTGTTTCAGGAAGGGATGCAATAGTTTCTATTGCATTATCGTATACTTTGTCAAGGACTTCTTTGCGAGCATTAAGCATTGTACGTTTGACTTCCAGATTTGCGCTGGAGATCTCCTGTTGGCGTAATCGCTTGATATCATCTTCTGCTTTCGCCAGACGTTCGCCCATGATCTTCTTTGCAGTCTGCCTAGCATCATCCAGTATCTGTGATACCTCTGCATCAGCATCTGCATTGATCATGTTTACTTCTGTCTGGGCAGCACCCATGATATCTTTTATAACTGTTTCGAGTCCCATGCTCTGACACCTTAAAAGAATTTAAGAGCAATATGTTTGCTCTTAAATTAACTTAGCTGATAAGCAGTGCGACGACAAGTCCGAAGATAACGATTGTTTCTGGAATTACGGTAAGGATCAAACCTTTACCAAATAGACTCTCGTTCTCTGCCATTGCGCCGATTGCTGCTGAACCAATATCTCTTTCTGCAATTCCGGATGCAAGTCCAGTAAGTCCTACTGCGAGTCCTGCTCCAATTGCTTTTAATCCTGCTGGGTCCATATATACTACTGCTGCTGCTGCGTCTACCATTTGTTTATTCCTCCGTGTATTTCCTAATGTATCCGAATGGGCTGTATTTTCTTCCGCCACCTTCGTAGAATTTACCGAAAAACTCTACATACTGCAATCTTAGTGAATGCAATCCAGGGGCTATTATACTCAGGACTGTGTTTAACGCATGTCCGAATATGAATACGATTATTGCACCGATCACTGCCACGATCCCGCCCTGTGGAAGGATCATATCAAAAGCTATGAGATTGACAGTTGATGCAATATAGATTGATGACAATCCTACAGCTATTAAACGAGTGTAGGAAAGTGCATTACTTAATAAGCTAGGCAATTCTATAGCTCCCTTTGCGCCTTCTCCTTTAATGAGCATGACGAATCCTATAAGGAACACTATAATTCCTATGATCGCCGTAGGTGCGTAACCTGTATAACCAAGTACACCCAGGATTATTCCGAGTTCGACTACAAGCCAGCTGCCCTTTTCGAACATAGCTGCAGCGAATCCGTGCTTTCTTCTTTCGTTTATGAATCCAACTACATATCCACAATTGACATGAAGTGAACCGATAAGTGCCGTTGCAATGATCATCGTCATCACAATGTGTGTGCGGTGTATCGGATATGTGATAACTTCTCCTCCAACTGGGGAGTTGAAGAGAGTTATGGTCTCGAACCCTGCTATTAATCCAGGTATAATTCCGTGGTCTGTATGCAAACTTGCAAGTGGGAACCCAAGGAACTCACCATACAGAACACCAAAGATCAATGTTGATATCTGACAATAGATAAGTACATTCATCAAAGGCTTTACTGCATCTGACTTGACCATCTTTTTGATACCTAATGCAAGTGCTAGGAGGATCAGTGCATATCCTATGTCTCCAAGGATCATTCCATAGAAAAGTGGGAATGATATGAATATCAGAGAAGTTGGATCGATCTCCTTGTACTTTGGACGTGCATAAAGGTCCATGATCTCCTGGAATGGCTGGGTGATCTTTGGATTATCATATTCGATAGGTATGATGTCTGTATCAGCGTTTGTGATCCTTTGCTTTGAAACGAAAGCTCGTCCGTTTGTAGCAGATTCAATTGTCCTTTCAAGAGTTGCAAATTGATCATCAGGTATCCATCCATCCATGATGAATGTGTGTTCTGATGTTGCTATCTTTACTGGAGCCTCTGCTTTTTCAGATTCGATAGTAAGCAATTCCTCACTGGCAAGTATGAACTCTGAATATTTATCCTTGATAGATGTAATATCCGTTTCCAGTGAAGTGATCTGCTTCTGGATTCCCTCTTCTTCCCTTGTAATATCTGCTATCAGGGTCGAAGGGGTTCCGGTTATCTCTGGTATCCTTATCTCTCTGAACTCGAAATTTGAAAGGATCTCTGATATCTTAGCTTCATCTTCTTTCTTAATGAATAATGCCACAGTTCCGGTACTTTGGTCATATTCCATCTCATAGGTCGATGTTACCTGTGAGACAGCAGAACCAATGTTTTCCTTGACAGTTCCTGCAAAGACCTTAATGCTCTCATAGTTATGGTATAATTCCATATCTATAGGGATCGCTGAAAATGGACTAATGTCCTTTTTCAGTGTTTCAAGTTCCTTGAGTCGTGAATCCAGTTCAGACTTTTTCTCTGTTTTAGTACTAACCTCGATATCAAGCTGGTCCAGCATTGAATCGAGCTCATTGATAACAGTTGTCTCCTTCTTTTTTGGTATTGATTCTTTCTTAACACCAAGGAAGGATGAGATAGATCTTAATTGGATCAGTTTCTTAGAAACTTCGCCTGCATTTTTGAATGGTCTGCCAAGCTTAAGTCCGGAACCGTCTTCATTGTAATCTTCAAGGTGGAACAAGTTGCTGCCGTGAATTGCTTCCACGGTAGCTTCCATGATGTCCTTGTGTCCTACAATGACGGCACGACTCATCTGTTTTGGCTTAAGCATGTATTGTCCTCTCAAACTCTGTGACCAGATTTTCAACGGCTTTGTCAACGTTACCCTCAGCTTTGTCGCTGATCATTTTGGCTTCGTTCACGCCTTTGGAGATAATATCTTCAGATTCGTGTTTAATAGTCTCTTCAGCTGACTTCAGTGCATTCTGGGCAGATTGTGCTGCATCAGTTTCCGCCTGTTTGATGATCTCTCTGGCTTCAGCACGAGCTGCTGTAATGCGCTCGCTCTTGTTCTTAAGCCCTTCATCCACCATTTTGGCCGCACTTTGTTCTGCTTCCTTGATTTCGGATAAGATTTTGTCTTTGGCCATGTAAATCCTCGATACATCTATAAAATGATAACTTGGCGTAATTTACATTCCTAATAGCAAACTTGCATATAAGTTATTCGGTTATGCTTTTCTGTTTGCGGTAATGTTAATAATTTATCATGGAAATTTATATAAAAAATACTTAAGTTCTGACTATCTGCAAACCTCATGTGCAGTTTGCCAGAACAAATATGCACTAAAAAAGTAGGGGAATATTCAATTCTCTTTATTTTAGCTCTATTTATAACTAGTTTTTGTATTGCAGGTCAACCCTTAAAGGAATTTGAGCATCCTTTGGTATGGTGTGTATATACTCCTTTCTGAATTCCGGGTTACGCATCATACAATAATCTGCAGATCCCTTGTATGCCGCATGTTTTCCCATACGTTTCCATATTTCTGCAAGACCATCTTCTCTAACGTTTCCGAAGGAGAGCGGTGTATAAGCGCATGGCATAACGTCTCCGCCCGCAGCAACATGCATCCATCTCCTGCCTGCAAAGCAACCGAACTGCTCAGGTCCGTTGAAATACGGGAACGCGGTGACCCTGGGTCCGTCAGTTTCCTTGTTCTTGCTCTTCTGGAACCTTTCAAGCTTTACAATATCTTTCTTGGTGAGGGTCTCGTCTTCATGGTCTAGCCACCTTCCCACGGCAATGATCTCATATATCGACATTTCCTGCATGCCAAGATCATCTGCCAGGGTATAGAACTCCTCAAGGTCATCAATATTATCCGGTGATGCCACAACGAACATATCTGCCATGATCCCTGCATCCAGCGTATTCTTGATACCTGTCATACTGTTCTGGAATGCCCCTTCACAACCCCTTACGCGGTCATGCTCTTTCTCATCCGGGCTATCCACACTGATATGTGCTGAATAAAGGCCTGCATTCTTAAGGTCCCGTGCCCTTTCAGGTGTCAACTTGAAACCTGATGTAAAACAGGTGGCTATTGCCTTTGTTTTATCAACACTGGCGACCATGTCCACAATATCGCTTCGAAGCATGGTCTCGCCACCATCGAAAGATATCAGGTATGCTCCAAGGTCTACTGCCTCATCGACCACTCTGTTTATTTCTTCAAGCGCAAATTCAGGGTCTGCAACAATGCCGGCAGCACCACAGTGTATGCAATTGTATGGGCATCTGTCTGTTATCCCGATCGAGAACTGGTCAGGGATACGTTTTTTCATAATTGCGCCGATCTGTGCACTTATGACCCTGTTGAATGCGGGACTTGGGACCGGTGGCACCCATGTGGAAAAAATGATATTCTCTTCGTCCACTAATATTGGCTTCTCTTCCCGGAATATCTTATTAATGCGTTTTATCACAGGTTTTGATACAGCTGATAGTGGTCCTTCTGTATCGAGAACGACTTTTCCATTCTCTGTACTGGCATTTACTTTGATAACTGATTTGTCATATACCCGCATAATGTTCACCTGGATCTGATAGTATTTTTCAATGTTTTCGGAAGCATTTCCGTTGTTATGTGGTCTGTAACTTCCATGAGCTTGCTTCTTGAATCGGAAGGCTCGAACTCTTCCAATATGTCTTTTGCCATTCTCACGTTCTCCATTGCCAGTAAGGTCGCCTTTTCTACAGCGCTCTCATGTGGTATGGCCCTTCTATATATCTGCAAGATCGATATGGATTCATTCTCGGATCTCTTATCATCGACATTCTCGGTATATTCCAGAATATCGTCAACGATCTGATATGCTCTTCCGAGCTTTTCTCCATAATCCTTCAATTTACTTGCAGTCCTTTCATCAGCACCTACGATATATGCACCCATTGCCGCACTGGCCGCAAAGAGGGATGCGGTCTTCTTGTCGATGCAATCGAAATAGTTCATCTCTGCAAAATCCTCGGATGTGCTTTTTATGTCAATGGTCTCGCCCTCTGCCATTGCCATTCCTGCACGTCCGAACTCCCGCACTACCGGTGTACTGTATATTGAAATAAGCTCAATGGATTTTGAGATCATATAATCCCCAGCAAGCATGGCAGCTGCTGGTCCAAACTTCTTATGTGCGGACTCTACTCCTCTTCGTATGACCCCTTCGTCCAGGATATCATCGTGTATAAGGGATGCGGAGTGGATAAGCTCAATGGCAAGTGCTGCATTTATACTATTGTCGGAGTCTCCTCCGCATATTCGGGAAGCCAGTAGTAATATAATAGGTCTGACCTTCTTTCCGCCCGATCTGCAAATATGTCCGACGACGTTTTTCATCTGGGGTGAATCATCCATGTCGCTTATCATTTCGTTCATGGCATCGGTGATCTGCCGGTATTCATCCCATTGTTCGATATTCATCGCATGTCCTCATAATATGAATGTGATATGTTCCAGGTTTCATTCGGAATACTTTGAAGGGCAGCCGATAACGATCTGGTCTGCCTCTATCTTTGATTCTGATATCATGGTCCCTGTAAGGCTAACGCTGTTCCCTTCTACAAGATTTGCAGGAAGGTCAGCTGTGTATTCAATATATATCTCCTGTTCCTCGTCTTCAGCATCCGTAAGGGTGAACGAGACCATTTCCGGTGAGATGCTCAATGTCCCATTTTTGACAAGTCCCATTGTACTGACTTTCTGCCCGACATGATCCTGTGGGATGGTCGTGATCTCAGAGACCATCATATATCCCTGTTCGACATCAACGCCCCAAAGTCCGATCACCATAACTGCTACTATCGCAAAAATGGTGAGGATCGCCTTTCGTTTTTTTTCCATTTGCAAACACCATCAATCTTTAAGCTTTCGGATCAGGGATGCAAGACGCATGCGTGTGCGTATCAGATAAACAATGTAGGAAAGTATTATTATCCATGTAATTGCGAATGCTGTCTGAAATGCCTGTTCTCCCATTGCCATATCTTATCATCCTTAGCTCCAAAAAGGGCATTATATGTTGTTATTTTATGTATCTTGACGATACGATTTATATGGGTTCTGTGTAGTATAGTTCCATACTATTTAAGCAAATTGAAAGAATTGCCTTTGATAATAGCTTACATTATATTAAGTAAATAGGAGTATTTGATCATACATGGTAAAACCTCCACGACTTATAGCATGGGAATTGACATGGGGATGTAATCTTGCATGTGTTCATTGCAGAGGTTCATCTACATCGGAGATACCTGAGGGTGAACTTTCCACGTCTGAAGCAAAACATTTCGTCGATGAGATCGTAGAGATGGGAGATCCCATTCTCATTCTGACCGGAGGCGAACCTCTTGTTCGCAAGGATGTCTATGAGATCGCAAGATACGCTACTGACAAAGGTCTGCGTGTAGCTCTTGCGACCAACGGAACCCTTCTCAATGACGATGTTGTGAAAAAACTAAAAGACGCAGGTGTGCAGCGTGTCAGTATAAGCATCGATGGTTCATCGGCACAGACACATGACGATTTCCGTGGAGTTCCCGGTGCATTCGAAAGCACTATGCGTGGCATCGAGTACCTCAAAAATGGCGGGCTTGGTTTCCAGATAAACACAACCATAACAAAAAGGAATATCGATGAGATCCCTGCCATTCTTGAACTTGCAACCGAAATTGGTGCGGAAGCACATCATATCTTCCTTCTTGTGCCAACCGGCAGGGGTAAGGAACTCGAGAACGAAGAGATACCTCCTGCTGAATATGAGCGCGTGTTGAACTGGTTCTATGATCAGCAGAAGCACGTCAAGATCCAGTTGAAGGCCACATGCGCTCCTCACTATTTCAGAATAATGCGCCAGCGTGCAAAAAGAGAAGGCACTGAGGTCACTGTTAAGACACATGGCTATGAGGCAATGACTCGGGGATGTCTCGGAGGTATAAGCTTTTGCTTCGTTTCCAGTACAGGAGATGTCCAGCCCTGCGGATATCTGCCTGTGGTCGCAGGCAACGTGAAGGAAAAGAGCTTCAGGGAGATATGGGAAGACTCTGAACTTTTCAACGATCTTCGCGATTATGATAAGCTCGGTGGTAAATGCGGAAAATGCAGCTACAACAACGTCTGCGGGGGTTGCCGTGCCCGTGCTTATGCAGCCACTGGTGACTACATGGCGGAAGAGCCATACTGTATATATAATCCCAGATGAACTCTGGTTACGGGAAATATTAATAATCTAATGATGGCATGAACTCTGCCTAGCATCCAGATCGATTGCAAATAAAAATGGTGTTAATTTATATGATAGAACTTGATGAGGTCGATAAGTCGATCCTGAACCTGATACAGCTGGATTTTCCTCTTGATCCTCACCCATTTGAGAAATTAAGCCAGCAGCTTGGCATTTCTGAAGAGGACTTGCTGGAACGCATGGAACGACTTAGCGAAGAAGGCGCTATAAGGCGTATCGGTCCGGTCATCAACACGAAAAAGGTTGGTGGCATCAGTACACTTGTTGCAATGAAGGTGCCGGAATCCCGCATCGATGAGGTCGCAGAACTGATAAATAGGCATCAAGAAGTTTCGCACAACTATTTGCGTCAGGCAGATTATAACATCTGGTTCACAGTTTCCGCTGCGAACCGGGAACGTCTGGAGCAGATAATAAACGATCTCAGGGATGAGACCGGTTGTCCACTGATCGATCTTCCGACAAAACGTCTTTTTAAGATCGGGGTGAAATTTGATGTCAGATAATAATGTTCAAATGGATGAGCTTGACACACGTCTTCTCAAATTGACCCAGGATGGAATTCCGCTTACTCATTCTCCTTTTGCTGATGTGGCAAAGGAGCTTGGCATGACCGAAGAGGATGTGATCGATAGGATCAAACATCTTCAGGTGAACGGTTTTATTCGAAGGTTCGGTGCATCTATCGGACATCGTGCCATTGGCATAACCGCGAATGCAATGTGTACCTGGAATGTTCCTGATGAACGTGTCGAAGAGGTCGGTGCGGTCATGGCAGGTTTTTCTGAAGTGACGCATTGCTATGAAAGACCTCGTTATCCGGACTGGCCTTACAACCTCTTCACAATGGTGCATTCATATACCCGCGATGACTGTGAGCACGTTGCTAAAGAGATATCCATGGCAACGGGGATCTCCGATTACAATCTTCTGTACAGTGTCCGGGAATTCAAAAAGACTGGCGTGAGGCTGTAAATGACAGGGAAAGGCCTTGGTCGGAAATATATGCCTCTTTTTATTGACATGGAAGGTCGGAAAGTGGTGGTCTTCGGTGGAGGTTCTGTGGGATTTCGAAAAGCCTCCCTCTTTGCAGAATATGCAGAAACTGCTGTAATAAGCATCGATTTTTCTCCTGAACTTGAAGAGCTTGCTTCTTCTTCATCGGTTGAATTGATCGGGTCCGACCTTTCTTCTGTTTCCGATGGATCCATACTTGCCCTGATGGAAGATGCTTTTCTTGTAATTCCTGCAACGAACGTTCCTTCATTGAATGATCGGATCCGGGAACTTGCACAAGGGCGTGGGGTCCTTGTAAACCGAATTGATATGGCAGGGGAGGTCGTAATTCCTTCTGTTATACAGCGGGATGGACTTTCCATAGGCATATCTACATTTGGTTCAAGTCCTGCGGTCTCAAAATATACTCGCAGGAAACTGGAATCTATAATCACTCCTCAATATGGGGAGATGATACGCTTGCAGGATGAGATGCGAACCTTGCTCAAAAGTAAAGTGGACTTGCAGAAAGAGCGTAAAGCCCTTCTCTGGAAGATACTTGAGGACAATGCTATATGGGATGCCCTGGAAGTTTCGTATGAAAAAGGGTATAATGTAGCATACAATATAGTTCAGGAGCACCTAGACAAGAAAGGTTGATGTTATCATGAAATATTACATTAGGTTTAAGTCCAATGCTCGTATTCATGGGAATATGTTACACTTATCACACGCCGTTCGTGGAGGCTTGGAGTGACAGAAATATCAAGTATGGTAATTACACACGCAAAGGCTACTGTTGAGGAAATGGAAGATTCCTGGCATGGTGACATAGAGCTTGTCCTGAGCCAGCTTTACTCAAATGAGCTTGTTTATGAGTGTGCAGTCCTCAAGACTTGTAATCGTGTAGAGATATATGTGGTATCTTCAAAAGGTAGCAGTGTACTTTTCCATTATGCAAAAGAGATGGGCGTTTCTGCAAAGATCGTGGAGTTCTATGACCATGATGAATCGTTAAGACATCTGCTCAGGCTTGCATGCGGTCTCGAATCTATGATAATCGGGGAAGACCAGATCCTCGGTCAGATCAAGGACTTTTTCCTGATGGCCAAAGAAGCCGGAACTGTTGGGAAAGTGCTTAGTACCGCATTCAGCAAGGCTATCCAGGTGGGCAAGAGGGTCCGTACAGAGACCTTCATCAACAGGGGTGCAGTTTCCATTGCTTCGGCAGCGGTCGATCTTGCAGAGGATATCCTTGACGGTCTGAATGACAAGCACATTCTTGTGATCGGTACCGGTGAAATGGGCACATTGGTCACGAGAGCACTTTCACACCGGGATATGCATGTTATCTATCTTGCAAATCGGACTTACGAGAAGGCAAGGGACCTTGCTGAAGAACTTGGCGGAGAAGCTGTCATGTTCGACCAGCTGGAAAAATACGTCCATGCTGCCGATGTGGTTATCAGTGCTACTTCTGCTCCTCATTATGTATTGAAGGATGATCTCGTGGGTAAAGTGATGGAAGGCCGTGAGAACGACCTCCTCCTCATAGATATTGCAAGTCCGAGAGATATCGATCCTGCAGTCGAGGAAATCCCGCATGTAATTCTCCGTAATATCGACGGTTTACGTGTCATTAATGAAAAGAACCTTCAGATGAGGATGGTGGAGGCCAAGAAAGCTGAGGTCATCATTGATGATGAATTGGATCTATTGAAGGCTCAGTACAAACGTCAAAAGGCTGATGCTATCATATCAGATCTTTATAGCCAGTCCCACGGCCTCAGGCATAACGAGATGGAGCATGCCATTAATAAACTGAGTGCCTACCATACTATGGGCGATATTGAACGCAAGGTGCTTGAAGATCTCACGCATGCGATCACGAACAAGATCCTTGCAGAACCCACCAAGAAATTACGCAACGCTGCGGAATATGATGACGATAAGTTCCTTGATTCCGTATCTCGTTTATTTGATATACGACCAATTAAGAAGAACGATGAAATTACAAATAAGAGTTGATACTAATGTTCCCACAGGTTAGAATGCGAAGGTTAAGAAGTGGTAAGATACGCGATCTGGTGAGGGAGACCTCACTTGGCGTAGATGACCTGATATATCCAATGTTCGTGGATGAGACCACTGATTCTTCCGTGGATATCTCATCTATGCCCGGAGTACAGCGTTTACCGCTGGACAAAGTAGTAGATGATGCAAAGGAAGCAGCAGATCTCGGTATTCCGGCATTGGTATTGTTCGGCATTCCCAAAAACAAGGATGCTGTCGGAACCTGTTCTTATGGTGAGGACGACATCGTACAACAGGCGGTCCGAAGCATCAAGGAAGACCTTGGTAAAGATATGGTGGTCATCACCGATGTCTGTATGTGTGAATATACCGATCACGGCCACTGTGGTATTGTCGATATGGACACTGAGGACGTACTAAATGACCCTACTCTTGATATTCTCGGCAAGATCGCCACGAGTCATGTTGAAGCCGGAGCGGACATAGTTGCACCGTCAGGCATGATGGACGGTATGATAGGTGCTATCCGTAATGCTCTTGATGAAAACCATTTTGAGAACACTCCTATCATGTCCTATGCAGCCAAATACTCCTCAGCATTCTACGGTCCGTTCAGGGAGGCTGCCGATTCCGCTTTCCAGTTCGGTGATCGTTCAACGTACCAGATGGACCCTGCAAATTCAAATGAGGCTATCCGTGAAGCGGAGCTTGACATCTTAGAAGGTGCGGACATCATTATGGTAAAGCCTGCTCTTCCTTATCTGGATATTATCTATCGCATCAAACATGAGTTCAAGATGCCTACTGCTGCGTACAATGTCAGTGGGGAATATTCCATGCTAAAGGCAGCAGCTGAAAAGGGATGGCTTGACGAGAATTTGGTAATGTACGAATCCCTCATGTCCATCAAACGTGCCGGTGCTGATATGATACTCACGTATTTCGCAAAGGATCTCGCACGTATGCTTAAATGAGCTTTGTGGATATAAAAACGATATATTTCTAAGGAATACAAAATTTACAATAAATTATCAAATGGTGTTATCATGGTTACTTTAGACAAGTCCAAAGACCTATTCGACAAAGCAAGATCAATCCTTCCAGGCGGGGTCAGCAGTCCGGTGCGTGCTATCAAACCATATCCATTCTATACGGAATCCGCAAATGGTTGCCGCATAAAGGATATTGACGGGAACGAGTACATTGATTATTGTCTGGCATACGGCCCTAATATTCTGGGACATGTAAATCCTGTCATCAAACAGGCTATCATCGACCAGCTCGATAAAGGCTGGCTTTATGGTACGCCAACAGGTCTTGAAGTGACCCTTGCGGAAAAGATAGCTTCCCTTTATCCAAGCATTGATATGCTTAGATTTGTTTCCACAGGGACCGAAGCTACAATGAGCGCTCTCAGGGCTGCCCGTGGTTTTACCGGAAAGAACAAGTTCGTTAAGATCGAGGGTGGTTTCCATGGTGCTCATGACGCTGTCCTTGTTAAGGCAGGTTCAGGTGCAACGACACATGGTAAGCCGGATTCCCTTGGCATACCGGAAGATTTCACAAAGAACACCCTTCAAGTGGCTTACAATGATATCGAGGCAATGACAGAGGTCATCGAATCGAATCAGGATGATATGGCTGCTGTTATCATGGAGCCTGTTCTGGGTAACATTGGTCCTATACTTCCAGATGGTGATTATCTCAAGGAAGTAAGGAAGGTAACGGAAGAGAACGATGTTGTCCTTATATTCGATGAGGTCATCACCGGTTTCAGGCTCGCAATGGGCGGAGCACAGGAATATTTCGGTGTGACTCCTGATATGACCACTCTTGGAAAGATAGTCGGAGGCGGCTTGCCTATCGGTGTTTTCGGCGGTAAGCGTGAGATACTTGATATGATCTCCCCGTCAGGTTCAGTTTACCAGGCAGGTACGTTCAGTGGCAGTCCGGCATCCGTTGCAGCAGGTATTGCAGCGGTCGATGTGTTGGAAAAGGAGAAGGTCCATGAGAAACTCGAAGCTACCGGGAATATGCTTCGTGCCGGTCTTACTGATATAATCGCTGACAAAGGACTTGATTATCATGTGGGTGGTATTGCATCCATGTTCAAGGTGTTCTTCGGTGACAAACCTTTGAATTATCAGGATGTACTGAAATGTGATAAGGACGGTTACCTGCAGTTCTTCCACGACATGCTTGACAGCAATGTCTTCCTCCCACCGTCCCAGTTCGAGACGAACTTTTTGTCAACCGCACACACAGAAGCTGATCTCGAGACAACACTCGAAGCTTATGCAGCTAACTTGAAGTAAGGAGATGGCCAAGATGATACTCGGAACCCGCGGAAGTGCTCTGGCTATCGCTCAGGCAGACCTTGTTACAAGGATGCTTGAAGAGAAAGGCCATGAACTTACAAGGAATGTGATCAAAACATCCGGCGATGTGTTCACGGACCGTCCGCTCCATGAAGTTGCCGGAGTGGGTGTTTTCGTACGTGAGCTCGATGACAGGATGATCGAAGGCGAAGTGGACATTGCGGTCCATTCCATGAAAGACCTTCCAACCGTAAGACCGCCTGAACTTGCTATTGCTGCGGTCTTGAAACGTGATTCTCCATACGATGTGCTTTTAACAGCAGACGGTTCCACTCTGGATGAGCTTCCGGATGGTGCTATTATCGGAACTACGTCCATGCGCAGAAGGGCACAACTTCTCAGGTATCGGCCTGATATCAATGTAGAGGACCTTCGGGGTAACATCAATACACGCATAAAGAAGCTGGAAGCAGGTCAGTATGATGGAATCATGCTTGCAGAAGCAGGACTTCAGCGCATGGGTTGGGAAATGGATGTACAACGCCTTCCTGCTTCAAGCTTCTGTCCGTCTGCGAATCAGGGGACCATTGTGGTAGTCACAAGGGCTGAGGATGAAGCCGAGAGAGCATGTTCTGTTCTGAACCACGAACGCTCAAGGATCGAGACGGAAGTGGAGCGCCTTCTTATTACGGAGGTTGAAGGCGGTTGCATCGTTCCTATTGGTTCCTTTGCACGGATGAACGAGGACGGCGATGAGATCCATGTGCTCGTGGAAGTGCTCGCAGTGGATGGTACACGTGAGGTCCGTATCGAGGATGATATTCCTGTAAGGAACTATCGCGAACATGCTCAGAGTATTGGTAGGATGCTTGTGGAGATGGGCGGGAAAGAGCTTGTGCGGGCTGCGGTCTGCCAGATGTCCGGCTGCGATGATGAATGATTGATGATGGGAGGTAGAAGCTTATGGTAACTATTACAGGTATAGATTTCAAGAATCCGACCATGCTAGCATCCGGTATAATGGGAACTACGGGGGCGTCCCTGCTCCGCATTGCAGGATGTGGTGCAGGTGGGGTTGTGACCAAATCAATTGGACCGGAGCCCAAGGCAGGTCATCCGAACCCCAGCATGATAGAACTGGAATGCGGTTTTTTGAATGCCATGGGCCTTCCAAATCCTTCCTATACTGAATTTGATAATGAGATGAAGATAGTTAGATCCGGCACTGATGTACCGGTGATAGCAAGCATCTTCGGTGGCAATGCCGAGGATTTTGTAAAGGTCGCAGAAGGGCTTGCCGATTCCGAACCGGCCGCTTTTGAGCTGAATGTGAGCTGTCCTCATGCGGAAGGTTATGGTGCCACCATAGGAACCGATACCTGTATGGTGGAATCAATTACAGCCGCTGTTTGTGATGCTGTGGACGTGCCGGTGTGGGTAAAACTTACGCCCAACGTGACCGATATCAAGGCCATAGGAAAAGCAGCGCAGAACGGCGGTGCTGATGCAGTGGTGGCCATCAATACCCTTCGTGGTATGGCCATCGATATCAATTCCGGTTATCCTATACTGGGCAATCGCTTTGGCGGACTTTCCGGCCCGGCTGTAAAACCGGTTGCAATTAAATGTGTCTATGATCTCTATGAAGCCCTCGATATTCCTGTTATCGGGGTTGGCGGTGTTTCCACATGGGAAGATGCAGTGGAAATGATGATGGCAGGCGCAAGTGCAGTTCAGATCGGTTCAGCGGTCCATGAAAGTGTGGATATATTTTCAGATATCGCATCAGGGATCGACCTTTTCCTTCAGGACAAAGGTTACTCGGCTGTCGAGGATATTATTGGTCTTTCCCATGAGGTGTTCTAATGAAACCAGTAGATGCAAAGATAGTTGAGATCGTCGAGGAATCCCCTTCCATTAGGACGTTCCGTTTCGATGTTTCCTTTGATGATGCCCTTCCGGGACAGTTTGTCATGGTCTGGGTACGTGGTGTGGATGAAGTTCCAATGGGCTCTTCATACCTGAACGGGATCACCGTGCAGAAGGTGGGAGATGCTACTTCCAAACTCTTCGATATGAAGGTTGGCGATTCTGTGGGTCTGCGAGGACCGTTCGGTAAAGGTTTCACTTTGCCTAAAAAAGATGAGCACATACTGATAATCGCAGGCGGTGTTGGAGCTGCACCTCTGGGACCCCTTGCCGACTATGCATCGGAATGTGGTGCAAAGGTAACTACTATCCTGGGTTCAAGGGAATGTTACGAACTGGTTTTCGAGGACCGTTTCTCTTCAGCGGGTGAACTTCATATCACCACAGATGACGGCTCTGCCGGAACATGCGGTTTTGTTACTACAGTGCTTGCGGACATGGATGTTTCTGTATATGACAGGATATGTGTTTGCGGCCCTGAGATCATGATGGCCAATGTAATGAAAGTGTTACAGGAAAAAGATGCACTTGACCGCTCAGAGTTCAGTATGCACAGGTATTTCAAATGTGCGATTGGAGTTTGCGGCGCCTGCTGTATGGACCCTCAAGGTCTGAGGGTATGTAAGGATGGCCCGGTGCTAAACGGTTCCCTCCTCATTGATTCCGAACTGGGCGACCACAAAAGGAATTCCAGCAGTCAGAGAGTACGGGTCTGATAGACCCCGTACACCTATTTTAGTGTGCTATTGTCCTTTCTTCCAGATGTTCTACTGTCTTGGAAAGCAATATGTTGAAAATGGACAGCAAATTACCTTCAAAGACCATCATCTCGATGTTGAAGTGTTCACTTGAAGGTGCATAAAGAGCTGCAATTTCCAGGTCATTTTCAGCCTCGTTCTTTATGGATTCGAAGGGCTGGTCCCAGTGTTCTGAATTCTTGTAAACAATAATGTTCTCAAGCATATTCTCATCAAGATACGTGCCTACCCAATTGAGCAATTGATTCCTGTATTCCTTTGAGATCCTACAGTTGTGCAAGTATGTCATTGCATAGGTCTTTGTTTCACTAGAGCTTTCTATACCATCAATTTCTATCATGGTTACCACCACCACTTTTAGCATTTTAAGGTACGATTTGAAATATCTGCAGAGACAATTGTACTATTTATACATTCTTTTGCACACAATATATATGTTTTTCTTTGGGAAGGAATTTTGGCGGTGGTTGGGGGTATATTGTATCTCTAGAAAATGTCATTTTTCTAAAAAATTGCATATTTGAGAATTCTCGGATGATCTTGGAGGTTCAATTATAGTTAAAACCCCAAATTATTAGACTAATTCGTTATATAGACTGTTCCATGGTTAGACCTGAGGGGATCTTTATTGAACGGCATATGACCGTTGAAGAGTTAGACAAGCAGATAAAATTAGAGAAGAATGCAACACTCCTGAAAAGACTATATTTCATCAAATATCGTTATGGGGAATTGAGTGTTGAAGAATCAATACAAAGAATAGGGAGTTCAAAACAAACAGGATATACATGGCAGGAGCGATGGAATCAAGATGGGTACGATGGACTAAAACCAAGATATTCAGGAGGAAGACGATCAAAACTTGCAGATAAACAGAAGGAACAATTAAAAATCATGCTTACTAAACGAGACGATTGGACAACAGAAGCCGCCAGAGAACTTATTTTCAAGGAATTTGATGTCAAATATAGTTTAAAGCAGGTTCGTGTGATCCTCCATAATTTTGGAATGAAACTTGCAAAACCCTATTCTCACGATTATCGCAGACCTGATGATGCAGAAGAACAACTTAAAAAAAAGTCCCGGAGATGGATGATGACACAGTAATAGGTTTCTTGGATGAATCATCTCCACAAACAACATCAAACACTCAGCGACTGTGGTCGTTTACAAAACCAACGATATACAAGAATACTACAAAATTGAGGGCGAATTCGTTTGGATTCTATACATTGAATGGAAATTCAGTTATTGATTTTAAAGAACATTCAAAAAAAGAAGATGTTTGTGAATTTTTGGCTGAAATCAAAGACAAAAAT
>NZ_JAGSOI010000139.1 GCF_023684405.1 Methanococcoides seepicolus | reverse complement strand
CATTTCTACTGTTAAGAAGAATCAACTTTCTGTGATGAAAGCTATTCAAGATGCAATCGATGGAAAGCCATTTGTTCCAACGATTGTTTGATTTTAGGGTTGCAAATTAATTTTTTGTATTATAGTCGGTCATACAGGATTGACGATAGGTAGGCTGAATAGTTACTAATATTTTTACTCAAAACGCTTGACAAGACTTATTTGGAGTTTTCCTCCATTGAATTCAAAATCTGAAAATTTTATACCTTCAAGAAAAGTAGTAACTGAATCACTATATCGGTATATTTCTGAAATTGGAATTTTTTTAAGTTCCTTCCATAAATAAAACTCTGCGGTAAATCCTTTTAGTTGGTATGTTTTAGTTTCAGATGTCTTCATCTTGTATGTATGTTCTTCGTCAATAAAATCAATGGTTTTTTGAATTCGACTCCCATCTTCAGGGACATCATTGTAAATTTGATCTTGTTTTACAATTACTTCTCTATTAAAAATTTCATTCAAACTAAATTCATCACCACTTGACAAGAATATATTATCAGTGCCCTCGAATTTAAGGTCATTGCCATCATAATCAACTAATTCAAAATAAGGCATATTTACAATTTCACTACGTTTAATCATTATTTCCAGAGAGTCGCCTAAAAACCAAGATTCAATATCTTGCTTATTGATTTGATTTAAAATACGTGTTTCGATGCCATTATGTTTGGCCATTGTTTTTGCAGGTTCTGTAAAATTATTAGACGAAACAGCTATTACTTTTTGAACATTGAGATTCATGCATTTTGTCACTAATTGCTCAATCCACATTGAATCCTGTTTGGAATTCCGATCCCTGCATTCTATAATTATTGTTAAAGGAATAGACCCAGCGTTTAGTTTAATCGAAATATCTACTTCTCTTTTTTGTCCAGTAATTTTATCAATTATAAAATCAGGAGATTTAATTTCATACTTATCATTTGATAATATCTTGTGTAACAAAGAAACAGTTTCTTCTAATTCTTTCCCTTTTCGTGGCATACATATTTAACAAAGTGTCTAACTTAAAAATGTATCTGAAAGATTGGGATTTCTTTTTCTTTGAAATACTTGAAAACAACTTTTATACAAAAATATGGATCTCATCAACATTGAGTGGGTAATTTAATATTCATACCTTCCAATTCAATCATTATGGAAGATAAAGAACTCCTTCAAATTGCTCTTGGTTTATCATCGCCTTGGTTTGTAAAAGATATTAATC
>NZ_JAGSOI010000138.1 GCF_023684405.1 Methanococcoides seepicolus | reverse complement strand
GAGAATTTCAAATTAGCTCATAATTCCCCCCATTCTAGTTTGATAACACCTTCCTTAAAAAAAACTACCAAACAAATTACTACCTTCAACCTTATTTTGTAACTCAGTAAGCACCAGCAATTGATATGCTACAAAGTTCAATTTTGAATAAAGCTCTCTACTCCCATTCATTACTGTTCTGATATCAAATTTCACAGTACCTTTCATGTGTCTATGTATCCTTTCACATTCTGCTCTTTTTTTTAACTAATTCATAAATAGATCATCACGAATATTCAAGTTTCGAAGATACATTCCAACCTGCTCCTGCCTTCCATTTTCATACAGGAACTTGAGTTTTTCATCATTTTTTGCTCGGATATCTCCACTAATTTGCCACATTTTATTTACCCAATGATCAATTCTCCCAATTTCACCTTCTTTGCTTAGAACAGCATTTGATGAATATGCAATAACTGGTTTTGCTTCCAAGTGATACCAAATATCTGCATGGTTTTGAAATGAATCATATCCACCATCAGCAGAGTAAAAATCAAAATCTGCATTCATCTTTTTTAGAGCTTCAATATGCTTGATAAGTTCAGGAGAGTCCGAACTAACACCATTCGTATAAGTCATAAAAACAGGATATGTTCCTACCATTGTGATGTGCGCCTTATCCATTTTGCATCTGTAGTGTACGTTATAATCAGCATGATTGTTATATCTGGATGCTTCAAGAGGTGTGGAATCTATCTTTGCTTCTTTTATTTGAGAAAGTTTGAGGATTTTCTCACCAAGTAACATCATTACTTCGTTTAGTCCATCATCACCTAATCGATATTTAACAAAATGATGTAAAGTTCCTCCCGAGGGGAGTTTTATTAAGCCATATTCATCACAAAAGGATAGCATAAGAGCTTCTTCTTCATCTAAAGAGGAAATGGTTTTATCATAGGATAAGTTTCTAAAGCACATTACAATGAAGAGTTTTATCATTGAGGAAATGTTATACTTAAAGTGCCAACTTTTGTTGGTGTAATAAGTACGTTCAACGTACTTTGAAATATCTTCAATGTGGAGAAAGTGAAGGAATTGGCAAATTGATGCACTTTCTCTGCCCAGATAATTTTCAAATGAGTCCTCGAAAATCATTCCACGATATATTGTTGTTGTTTTAGCCATGAAGACTGGATAAGTTCTAATAAGCTAATGATGGCTATTTGTTGCAGAAAAAGTAGTGGAGTTAATGAAAAATGGAATAGGTTTTTAAGTTAACTTTCT
>NZ_JAGSOI010000137.1 GCF_023684405.1 Methanococcoides seepicolus | reverse complement strand
TAATCTCCACTGAATAGTTATACCCACAATCATGGCATTTGTAGCGTTGACGTCCATCGATTTTACCGTTCTTTTTATGATTGGAGCTCTTGCACCTGGGACAGTTCATGCATAAATATAGGTCCTAATAACATAAAAACTCTACTTAAATACCAATACCAAGAAATTTAATACAATTCCTCTCTGGGTGTTCTTTATTGCAGTTCAGTTTGTCGATATTCTGGCATTTATCTCGGTGTTGCTTGGTGTGGAAAAAATGAGCTATAATCCCACCTCTAATCCTTTCCTAAGAACATCGATGGACTATATTCCGTTAACTCACTCTTTATCAAATAGTTTGGGTATTGCGCTTATTGTTTTCCTGGTCTTTTGGAAACTAAAGGACAAGACATGGGGAATTGCACTCTCGATGGGAGTATTATCACACTGGTTTATTGATTTCATAGCTCACACACCGGATATGCCCCTTATTTTCAATAGTTATAAAGTTGGTCTGGGATTATGGAACTATCCATGGATAGCTTTTTTACTTGAAGTTGGTTTTTTCATTGGAGCAGGATATTATCTTTACAAAGGTTCTGAGAACCTTAAACGACCGATCATTCTAATGACTTTTTTAGTTATTTTTTATGCTCCAACAATGTTCGCACCAGAAGGAGAAGTTCCTGTAGCAGTAATGAGTATTTTAAGTTTAAGTTTCTATATAATATTCGCAGCCTTGGCTTGGTGGAGCGAGAAAAAGAAGAAATGAATATTAAAATATGATAAGGCATGTGGGCAAATTTTACCTATAAAAAAGTTATAAAATATCTTTATCGCAATATTAAAATTAAAGATCAACAATGAGTGCTATCTGATGTGTTATCCTCTTCGCTCATAGCAGACAGATGAATTTTGATCTTAGGTGGTAGTATGAACGATCGGCTTGATGTATTACAAGCAAATTTGTCACATGTGAACTTTCTTTCCGAGTTCGGAAAAGAATCATTTATAGATGCATATCAGGTAACTCTTCCTATGGATGAACTTAGGACTTATGTGGAAGAAGCCTTCTCGGAAGAACTGATCAAGCAAGAGATTGAAAGCTCTGGATCCATCTATTTACTCTGTAAAAATGCAAAGGGTGCAATATGTGGCTATGCAAAATATGTAGATTCTGAAATGCCAGATCACTTAGTACATGATAGAGCAATAGAATTGCAACGTCTTTATGTTCAGAATGACTGTAGGGGGAAAGGAGTTGGGAGGCTTCTATCTAGATATGGGGAATCGATCTCTCATCAAAAAGGATTCGTAACTATTCAGCCTACCTATCGTCAATCCTGTATGACCGACTATAATACATAAAATTAATTTGCAATCCTAAAATCAAACAATTGTTGGAACAAATGGCTTTCCAGCAATTGCATCTTGAATTGCATCCATTACAGAAAGATGATTCTTCTTAACAGTAGAAATGTAGCTTCTTAGCC
>NZ_JAGSOI010000136.1 GCF_023684405.1 Methanococcoides seepicolus | reverse complement strand
GTCGAAAGCGGCCATATTGACCCCGAAGAAAGAACAGTTGTATATGTAACAGGTAATGGTCTAAAAGCACAGGAAACTATCGCAGGAGCACTTGATAGTCCTAGATCAATAAAGCCCACATATTCCGAATTCACGAAGAAGTTTAGCAACATAGCGAAAAAGCAAGAACTAACACATCAAGAGGTGAACTAAAATGGTATCTATAAGATTCTCATCAGCATTGAACAATCTAACAAGAACAAGGTCAACAAACATCGATCTGGGTGATACTACAATAAAGACCCTTTTTGATAGACTTACTGCTGAGTATGGCGAAGAGTTTGAAAAGCGCCTGCTTCAGGACGGACAGGTACGAAGGTTCGTCAATGTCTATGTCAACGGGGAAGATATAAGGCATCTTTCAGGTCTTGACACCGAAATAACCGATGCAGACGAAATTTCAATATTACCGGCAGTAAGCGGAGGATGATCTTAAAAAGAACAGGGGAGAGCAGGTTTTGGAAAGAGGATACATTCGGTAACCTGCAATTCCTTAAAAGTGGTGGCTATATGAAGAAACTTAGGATAGGACACCTTTCGACCATGTATCATACCTCATTCATACTGATGGGCATGGACTGGCTTGAAAAAGCAGGTATAGAAACTGAATGGAAACTCTTCGGAGGAGGGCCTGCAATTGTCCGTGCATTCGAGGACCACGAGCTGGATATCGGATACATCGGCCTTCCCCCTGCGATGATAGGAATCGATCACGGCTTACAGATCAAATGCATCGCTGGTGGACATGTTGAAGGAACAGTGATGATCGCCACACCCGAATTTCTGACACTAGAAGAATGCAGAAATGACCGGACACTTTTTTTGAATCAATTTAAAGGGACTACAATAGCCTGCCCTCCGGCTGGTTCTATCCATGATGTAATTATAAGGAACTATGTCAAAGAAGCAGGTCTTGAGAATGATATTGATGTTCTCAACTACGAGTGGGCTGACATGATCCCCGAAGCCATAGCAGACGGGGAGATAAAGGTTGCAGTAGGAACTCCATCATTGGCCATCGTGGCAAAAAGATACTGTGATGCAAACATAGTGATCCCGCCTGAAAGACTGTGGCCTGATAATCCAAGTTACGGGATAGTTGCGACCTGTGACATGATCGAGAACTTGCCGGAGACCCTTTTAAAATTAATAGAGTTGCACGAGAAGGCCAGTTTATTCATTCGCAAGGACACTGAAGAGGCATCAAAGTTGGTTGCTGAGACCATCGAGATCATTGATGCAGATTTTGTAAATGATATGTATAAAGTGTCACCAAAATACTCTGCGGGTATATCAGAAGATTATATTGGATCGACCATGAGATTTGTAGATGTGTTGAACGAACTCGGATATATCTCAAAGAAGCTCGAGCAAAAGGACATTTTCGACCTTCGTTTTGTTGAAGAATTAAGACTTTGAATTTTTTTTATTTTTTTAAAAAAAAGGTGAAAGACC
>NZ_JAGSOI010000135.1 GCF_023684405.1 Methanococcoides seepicolus | reverse complement strand
GTTCTTTTTATGATTGGAGCTCTTGCACCTGGGACAGTTCATGCATAAATATAGGTCCTAATAACATAAAAACTCTACTTAAATACCAATGCCTTAAAATTTACTGAATACGCCAAAAATGCACTAATCCTCTTATCAAAAATATGACTTTTCTATCGATTACACCGATGGTCCTTACATGGTAAAACAGATATTTCCAATTCGGGATATGTACGAGGATAACCAAAAAAGTCAACAAACTCATTTCATAAACCTTAATTTACATTATTGACAAAAAAACGGTTTGAACTATCTGCCCTATCTGTAGAAAAAGGCAAAACAAAAATTGGTTCCCTCACTACTTCATGTGTCTGATAATACAAGAAGTAAAAGTAAAATCACCTGTAAGCTTATAATTGGCAAGGTAAATATCTGGATTTGTTGGATTTCCATAGATCCCATCTATCGGGTTTTTGGAAGATGTAGCATGATTTAGAAAATCGCTATCATCTTCCTTACTTTATGGAGCTTTATTTTTTTTACTTTTCTTTTTCAAATGAAATTTTTATTTATTTTTGCGCTTAACAATGATAATTGCACCTACCAATGAAACCAGTATCAATCCGAATAGTCCAGTAACAAGTGCAGAGGACTCTGCTTCTGATGATGGTACATTCTCGTTTGTAGTTTCAATTTCAGCTCCATCTCCTGCTAAAGCAATGCTCTCAAATTCATTTACCTCATCTGGGCTATCCTGGATTCCAGAGTTATCCTGGACCACTGAATCATCAAATGAAGGTGAACTAAAACTTGAGGGTCCGCCAAGTGATCCGGATGCAACTGATTTCTCAGCTGATTTTTCACTTACGACAGGGGCTGATGATGTAATGGTTGTAGATACTGTGGCTCCCGGGACTGCATTTTTGAGGGTAGTGGAGTTAACAAGGTCTGTTTCGACACCATTCACATAGAACTTAAGATTTTCGTAATCATCGGGTTCACTGGTTATTAACAACCTGTTAGTAGGCGAATCGCCATATACTCCTGCGGAGCCTACGGTAGTTGTACCGACTACATGTTCTCCAAGTTTGACTGTAATTTCAGTTCCCACAGGTGCTACTTCTCCATCAATAGTAACTTCTCCTCCTACAATTAAAGGAAGTGATGGACTAGCTTCAGAAGCAGTACTTACAGGGATCGTTGCCATTGCAAATAATAATAGGAATATCTGTAAGATAATTGTGTATTTTGTAAAGCTCCTTTTCTGGATCATATAATCACCCTTAAATATAAAATAAAAGAGGTGAGTTAAAAACTCACCCATATTTTTCGACTTTCGGTCTCATACCTCCATTAGAAGCCCGCAAGGATGTCTTCCTGGGTTACATAGACCCAGAATCCCTCGTATGGACCCATATCGAAGATGTCTGTTCCTACATGGATACCAGAGATCACTCCAGTTTCACCATTGTGTCCTACCTGCTCATAGGTACCGGTTGCTGAGTCATAAGGACCTATGACAACCATGTAAGATTCGTCTATCGAACCAAGCATCATTTCAGCTGGCAGGATAGCCATGGAAT
>NZ_JAGSOI010000134.1 GCF_023684405.1 Methanococcoides seepicolus | reverse complement strand
TTCACCTTACTTCCCTATACCTTTTTAATAATATAGTATTCTTCCATAAAACTTTAATACATGATGTTTTATTAAAATCTCGATTTTTAAAAAATGATGTAGTATTTTCTGAGATGACTATTTTGAGAAAATTTCTAACTTTGAAAAAACTAGAGTTTACAAAAAGTTTTGGATCAACCCATTTAAAGTAATAAAATTTTTAGAGTTCGGTTTTTTCACGTTACCTATATCCCCGACTTGTTATGCGAGGGATTAGATTTGAACACACAAATCCCATCTAAATCTTAATTTTTACCTTCCTTGTTTAGATGTCAGATATTAAAGAATTACAAATGTACATTAAATGTCAGATATAAGCAGTTACACTTTACAAGTGTACATAATTTGACATTCTTGAATGGAATGTAAAAGTTAGGAGCTTATGCTGAGGATGATATGCCGTTTACACTTAATGCTTATGTGAGGGAAAGGTTGGAAAGCATATATGAGAGAAACAACAATCTAAAATTTAGAAAAATAATATTTTTATAAGATAATTATATCCCCTACTTGCTATGCGGTGATATTACGTATTTATATAGTGTAAAAAAGTGTGTTGGAAATCCCACTCCCCAAACCCACTCTCATCTTCTATATTGTATTCCAATATAGTCTTCATCCGCATGTAAGATGATAAGCCTATATAGGTGATTCATCAATATATATACCTTTCCTGTATTATTTGATAATTGCTATCATTTGCCTCCGACTTTATATGCTATTGTATAAAAAATTAGAAAACACGTCAATGATTGGAATAAGAACGCAAAGTTATGAAGAAACAGACGTTTTTGAGGAGTTCTAAAAGGGCAAAAAATAAGTTGGGGGGAGTGGGGGGATAAGTGGTTGGGGGTACTGCCCTTAAAGAACTCGCTAAATCCACGTAAACATTATACAACTATAAATATATTTCCATATAGAGTAATCGAAGAGGAATATATTAGTGATTGAAATAAGAGCACAACCTGGACCTCCGACTTTTTATGCGAGGGATGCGATTTGAACCCACAAATCTATCCAAGTCTTAATCTTAACATCTCTTCGAAAAATGTAAAAGATAACTAACGTACATTAAATGTCAGGTATAGGGGACACTTGTGAAAGTGCTATTATAGTTAAAACCCCAAATTATTAGACTAATTAGTTATATAGACTGTTCCATGGTTAGACCTGAGGGGATCTTTATTGAACGGCATATGACCGTTGAAGAGTTAGACAAGCAGATAAAATTAGAGAAGAATGCAACACTCCTGAAAAGACTATATTTCATCAAATATCGTTATGGGGAATTGAGTGTTGAAGAATCAATACAAAGAATAGGGAGTTCAAAACAAACAGGATATACATGGCAGGAGCGATGGAATCAAGATGGGTACGATGGACTAAAACCAAGATATTCAGGAGGAAGACGGTCAAAACTTGCAGATAAACAGAAGGAACAATTAAAAATCATGCTTACTAAACGAGACGATTGGACAACAGAAGCCGCCAGAGAACTTATTTTCAAGGAATTTGATGTCAAATATAGTTTAAAGCAGGTTCGTGTGATCCT
>NZ_JAGSOI010000133.1 GCF_023684405.1 Methanococcoides seepicolus | reverse complement strand
GCAAGGTCACTTCCATTCCTACTGATATCGACAACAAGCATGTTTATCCTGTAATCGTTAAAACCCTTGCATACCTGTAGCAGTTCCCTTTCTATACTCCCGCCCCGGTTCAATGGGACGTTGGCAGTACCATCTGTCACGAGTATCATAATAGGGACCGCTGAAGGTTCGCGCTTCAATTCCTGAAGGATGGTCTCGACACCTGTGAGTATGCCGGAGACCATTGGTGTGGTTCCTCCGAAAGGTACCTTTTCCAGATATCTCTTTGCAGATTCCACGGACGAAGTGAACGGTAGCACGAGTTCTGCCGACCTTCCGCTATACGTAACAAGAGATACCCTGTCTCTTCTCTGATACGCATCTTTGAGAAGTGCGAGAACAACATCTGTTGTGATCTTTATCTTCTCTTTTTCATCCATGGAATCAGAAGTATCAAAAACGATATTTATCAGTGTGGATATCCTTCGTCGCCTTATCTTTTCCCTGATATCGCTCTTTTTAATGCTTATCTTCCCGTCCTTGGCGTGATGTGCCGCTGCACGCACAGTAGGCGCAATGGCGATATCCGTCACCTTATCTCCAGGCATCTTATACCTGACATATCGCCCTCGCTTACCCTTGGTGAGAACCTCTGCCCGTCTCCCGGATTTCAATCTTCCAGAAACTACTTTCTTCTTCTGCTT
The DNA here is from genome assembly GCF_023684405.1 of Methanococcoides seepicolus. Classification (GTDB taxonomy): domain Archaea; phylum Halobacteriota; class Methanosarcinia; order Methanosarcinales; family Methanosarcinaceae; genus Methanococcoides; species Methanococcoides seepicolus. Next base: position 926 of record NZ_JAGSOI010000133.1, on the reverse strand, counting down.
GTTCTTCGCAAAATCCGTAAGTATCTTGCTTACTGCTTTCTCATCTTCGAGATGATCATCTCTTTCAGGCTTTGTTTTTGACTTTGATATATCTTCGGGGGCACAGTTCTGTTCACTTTCAAATTCAGCAGTATCCTTCCGGTTCTCAGAAATTGGGCCCAGCTCTTCGATCTTCGGATCGTTACATACTTCCCCTTCTGCCTCCGGTACTTTTGTTTCCAGTAATTCCAAAGTCTGCTTTTCCTCTGGAATTATCTCTGGTATATCTTCCTTTGCTCCGGGGATATCCACTACCAAGTTCTGCTTGTTTCTCTTGACAAGTACAGGTTTTTCTTTCTTAATCCGTTTTGGACCCGTTTCGAACTTCGGTTCATATTCCCTCGGGACAAGATGGACCTCTACCTCATCAATTGCTTTGTCAACGGTCTCTTTGCTTCCTTGCTCGACTCCATTTTCAGGGATAGTTATCCTCATGATGTCATGGTCATCTTTATTGGAAAATTCCTGTTCTTCCTCAAAGACCGTTTCCATCTCTGACCCTTTCTTAAAAGAATTGAAAAAATCCTTCGGATCAACTATCACATGGTCGTTATCAGCGATAATGAATATCTCTTTCACATCTTCCGGCTGTATGGACCATGTTCCTGATATGAGCTTTTCGTGAACCGCTTCGGTATCAGTCCCACTTATCTGAGATAGCTCTGTAAGGGCCAGCCGAACGCTCATTACCGGTCTGCCCGGATTGAATACCCCTACATCATAGTCCCTGTCAAGGCTTTTCCTCAAACGAGATGCGGTAACTTGATCCTTCATTCGATATACCTGTCTTAAACAGTTCCGTTAACTACAGCCCGAAGTTGTTCCGCACTGAACTCCTCTTCTTCGAATGGTTTCTTTCTCATTCTGTGAGGCAGTACCATCTCTGC
>NZ_JAGSOI010000132.1 GCF_023684405.1 Methanococcoides seepicolus | reverse complement strand
AGAACTAATCGAAATTGTGCATGAATAAGTAACTCTCTAATTCACTTTAGAGTGTTCTTTTCCGACAATTTTTAAGTTTAACTTCCATTTAAGTGTGCTTTAACAACAAACTCTGGTTGATCCTGCCAGAGGTTACTGCTATCGGTGTTCGACTAAGCCATGCGAGTCAAATGTTCTTCGTGAACATGGCGGACTGCTCAGTAACACGTGGATAACCTGCCCTTAGGTTCGGCATAACTCCGGGAAACTGGAGATAATTCCGAATAGGTCAAATATGCTGGAATGCTTTTTGGCCAAAAGACTTCGGTTGCCTAAGGATGGATCTGCGGTCTATCAGGTAGTAGTGGGTGTAACGTACCTACTAGCCTACGACGGATATGGGTTGTGAGAGCAAGAGCCCAGAGATGGATTCTGAGACATGAATCCAGGCCCTACGGGGCGCAGCAGGCGCGAAAACTTTACAATGCGGGAAACCGCGATAAGGGGACACCGAGTGCCAGCATTTATGTTGGCTGTCCACATGTGTAAACGGCATGTGTTAGCAAGGGCCGGGCAAGACCGGTGCCAGCCGCCGCGGTAACACCGGCGGCCCGAGTGGTAATCACTTTTATTGGGTCTAAAGGGTCCGTAGCCGGTTTGATCAGTTCTTCGGGAAATCTGACAGCTCAACTGTTAGGCTTCCGGGGAATACTGTCAGACTTGGGACCGGGAGAGGTAAGAGGTACTACAGGGGTAGGAGTGAAATCTTGTAATCCCTGTGGGACCACCAGTGGCGAAGGCGTCTTACCAGAACGGGTCCGACGGTGAGGGACGAAAGCTGGGGGCACGAACCGGATTAGATACCCGGGTAGTCCCAGCCGTAAACGATGTTCGCTAGGTGTCAGGGGCGGTGCGACCGCTTCTGGTGCCGTAGGGAAGCCGTGAAGCGAACCACCTGGGAAGTACGGCCGCAAGGCTGAAACTTAAAGGAATTGGCGGGGGAGCACTACAACGGGTGGAGCCTGCGGTTTAATTGGACTCAACGCCGGAAAACTCACCGGGGGCGACAGCAATATGTAGGTCAAGCTAAAGACTTTACCTGAATCGCTGAGAGGAGGTGCATGGCCGTCGTCAGTTCGTACTGTGAAGCATCCTGTTAAGTCAGGCAACGAGCGAGACCCGTGCCCACTGTTGCCAGCATGTCCTTCGGGATGATGGGTACTCTGTGGGGACCGCTGGTGCTAAACCAGAGGAAGGTGCGGGCTACGGTAGGTCAGTATGCCCCGAATCTCCCGGGCTACACGCGGGCTACAATGGTTGGGACAATGGGTCCCTACACCGAAAGGTGATGGTAATCTCTTAAACCCAACCGTAGTTCGAATCGAGGACTGTAACTCGTCCTCGTGAAGCTGGAATCCGTAGTAATCGCGTTTCAACATAGCGCGGTGAATACGTCCCTGCTCCTTGCACACACCGCCCGTCAAACCACCCGAGTGAGGTATGGGTGAGGGCACGGACTTAGTGCCGTGTTCGAACCTAAATTTCGCAAGGGGGGTTAAGTCGTAACAAGGTAGCCGTAGGGGAATCTGCGGCTGGATCACCTCCTAAGCAAGATCCGCACAAAGCGGATCACCGCTATCAGTCAGAAATCGATAAACTGCCAAATTCAACAAACCAC
>NZ_JAGSOI010000131.1 GCF_023684405.1 Methanococcoides seepicolus | reverse complement strand
GCGTTTCTAAATTCCGTCCATTCTGATGATAGAATGCTTGTTCAGGACGCTATAAATAAAGCGGTGTATGAAAATAAACCGTATAGTATTGACTACCGCATTCTCTTGCCAGATGGCTCAGAACGCATTGTTCATGAGCAAGGTGAAGTTACTTTTAATAAAGCTGGCCAGGCGATTTGGATGTGTGGGACAATACAGGACATCACCGAGCAGAAACAGATAGAAACTGCTTTACAAAAATCTGAACAGAAGTTCAGAACATTTTTTAATAATTCTAATGATCCAACCCTAATATACGATTTGGACGGTACCATCTTGGAAGTGAACGACATTGTTTGCGAATTCACAGGATACAGCCGAGATGAACTGCTGACTATGTCGATAATGGATTTGGATTCTTCAGAATATGCATCAAATGTAACTGATAATATTAAGCAATTACAAAAGGGAATACGTTCTATATTTGAAAGTGTAGCTATTTGTAAAGACGGCACTCCTATCCCTATAGAACTAAGCAATCGCATTATTGAGTATGATGGTAAACCAGCTGTCCTCTCTACTTCTAGAGATCTCACAGAGCGGAAGCAAGCAGAGGATGCAATGTTCAACGCAAAGCTTGTGGCGGAAACTGCTAACCGTACTAAGACCGAATTTCTCTCAAACATAAGTCATGAACTACGCACCCCTCTTAATTCCATCATCGGTTTCTCACAGTTGCTAAATAGCAATCCTTTCGGTAACCTGAATGAAAAAGAGATCAAGTATTCTGGAAATATTACGGATAGTGGGAAACACTTACTGGACCTGATCAATGATATTCTTGATATCTCGAAAATCGAAAGTGGGGAAGTAGAACTTGAATGTGAAAAGTTTAGTTTACCTTCCTTCATTCGTGATGTGGAAAATACAATTAAACATATGGCATATAAAAAGAACATTGAAATTTGTAATCAGTTTCGTTCTGAAAATATCGAAATTTATGCTGACAGATTAAGGATGAAACAAATCTTGTATAATCTATTAAGTAATTCCTTGAAGTTTACACCTGAGCATGGGCGTATATAGATCAGTGCTGCAAATTATGATAATATGATGGAGATTTCTGTATCGGATAACGGTATTGGTATTCCCAAAAATAAACACGGTGAAATATTTGAGACCTTCAAACAGGTGGATTCTTCAACTGCCAGAAAGTATGAGGGCACCGGTCTTGGTCTTGCACTTGTCAAGAAGTTTGTTGAAATGCATGGCGGGGAAATCTGGGTTGAAAGTGAAGTTGGAAAAGGAAGTACGTTCACATTTACAATTCCTATAAAGGGCAAAGTACAATAAAATACTTTTCAGGAGTATTAGTGATATTATTATCGGTTATATAGCACCTGAATATTAATATAAGGAATATTACTAAACTCCTCTGTTGCTATCGATATTGCCTTTCATAATGCAAAACCTGTTACTGCTATTGAGTTTACATGTAAGTTATCCATTTACACTAAGCCCATTATCCCAGTTTGCCAACCTTTCTCTCACATGAGCATTGAGAGTAAACGGCATATCACCCATAGCATCAACTCCTTATCTTTAACATTTCATTCAAGAATGTCAAAATATGTACGCTTGTGGAGTGTAACTGCTTATACCTGACATTTAATGTACACTTGTAA
>NZ_JAGSOI010000130.1 GCF_023684405.1 Methanococcoides seepicolus | reverse complement strand
GAATTCAATAAGAACATATTGAAGGTCGCAAATGATCATCTTGGAACGAATTTCGACCCGGAGGAATTTGAGCACGTTGCATTCTTCAATAAAAAATACTCCCGGATCGAGATGCACCTGAAAGCAAAAAAGGATCTGGAAGTAACAAGCCCCATATTGAATGAGAAAATTATCTTCAAAAAGGGCGAGACGATACACACAGAGAACTCCCATAAATATACTGTTGATGGTATCAAAAAAATGGCAGGTGCAGCAGGGCTTTCCGTAGAAAACATCTTTAGCGATGATAAAAAATGGTTCTCCCTTGTTGAGATGGTGAAAAGATGAAAGATCTTGCAAAAGATTTCCCCATACTTGCACAAAAGGTGTACGGGAAAAGACTGGTTTATCTTGATAATGCGGCAACGACCCAAAAACCTAACTCTGTGATAGATACCATATCTGATTACTATAGGACAGATAACAGTAATATCCATAGGGGCGTGCATTACCTGAGCGAGGTATCGAGTGAAAGGTATGAGGAAGCACGAAAAAAAGTCAGTGAATTCATAGGTGCTCGTAACCCGAGTGAAGTGACATTTACTTCCGGAACGACCGGTTCCATTAATCAGGTCGCACGCTCGCTCGGACCTTCCTTAAGGGGAAACGAAGTCTTGGTGACCGGTGTGGAACACCACTCAAATATCGTGCCGTGGCAACTTGCAGGAGCAAAAGTAAAGGCAATTCCCATGGATGAGGATTGCAATATGCTGATAGACTCAATAGAGATCACGAATAGGACAAAATTGATAGCCATAGCTCATGTCTCAAATGTCCTTGGTTGTGTGAATGAGATCAAAGAGATCACTGAAATTGCAAAGGATCACGACATCCCGGTCCTGGTGGATGCAGCCCAGTCGATACAGCATTTGCCTCTTGATGTAAAGGACATAGGTTGTGATTTTTTAGCTTTCTCAGGCCATAAGATGTATGCATCGACCGGAGTTGGAGTGCTTTATACAAGCGATCGCTTCAGTGATATTACGCCGGCAATAGGCGGAGGGGGCATGATCGATAAGGTAAATCTTGATAAAACAACTTATTTGGATCCTCCTTTAAGATTTGAAGCAGGCACGCCAGATATTGCAGGAGCGATAAGCATCAGTGCAGCGATTGATCACATGCAAAAAATAGGCATGGATAAAATAAAAAAGCATGAGCATGATATCTATTCCTACTCAAGGGAAAAACTGCTGGAAATGGATAATGTGACTGTTTATGGAAATACTAATGAGATGTGCGGAGCTGTCTCATTTAATCTGGATAAGATCCACCATTACGATACAGGATTGATATTAGACAAGATGGGGGTTGCTGTCAGGACCGGACATCATTGCGCCCAACCATTGATGAGATCACTCGGGATCGAAGGCACAGTGAGAGCAAGTTTTGCATTGTACAATACGAAAGAAGATGTTGACATGCTGATTGAAGGGATAAAGAAAGTAGAGATGATGTACAAGTGAACGACGCTATTCAGGATGAGATCATAGAAGAATTTGACGGCCTTGAATGGTTTGACAAATATACTCTCCTTATCTCTTTCGGCAAAAAGCTCAAACCGATGGATGAAGAGTTTAAGACTGAAGACAATTCGATCAGCGGATGCCAATCCAAAGTTTGGGTTAGAAG
>NZ_JAGSOI010000013.1:11413-45435 GCF_023684405.1 Methanococcoides seepicolus | reverse complement strand
ATTTGTTCCAACGATTGTTTGATTTTAGGGTTGCAAATTAATTTTTTGTATTAGAGTTGAATACAGGATTGACGATAATTAGGCTGAATAGTTACGTTTTTGTTTTCAATAAATAGTATTTTTGAACCATCAGGGAACCATCGAGGCTCGGTTGCATTGCCTTCATACAGAAGGCGTTTACTATGTTCTTTTCCTTCAAGAAGGTACAAACTTCCATTTTCATTTATTACCATGGATGAACCATTGGGTTGCCAACTGCCAATCTCTGATTTTGTAAGGGTTGATCCATTAATATTAGATATATACTTATTATAGCTATCATCCGCCGAATATATGGGAAATGTCATTTTTTGTTTGTCGGGACTAAATGAAACAATTCCATGTTTTTCCCCATCGTTATCTGAAATAAAAGCCTGGATAGAATTACCTCTATCATCAGTAACCAACAATGAGCCATCTCTTGTTAAGAAAAAAACCGTCGTAGAGTTATACCATACGAGTTTCCTTGCCTTAGCTCTCAATTCAAAAGAATTAGTTCCATCTATGTTTTCAATCCACAGATTTCCAAGAAAATTATCTGGATCTTCATATTCAAAAGCTACTTTAGTGCTATCTGGACTAAATGTTAAATCTCTGTACCTGACTCCTCCTCCAAGATTGTTTACTGCTTTGGCAAGAGTGGTTTCATTTTGGGAGCCGATTACTCTCATGTCGGTGCCATCAGGATTACAAATAATATAATTACTACCGCCTGCACTCATTCCATGTCCCCATTTTGAAACTCCAAAATATATTTTGTCTCCAGAGGGGATCCATCCTGTGAATGGTGATAAATAATTGCTTTCTTTCTCCGTAATTCCATAATCAATTTTTCCGAATGTTCTATTTTCAATATCTATCAAATAGTGTTTATTAATTCCTTCAAACATTGAAATTGATTTATGTGATTGGACAAGTAAATATTTACCACCCGGACTCCATTCTGCAGGGGATGAACTAAATCCTTCTTCAGCTTGAATCAAATCATTGATTTGGATTGAGCTTATAGATGTGTTGTTTGGGGTTGCTGCTACTAGTGGTACTCCAATCAGAAAAATGAGTAGTAAAGTTATATGGAAAATATGGTTCATTTTAAGCATTCCTTTTGGATTATTACCAATAGACATCAAAACTCCTTCTGTTTTTTTTGTAGCATCCATGCGCCCATCAAGCAGAAAACGAATTGAAAAAACCGAAAAGATGGAATCTGTTTATTTTCAGTTCCATTAGATGCAATTTCACTGGACGCAGTACTTTCATCAACCTGAGTTGAATTGCTCATTTGAATAAGATTGTCGTTTCCAATAATCTGGCTCACAGGCATCTTTTCCCAATCGTCACAGATATTTGTTCCATCTAAAGAGAAAAGATAGTGACTACGGTCATTTCCATTTTCAGAAAAGCGAATGAAACCTACTGTCATCAATTTTTCATCAGGGTTCCATCCGTCTAAAAAGTAGTGCTTTCCCTTTATAGAAGGTGTCAAGCGAGTTAGATTTGTACCATCTGAATTGGTTATAAAAAGCGGAGCTGCAATGTTTTTAGCTTTTTTGAGAGATGGTTCCAGATCTATTTTACCTCCACTAGGGTACAATGCGGATGTAAATGCAATACGATCTCCGCTTGGACTGATTGAAATTTGTTTCCATTCATAGATATCCCATATATGGTGGTTTACCAGTCCAATATTTGCAATAAATGAAATATTTGTGCTGTCAGCATTGATCGAGTAAATTTGATTGTTGTTTTCAAGAAAGAGTATTTTATCTCCTGTAGGGAACCATTGGGGATAAGTTGCATTACCTTCATACAGAAGGCGTTTACTATGTTCTTTTCCTTCCAGAATATACAAATCACCGTTTTTCTCCAGCAGTATGGAAGAGCCATTTGGTTGCCAGTTACCCATATCAGGAGATGGAGAACTACTATTTAATAAATCGGTACCAATTTCTGTTTCCAGTAGGTTAGATCCGTTAATGTTAGCTATATATGTAGGATATGTCTTTGTATACTCTTCACCAAGACTCGATAGCAACGTCATCTTTTGCTTATCTGGACTAAGTGTAAAAATGTTATATTTTTCATTGTCATTCTCTGGTGAAAAGGTTCGGATGGCGTTTCCTTCTTTGTCAGTAACCATCAAGGTTCCTTCTCTCGTTATGAAATAGACTGTTGTAGAGTTATACCAGACAACATTCTTGGATTTTCCCCTTAATTCAAAGGAATTTGTTCCGTCTATGTCTTCAATCCACAGATTTCCAAGACTATTTTCCGAGTCTTCATATTCATAGGATAGTCTGCTGGAATCCGGGCTGAATGCTAATTCCATGTGCTGCTCCCCTCCTCCTAGATCGTTTATTGCTCCAGAAAGGGTGGCTATATTTGGAGAACCGAGTACCCTCACATCAGTACCATCAGGATTGCAAATAGCATAATTAGTACCACCTGTTCCCCTTCCATACCCATTTTTTGAAATCGTGAAATAAATCCTATCGCCAGAGGGAAACCATCCCAGGGATGAGGCGAAGACGACATAATTACTTTCTTCTTCTGTAATCCCATAGTCAATTTCTCCATATGTTTTGTTACCCACATCTATCAGATAGTGTTTGTTAATACTTTCAGACATTGAAATTGGGTTATATGATCTGATAAGCAAGTATTTTCCGTTAGGACTCCACTCTGCGGGATAGGCGAAAAATCCATCTTCAGCTTGAATCAAGTCATTGATTTCGATTATGCTGGTATTATTTGGTATTGCTGACACTAGCGGTGTTCCTAATAAGGAAATCAGTAGACAAACAGTAATAATAGCTGTTTTCATTTTCAGCATTCCTCAACTAAAAAAGATAAGCTCCGGAAAACCCGGAGCAGTTTTACTTTTAGCTTCTTCAAATATCTCCAGACCATAATCAGGAAGGGGCATATCCTCATCATCCTGTGCCCACATAAAGACCACGGGTATATCACTGATTCCCTCTTCCTGCTCACAACGCTCCTCTATTTTCCGGTAGATTTCATCAATTTTAGACTCATTCATTTTTCCCTGATAAGCAGAACCCAGATGCACTTCTATCAATTCATGACCGCAAAGGATGCAGTTTATAGAACTGTCAATTGTATATGACGGCCCCATTTTTATGGAATCATAGCATCCGGAAACCGAATTTTCCCATTCCTGATCAGTTGTATCGGGAAAACTTCCCCTGCTGGTTATGAACAGCGGATGAAGCTTACATTGTTCAAAATAAGAATTAGAGGTATTTGAATCGGTAATCTCATCGGTATTATCAGAGTCATTTAATTCGTCATCAGCAGCACTTGCAAAAGCTACTGACAAAAAGGAAACTAATAATACAAGCATTAAAATTTTTCCAATTACTTTTCTCTTTAGCATTTCATGGCCCCCAATAATTTATTTAGATAGATCCAAAATAAATATTTTTAACATCAAATGTGACTGTGTTTCACAGCATTTGAACTTTCATTTTATGGGCTCTGTAGAAATCCTTTTCTCTAAATTCAACTGAGCCACTATAATTTTTATAATAATAAGTCCCCTGTGATTGATTGCGCAAAATAACGAAAAATTTGGATCAAAAGAGAAGACATTCTCTTTGGAAAAAGGTCAAAACTGTCAAAATTGATCTTCAGAAGACAATATTTACTTCAACATAGTTACAAATTTGTAAAGTGTGGCAAAATGAGAGCCTCTGTCAGGTTCAAGCTTAGATTGAATCGGCTTTATCAATATAATCAAAAGAGACTTCAATAACTCTTTCATTTTTTCTTAGTTCTTCTTTGATTTTCTCTTTGTTTTGGTTCATCCATTTTTCATCTTCAAATACAACGTAACAGTTAATTCTTTTTTTAAGGCAAAGGTTTTGTTTTTCCAGTATAATCAGAAAATCTTCCTCTTCAACAAGTGGATCCCAGATACTGACAATAAAGTGCTTCCCCTTTTTAGTGTCGGTTGATGCCTCAATCCAATTTTCTGCCTGTCTAAGTTTATTTCTTTTATAAGTATAGTTATTTTCATCTATTTCTACATAATAACTGTTTGCAATGTAATCAATATTGTATTCAAGTCTATATTCCATTCCATGGGCAATTCTGTCAACAGTTGCAATTGCTTCCTTCTCTGTCGTGCTATCCGTAAAAGCCACATGTATTCCCCCGATGGAAATGATTTCATCTGCTGGGAACTCATTGGTTAAAGTGTCGGTGTTTACTCCTCCTATGATAACTGCGATACCAATGATAACTGCAATACTAATGCTTAGTAATACAATTATAATTATTTTATTAGTTTGAATTCTATTTTTAATATTGCTATAAAAAGAAAAGGGCATTTAATCCCTCACATATATGTAATTTACAACGCTTCCCCATGCTTCTAAATATTGGCTTCCTTGTCCCATTGGCGACGGGTCATTGATGGCCAAATACGCGGGGTAACCATTGTCCAGATATCCAGTACACACACGTGCATGGCCAGTCACTCCACATTTTAAAGGTCTGCTATGATCAATTTCTGAAACAGCTTCATAATATTGAGGGGATGTATCTTCTTTTGATCCCTTTTTATTTAGCCCATCTGAGCTTTTGTAGTACGTCAGTTGCTCAGCATTAGTGCATCCTCCACCGCTACCATCATCCATTATTCCATATATGTAGTCTTGAGTGTGCTGCACGCCATAATATGCTGCAATCATTTGTGCAGTTGCAGGTGCACAATAGAATACGGTTTCTCCCCCATACAATGGTACGTTGAGAAACTTGCTAGAAGTTTTTGTGTAATCTGGTCTGAATATCTGATTTTTTGCAATATATTCAGAAGTACTGATTCCTTCTTTATTTGCGTTTTTTATCGCTTCAGTGAATTTATCACTATCATTCCATTTTTTTATATTGTCATCTACATCAATATCAGAAATCTGTTCGTAAACTGACCATATACCATTCTCAGTTTCAGTTATTTTTTTATCTGGTACTTTTTCGAGGGTATGCGCATCAACAATAATTCGATGCATTTCACCCCGACTGTCTATAACAACCGACATCGCTCCAATTTTAGGATAGCTGTATAGTACCATCACAGTTGACGAGATTTCACAATTCGGATATTCTTCCATACCAATTTCAATTGATTTCTTCAATGCTTCTTCTACTTTCATGGGTATAGGATTGAACTCAAAGGTGAGCACTGAAGCTCCCAATTTTTTATTTGCTCCCACTTTCATTTTCCCAATTACATTTTCTTCCTTTTTTACTGAGAATAGATAGTATAACTTTGTACCGTTAATGTCATAAAGTTCAAGCGGTTTTGGATCAATTGATGCTCCATTCCACTTTTCAAATCCTGGCGTATTCTCAGCCGTAAAGTACATCATATATGCATTTGCATGTTCTAAAGCTTTTTCTACCGATACACTGTTTTTATCTTCTGGCTGTGCACCCATTGCTGGCACAATTGCACTTATAAGCAACAAAGACACAAGCAGTGTACACAATCCCAATTTTATACTTGGTTTCATTCTTTCTTTTCCTCTTTAGTTCATTTACTCCAGAGGCAAAGCTACGCTTATATAGTGTAAACAGCAAAACCTAACCCTGCCTCCGGGCACGGGGCTTCAGTTATTCCGTCAAGACTGGCTGAACCCCCACTAACATCTTTATGATGTTGCATTATGTTCTAACCAAGTCACATTATAAATATTTTGTGACCACATCGTCCAACTGAAAGAGAACAGTTGGAAGATATGGCTACACCCTTTAAGCAAATCCTTTCTGAGATTTTATTAAATATATCAGGTAATATTTTCTGCAATATCCAATAGCTCCATCTTATCAAGGGAAGAAAGAATAGTAACCCAACTTTGACAGTCAAAATAATATAAGTGTTCTTAGTTATGTTGATTCGACCAAAAATGCAAACAAAACTAAGAACATATGATATAGTTCCAAATAACAATATATCCTTTCCGATTGGAACCATCCTTGCTGTTGAAAAATTCTATGATGTATTGAATTTTAACTTTGTTTTCGGCAAACACAAACAACGTGGAATCGATATCAACAAATTACTGAAGGCTCTTGTGAGCTATAAGCTCACAGATAATTTCAGTATCAAAAAAGCACATGAATGGATTAACCGTGAAGAGGTGCTTGAACTCTTTGATCTCGATACATTCAGCGAAAGAACTCTTTATCGAGTTCTTGAAAACATTGGTTCAAATCGGGAAGAGATCATTTCAGATATCCAGGATAACTTGTTCAAAAGGTATGATTTTGAACATACCAACATCAATATGGATTGGACTAGTGTTGTTCTTCATGGCGACAAAGCTTCACTTGGTAAATATGGTTACAGCCGTGATCACAGGCCAGATAAGAAGCAAATTACTATAGGGATTAGCGAACTCGCTGATCCTATCAATCTTCCTATTGGGATTACTGTAGAGAAAGGTAACCTGAATGATCAGACTCATTTTAAGAAGACGTATCATCAAGTAAACAAGAGACTTCGGAAAGGTTCTCTTGTTGTATTTGATAAAGGTGCAAACAGTATAGAAAATACTGGTTTGATTAGAGCCGATGAAATGCAGTACATAACTGCAAAAAAGCTCAATAAAAGCGATGATAAGATCATCGCAGATTTTGATGAATATTCTCCAGAAATCGTTGATACCGAGAATGGAATTTATGGAATCAAGATTACTAAGCTCAATAGTGTGAACTATCTTTACTTCTCAGAGAAACTTCAAAAAGAACAACTAGAATCAAAGGGAAGAAAAGTTCTAAGACAAATTCATGAAGCTAAAGAACTACAGGACATAATTGACAGGAAAAAGAAGATTCCGAAACGTTTCAGGATCAATAATATACTGATCGATGTAAGTTATTCATTTCAGACGAAACTGATTCAACTCAGTGAACATGAAGCGATTAAACTTCTTGAAGACAAGCTAATCACTGGAAGAGAAGGATTTTTCTGCCTAAAGTCAAGCAAGAATTTGACATTAAAACAGGCACTTATAACGTATCGAAAAAAGGATTCTATTGAGAAGATCTTTCATTCTCTGAAGAACGAGATAGAGATCAAACCATTGAGAGTTTGGACGGATGATAGCATTTATGGTGCGATTATCATTGGGTTTATTGCACAACTGTTCATATCGCTGATGCGATATGAATTTGCAGAATTAAAACATACATCAACAAAATTCATCAAAAAATCCATTTCGAATTTGACAGTTACAGTGGATTCATGGCAGAGAAAATCAAAAAAGTACATTTACGCTAATTTTGATGCGATAAATACTCTGTTTTTAAGGTCAAAATGGGCAATTTCATGACGATTTAAGTGAATTTGTTGAAACTGTCAAATAGGATTTCCTGACAAAAAAAGTGAAATTGGGACGAAATAGAAGATATTCTCTTTAGAAAAGGGTCAAAACTGTCAAACTTGGGTAGTAACATCAATATCTTCATTTTGCCAAGTCAGCTCTTTCATATTCCCCCCAAATACCGGATAGATCATACCTTTCCTGTCATTGACCAAAACATATTCTCTTTCACTTTCAAAATCCGGAATTGAAGGCAAGTCTTTTTCGGAGAGCTTCTCAGCAATACGTATTTCATCATCTCCATTTACATACACTAGAGTGACCTGTTTGTAATGTTGACCCACAAAAGCACTAAACGTGTTATAAAGAAAAGCCGAATATGGTGTATCCTCACTGGAAAAGAACAGCGAATAACTAAATTCATATCCTTCAGGGAGGTATTCAGGAATAAGGATGTCAAAATATACAAGTTGTTTTGCTTCTTCAAGTGTAATTTTTTTTGGTTCAATTTTGAAATCATCTGGTCCCAGTACTTTTACCTGTGCCCTCTTTGGAATCTCAAACTCAAACTCTGAGTCTGGAATCCCGGGATTTAATTTCAGATCCTGAATTTCAATCGTCATATACAGAATTTCACTGCTATCATATAGCTTTTATCTGATGGGCATCCAGGTATCCTTATCAACCCAGATCATCGATCTCCCTTGAAAAGAGCTTTTATTGTTCTCGGAAGGAGTAAGCTCAAGCAAATATGTATTCTTTCCATCTAGATCCTCTGTTCCGAGCAGAGAAGCCGTCTTCCCCTTAGAGTTCCATTCAGAAACTCAGCAAAAATATTCGGCTCAAATAATTTTAACCCATTCAAATCATCAGAAATATCCATTTTAAAAACAGTCTCAGAATCAGAATCATAGATCCACTGGAATTCTCTATCAGAGACCATAATTACTTCCGTATCTTTATCAGGGATTCGAATAGTAGTTTTCATAAGATCAGGTTTTTTCCATATGACTTTCTGTGTTCCCACACCCTGTCCCTGGAAACTTGAATGACTGAACATTGTAAAAGAGTAGTCTTCGAGATCATCCATTTTCACCTGCATATTAGATACAACTTCTTCCGCGCTGGGCTCTTCTCCGCAACCTGAAATAAAAACGGACAGGAGTATCATGAACAAGAGGAGGACTGAATATCTTTTGAATTTACTCTTCATTTGATTACCTTATAGCCTGATCTAAGAAGAAAGGGCTTTTAGCTCTTCAACTGGATTTGGTGGTTGAGCCTCCTTTTGCCGAAATCTAAAAATTTAAGAGGGAGTTCCATTATTAATTTGCACCTTAACCAGATAATAATACAGTATCGCACCTATGAAATTCAGAAAAATAAGAACAAGCGACCATATTAGTTTATCATGATATCCCTTACTGGGAAAATTCTCTGCGTTCCTTTGAAGGCAGTCACATAGCATGAAGAGCCAAAAAACAATAGCTATTGCAATGATTCCCCATAATAGCTTAACTCCTATTTGAATTGTAAAAGCAATTATTGATAAAGCTATAATCCCAAAAACTATCCATTTTGACGAATTCCGGTTCAAATTTATACCCCCTTTTAGTATAGATCAAGTTTCAACCGAATCAGATCTCAATTTTATTAGTTGGCAATATTGTTTTTTAAACAGTTATCCAATATAAATACTTTGTAATCACGTTATCGAACTGAAGCATACCCCCTTGCTTTCGGAATAAGAATGAGCGGTGAAATAAGGTGATGGTTTACAGGCATTAGAATACAACGACACAATTAACATGGAAAGCTGCTATCCTGTAAATCCGATGGTATTATACCATATTGTTTCAATCCAATCCCCATTTATCCGATTCGGATCCATATAGATCATCCCAATATCTAGATACACAACTTTCAAATCCCGGTTCATTGGGAGTGTAGTGGACACCATCAACCGTAACATGATAACTATTCCTAATATTCCTAATAATAAACGTTGATATCAGGTGACTTTCATCGTAGAATTTGATTGAATAACCACAGCTTCTAATCCCTTCTAGGGAAGAATTCTCTGTATATGAAAATCTGGAGATATGCTTTGTCAAAGCACTTATTTCGTCCTTATTACTTATTTCAATTAAATCACCGTTGAATCCATTCCGGATGGACATTTTGGTTATATCGGAATAGCTACCATTTATCATCTCCAGACTACCATTAGCATTAACACTAAGGGTCTTCGGACCTTCTTCAATCCCATTTTTTCCAGATTCATACTGGATATACTGTATGAAACTGACCACCCCAATTACAAAAAAAACTAAAACTAAAATATATCCTATTTTAACCATAAATATCACTTAAGCTCTAATTGTTTTGTTCTACAATCAATATAAAATAGTGATGTTTAAATAAAATAATTGGAGAGACAGTTTTTACCATCTCTCTAACTTGAATTACTCAATATACACCATGTCGTCAACGTAGCCGTCTACCAAGATATAAACATTATTGTTTCCCGCCCCATCATTAACTATGATATAATAATGCGGAGTGACCCATGGAACAGTTTCGACATAGTATCCATGTGTTACTACCCAATGATAACCATAGGTAGGATGATTATCTAAACCAACAATTACAGGTTTGTCAGAGTTAATAAGAGATATTATCTTGTTGTAATCAACATAGTCTTTACTTTCTGCATCGTAGCTGTTGAGGCCATGATCAAATAAAATATCAAAAAGCCCTTGCTCCATTTGTGGCAAAATCGCATCGTTTGGGATGTAGTCGGGAGTTAAAAAAGGAAACAAAGCACTTTGGGATTCGTATTGTGACGGAATAAAAGCATTGTTGTGGTGATCATCAAAATAGTCCAAAGTTATAGCAGCCGCTGTGGGTCCACAATTATAAGTGGTTGTGGCTATCCATTCTTTTAATGAATAATCCAATGATGATCCATAATTGACAGATAGTACGCTTACTCTACTGTCCAAGGTTTTTAGATCAGCAAGTTTTTTATCTTTATCCACACTTTCAACTGCATAAATATATTCAGGAATTACTGCTTCATCTGACCTATCTCCTATTCCTATCTGGAATAATTTTCCCTGCTTGTCTTCCATGTAGGCGAGAGGACCATTGTAGACATATGTCCTGGTACTATCACTAAACGGCGAATTGCTCTCTAACGAAAATTCAGGAACTGAAAGGTCATTTACATTAATTATTATGTAGCCACCATCTTTCATGGAAAATGATACTGCTTCCAAATCACCATTTATGTTGTTCAATGGAATGGGATTAATTAATTTCTTTGACTGGCCCATATTTTTCAGGAATAGTTCACCATATTCTTTTTCGGTACTGAATTCATTTTCCTGCCCCATGGCAACCGGTACAACTGCCATGATTACAACAAACATTGCAATTAGCGTTAGCGTTACAATTCTCATTTCTTTTGTTCTCATTCATTTACCTCTTTGATTTATTTACTTCAGAATATAGTGTAAACTACAAACCTAACCTTGCCTCCGGGCACGGGGTTCAGATATCACTGTAAGATTAAGCTGGACCCCCACTAACATCTTTGCGATGTTGCACTATATCCTAGATGAGAGAGAGTATAAATATAATCTGTCCACATCATCCAACTGTTTTCTTTCAGTTGGATGATATGGACACAAAACTTATATCCTATTTTTTTTACAATATTGTTTGTAAAATGTTGGAGGATATTATATGATCAAAAAAATAGGATTATTGTTAATAGTGATGCTTGTGTCGGTATCTTTTGCCGCAGCTACTTCCAGTCAGGACAACGGATATACCATCGTCCCTGTCAAATCAGACATTACTATCACACCAAGATGGGTTGCTGATACCATCACACAGGGAGAAACAAATTGGCACACTAGAACAGTCAGTTCTTATGCAACTTCCCTTCACATCGACCTGAACTGGGGTGACACAAGCGATTCACTCAGGCTTAGAGTATATGATCCAAACAACCAGCTTATTGGAACATTCTATGACAGTTTCGACGGCAGTATTGACGGAAGGATCAATATTGATATAAGAAACTCCAGCGGAATAGACCTTGGAACCTGGAGATATGAGGTTTACGGATATAGTGTCAGTGGAACGGAAGACTATTATATTTGAAAAATTCTTCAATAGAATATGAACAAATTGTGGATTTTGCTCTTACTGACCATACTTGTTTGTACTCCCACTTTAGCCAGTGCAAACGAATATGAAATAGTCCCACACACCGGTCCTGAAAGGGGGATGTATAGTGGCGGTGGAGCAGAGGACACAATCTCTTTCTGGGAACTTCCTTTTAAGCTTCAACTAATTTATATATCAGGACTGCTGGCGACTTCCGTAACCCTTTACAAGTTCCTGCCTTTGTTGCTCGGAAGAGTAAGACAAAACTGCAAAAACCAAAATCGGGATGAAATTCTTGAATTTATAACCGCTAACCCCGGAAGTACGATATCTGACATTGGAAAACAACTCAAATTGAACAGAGGTACTATTAAATATCATTTAAAAATACTTCATATGTGCAACAAAGTAAAATGTGTAAGGAAAGGAAAAATTGTAATGATTTTTAAGAATTCTTGCAAATTGTCCAACACAGAACAAAAAATTGCATTCTTCCTGCGAAATGACACGGGAAAATCAATTTTGATATCCATTCTTCATAAACCGGGAATGACAAATCAGAATCTCACGCAGACATTTGATCTGGACAAAAGCACCGTGCACTGGCATATTAATGACATGCACAATGAAGGACTTGTATATTTTGAGAACGACGGAAAATACAAAAGATGTTTTATTAATCCGGCGATAGAGGTAGATCTGGAAAACGCCATATCGGAAGTCGAACCTGCCATTTTAGCAAGGTAATCATCTGATCTTGATTTCAGAAGAGCTACACATTCCTGACTCTACTGCTGTTTTTTGCATTTATTCCTCACCCAAACTAAAAACACAATCTTGACAGGTATTCAAGATTGTATATTTTGTATTGTGGAGGATTTCTACAAAGCCTCAATATTCTCAAGCTTATAAGTCAAAAATCGAAATTAGTGATCTTATAAATGATGAAATGACTGAGACCTTACCACTTATTTTATTTAGAAAAGTACTTTCGTTAGAATCTAACCCCTCCTCAGAATCGTTTATGAAGAGAACCGGTATGCTTTCAATTCCTTCATCCATTGCCTTTACTTGAATGAGGTTGTATATATCGTTCAGTTCCTCTTGATTAGATACACTAGTAACGTTGACTATCAAATATCCATTTGAAGAATGGACAGAATATGATTTAATTGGACCAGATGGATATTCAAATATTTTCATTTGCCCAGATATTTTGTTGTTGATTGCCCGCAATTTGCCAGTATAATTTGACAATAAGATGTATTCCATTTTTGGAACTGCACCATATCCAACAATCACATCTGGATCGTATATAGGACTTCCAATAATGGTAGAATCGTTCAAGTTTTGGCCTTCCAACCTTTGAAGTGTGTATACACTCTGTGGCAAATTGGTACTATTTATTAATAAGTAAGACTCCTCGTCATACCAATCTGAAAATCCTACCAATTGCGTATCATCTGTAATTGTAAAAACAACAGGAAACTTGTCAATTTCTGACTCTTTTGCGTGTTCTTTAAGGATCAGGTAGATGCAATCAAAATCATAATTTGAATAATAATCATCTTTTGTTTCAAGTCTTCCATAAAGTTCTATTTGAAAATATCCTTTACTCGGATGGGAACCAAATGTTACTATCGGACCAGATGGATACATATATGGCTCAATTTCTTCAAAAGAATTCTCTCGAATCTCTCTTATTTTGGTTGTGAAAATAGCTAATTGATCTTTATTTTCGATTGCTGGTATATCTCCATAAGTTTTCAGTACATAAGGGTTATAGTGTGTGCTATTTGGATCAGTGAGACCCATAAAAACACTATCAATCGATGACATCGTTTGATTCGTTTCCCCTATGGCTGTGGATGAATAGTAGTTAGAAAGAATATTTGTTTCATTTGCAAAGCAAATTCCAGAGCTTGAAAAGAGAATGAACAAAATTACTAGTATTATTTTATAATTCATTTCACTGCCTCTTGAAAAAATTAAGGCACATTAAAGTGCCTTTTTATTATGCTTCTAAAGGATCGACACCAAGCTTTGATACGATTTCACCGCATGGAATATATATGGTAGCTGGATCACCCTCAAAGAATCCATCTGCACATACTGTTCCCACTAGCTTATTGCGATTATTGTATTGTGCATATATTGGTCCACCACTATCTCCCTGAATACAATGTCCCCACATGAATTCGATTGTATCCATATGGTGACCTAAAACATTTTCATGTGTTAATGTTCCCAGATACTCCCCACCTTTGTATCCCGATGAAATACCTGATCTTTGGAGATACATGTCTTTAATCCCGCCAGAATAATAGCCATCAACATCTATTATATACCCATTGCTAATGTGTAATTTCCCTTCCACATTATCATATGGGACAAATGCTACATCTGTAGTTGTACCAATAATCGATACGTTAGCAATGTAACTGCTTGCAGAAAGATTTGGTTGATATATGGGGAAACCGGTTTGGAAACCTGCTAGATGTCCAGCAATAACAAATCCTTTTTGGTTATTATTATCCTCTGCTGCAAATCCAATTGTGCCAAACCCTGCTTGGTTGGCGTTTGTATTTATTACTGAATGTCCAATTCCTCCCATGATTGGTCTGTACTGATCGAAGTAGGGAGATAAAAATAGAGTTGCAGGGTCAGGTGCAGCTGTGAACTTTGGTGGCTTTTCTTTAGTGAACACAATTGGAGTATCACTGATTCCCAGATATTTAGCATACTTGTCAATTATTTTAGTGATATCAACCATTTCCTCTTCTGTTATTTCTGCGTTTTCATCATTCATAACAATGAAATAACCATCTTTATGGACACCATATGCCATTACAGTTCCATCCTCAGTATAAGAGGCTAATGCTTTGTCTTTGTTTATGCGCCTTCGAATTTTATCTAGCTTTTTCTGCCATTCATACACCTCTTTTCCTTCGGTTATTTTAGGAATTTTTCCTTTAGTTTTTAACACATTTTTATTTTCCTTCTTGTCCTCTAGAATACTTGGATTCGTTGGTGGAATGTTGTCAATAAGTTCCTTAAGGTCTTCTTTCTCAGTATTCGTGTCATCTACTTTTTTTGCAGATGCAAATCCAGAAAATGCTATTGTAATAAGTACAATTGATGCAAGTACAATAGCAGCTATTCTTTTTTGATTTCGATTCATATTCTTACCTCATATCATATACTCCAGAGGCGAAGCTACGCATATATAGTACGAACAACAAAACATACCCTTGCCTCCGGGCACGGGGCTTCAGTTATTCCGTCAAGACTGGCTGAGTCCCCACTAACATCTTTACGATGTTGCATTATGTCCTAACTAAATCAACCTATAAATATTTTCTAGCCATATCATCCAACTGAAAGTGAACAGTTGAATACACAGGAATATCCTGTTTTTACAGAAAAGATGTGGTCGAAATTCAGAAGAGCTGCCCGACATCTAACTTGAAGCCTATCAACAAAAAAAGCATCTCCAATTGCAGAAGATAAAAAACTCACTTCACCAATCTATCCTTGGCATCCCGAACCTCATCCAGCAGATTCAGTCTGCCAATCCTCTCAAGACGTTCATAGATAAGTTCCCACGCACAGTCCTTTTCGGGATCTACCTCGCACTTGCCGTCCATTGAACCGCCACAAGGACCGTTAAGCAATTCCTTGGGGCACTGTGCCGTAGGACAGATACCACCAAAATCGGCGATCGTGCACTGGCCACACATTGCACACAGATGATGGATGACCTTATCTCCTGTCATGGCACCCAGCGAGTCGGTATTGTTGGCAGGATAGACATCCACGTCCACAAAACGTGCAATGTTCGAAGTGCCGCTGCCACATGCCATTACCAGAACAGCAGTGGCATCACCGATGTTCGGTGCAAGCTCCATAAGATACTCGTAGGACCGGACACTGCATGCAGCTTTTGCCACAACTCCCCCGATAACATTTACTCCGGCATCAGAGAGAAGAGATACCATCTCTGCGACCTCGGGCTCCCCTCCAACATGCTGTTTGGCAGCACAGACGCTGCAACCTATGATATAAATGGCATCCTTGTCCATGAGCATTTCAAGGATCTCATTGAAAGGTTTGGAAGATGAGATTATCATGATTCCCTCAAATAACGGTATTCAATGTCCAATTCCTGCTTCAGTGCATCCTTTATCATCTTTGAGATCAGGGGAAGGTTCCTTGCCTGACACTCGAGCTTGTCTGCAAGTTTTCTTACCTGCAACAGCGTACCAATGACAATGACATCGGTCTTTTCGGTCTCATGGGAAACCGCATCCCTTTCCAGTGCTGCATCCCCACCTCTTGCGAGGATCTCCTGTTTGATTATCAACGCCTCTGTGGTTGTGATATTACTGATACGCAGCACACGGGATACCGTCTTGTTCTTCATTATCTTAAAACCTGTGCCGGCAACACCTATATTTCGCATGGAAAGAGCCGCATCATCGGGATAGGTAATGTCCAGAACGCTGACCTCGAAACCGTTCTCTTCAACAACAGATTGTCTGCTTCGTACAGCAGCCGCAATTTGAACCACATCGAATGTCTCTGCAACATCGTGGGTACGGATGATGTGTGCACCTTTCTGCACAACGATCGCGGCTGCTGCCAGACTTCCATAAAGGCGCTCAGTTGCAGGCTTGTTGAGCAGATCACCAATGAAGGACTTGCGTGAGATAGCTGCAAGCAATGGTTTCTCGAACACCTTCAGGCGTTCGAACTGGTCGATGGTCTCAAGGTCATACATCGCTGATTTTTCCGGCACCCATTTACCGATGGTAGGGTCCAGAATAAGCTGGTCAGTATCAATTCTACGCTATTCCGAACGCATGATGGCATGTATCAGAGAACACCAGAATGAATATTCTCAGCCCACATCATCGTAATGTTCCTTTTTGGTTGGAGATATGACCACAAAAACTATCACTTTCTACTCCTTGCCGATAACAACAGTCCGATAATGAGCATTATTGAGGTAAAACCTGGTGTTTGCTTATTTGTCCCGTTTTCTTCTTGTGTTGTTTCATTGCCTATGATCACAAGATTTCCCTCTTTGTCGAAATATGCTTCATCCTCTGTATAGATGATAACATTTCCATCATCATTTATCACTGCAATGTTTCTGTCAACAATATCCTCTTCATCAATAGCTTCGCCAGCCTCAATATCTCCGTACTCAAACAAAACAGGTACATTTTCAATTCCAATCTCCTGTGCATGTTGGTCAAATATATCATAGATTTCATTCATCAATGATTCATTTACTCCTGAATCTGCTACAATGCCAACTGAAATATGTCCGTCATAACTGCATCCATAAGAATATACAGAACCTTCAGGTCGGATGTATTTGTCCATTTCTGTTTCTGAAGTGCCTACAATAATCTCGAGATTGCTAAACCATTCTTGTCTTTCATCTTCTGTGTAAAATGTAGGAACTTTTCCGTAACTTACATAGGAGAAATGAGCATTATGGTTTTCAATTCTCTCTATGTTTGATTTGGCGAGGTTTCTTACCAGTTCTGATTCATCGTTCAAAGCCTTGCTAAGAGGTTCAATCGCGCACTCATCTCCAATATCGCCAAGAGCTTTAATGGCGCTGGATTTAACATCAGGATCATCACTTTCCAGTAATTTTATCAATGGATCTACAGCCGGTTCCCCGATTTTTGCTAAAGAATATCTAACTTCACCAGACAATGTAAAATAATCATCGTTTTCAGATAATAACTCAATAAGGTGAGGTACTGCTTTTTCGCCATATTCTCCCAAGACAATTATTGCTATTTTTCGTGAAGATAAGCTTTTGTCTGGATTGTTGGCATGAGTTACCAAAAGATCTATATGCTCTTCCCCGATGTCCCCAAGTGCGATTTCTGCTGCAATTCTTACCTCCTGGCATTCATCGTCTATTAAGTTAAGAAGAGGTTCAACTGCTCTTTTATCCCCAATTTTACCAAGTGTAATCGCAGAGTTTTCCCGGATATCCAGATTGTTGTTTTCCAACGCCTGAATAAGAGGTTCAACTGCAGGCTCTCCTATATCAACAAGACTTCTTACAGCATTTGAGCTTACGGATACATTTTGAACTGCCATATCTTCGATTAGTATTTCAATTGTGGTCTTGTTTTCAAAATCAAGATTCTTGGCATCAGCATACGTCATAGGTGTAACGAATATTAGAACCGCAGTTGTTAGAATTAAAACTTTTATAATCATGGAATGTACCTCATTAACACTACATCGCTTCCTTCTGGAAAATATAAAAAATAAATGTGTTGTCTATTTAAGACAACACTTTAATTTATAAGAGGTTCTACATTTAAATCTTCAGCAATTCCACTTACTGGGGAAAAAAGTGCGTAGGATCCGTCTGTAGCACTTCCACTATGTATTCCATATATAGCGACTGTGGAGGTGCTAGTTTCATCGAACACAGGTGATCCGCTATCTCCGCCCTGAGAGTTGTAAAGCGCTTTACATTGGTCATACAATTTGGGATAACCTAGGTAGGCTGTAATATGATTAACATCTGTTACACGACCACTACCAGAAAGGCCCGATGCTACTCCTGATATTTTAACATAATCTCCAACCTCTGGCTCTTCAGAAGAAGTAACGTCCATTAATTGGTCAGTATCTTTGTAATAAATTTTGTTGTCAACATTTCTTTTATCATCCTCTATGAAAGCTGCATCCGCATACTTAAATGTAAGTATATCTACGGTTCCTATTTCTTTAGATGCATCTACATAAGGTTGATAGAACATACTTCCAATTCCACCCGCAGCCAGAGCACTGTGGCCTGCAACCAAGAATCCCTCGTCATGTGTAGTTTTGTCTCTCACTGCAAATCCAAGAGTTGATGAGGCACCATTTCTTTCAACTTTTATTCCTCCAATAAGTGGATTCCACGTACTACTTCGTGATGTTACCTCAATTTGTGGAGAATATTGAAATACAACTGGCACTTCCTTGATTCCATCTTTTTTGGCTTGTTTGTTATATATTTCATATATGTCGTCAATCATAGATTCGTCAATTTCAGATCCTTCCAATATATCAACAACCAAATATCCTTGGTAATTGTAACCACAAGAAACTAATGGACCATTTGGTTGCATATATTGAAGCATTTCTTTGTTCACTTTCTTTCCATTCTTATCTAATTTATCAAGCCACTTCCTTTTCTCTTTTTCATATTTTATTTCGGGAATTGTTCCATTTACTTTTATTACTTTTGTGTCCTTTTCTAATTTTTCATGGATGTTGCGCCCAAATTCAGGTAAATTCTTTTCTTCTTTGTCCTCATTTGGAGCAGCTGTCCCCGCAAATGACATTCCAACTAAAAATACACATATTAACAAAATGTGTAGTATTGGTTTTGTATTTGTTTTCATTTACTTTATCTCCTATTTATTTACTCCAGAAGCAAAGCTACGCTTATATAGTACAAACAGCAAAGTATAACCCTGCCTCCGGGCACGGGGCTTCAGTTATTCCGTCAAGACTGGCTGAATCCCCACTAACATCTTTACGATGTTGCATTATGTTCTAACCAAGTCACATTATAAATATTCTCTGGCCATATCATCGAACTGAAAGTGAACAGTTGAATACACAGGAATATCCTGTTTTTACAGGAAAGATGTGGCAGAAATCAGAAGACTTGTCCGACATCCTACTTTGAAACCGATCAACAATAACCCACATCGAAATGACAAAAAAAGAACTCACTTCACCAGCCTATCCTTGGCATCCCGAACCTCATCCAACAGATCCAGCCTGCCTATCCTCTCAAGACGTTCATAGATCAATTCCCACACGCAATCCTTTTCGGGATCGACCTCACACTTGCCGTCCATTGAACCGCCACAAGGACCGTTAAGCAACTCCTTGGGGCACTGTGCTGTGGGACAGATGCCCCCAAAATCGGCGATCGTACACTGACCACACATGGCACACAGATGATGGATGACCTTATCTCCGGCCATAGCACCCAGCGAATCGGTGTTGTTGGCAGGATAAACATCCACGTCCACAAACCGTGCAATGTTCGAAGTACCGCTGCCACATGCCATTACCAGAACAGCAGTAGCATCTCCGATGTTCGGTGCAATTTCCTCAAGATATTCAAGTGAGCGAACGCTGCATGCTGCCTTTGCAACAATTCCACCGACAACGTTTACTCCGGCCTCTTTAAGGCGAGAGGACATTTCCTCGACCTCAGGCTCCCCGCCTACGTGCTGTTTGGCAGCACAGACACTGCACCCGATAATATAAACGGCATCCTTGTCCATCAGCATTTCAAGGACCTCATTGAAAGGTTTGGAAGATGAGATTATCATGATTCCCTCAAATAACGGAATTCAATGTCCGATTCCTGCTTCAGTGCATCCTTTATCATCCTTGAGATAAGGGGAAGGTTCCTTGCCTGACACTCGAGCTTATCTGCAAGCTTTCTTACCTGTAGCAACGTACCAATGACAATGACA
The DNA here is from genome assembly GCF_023684405.1 of Methanococcoides seepicolus. GTDB lineage: Archaea > Halobacteriota > Methanosarcinia > Methanosarcinales > Methanosarcinaceae > Methanococcoides > Methanococcoides seepicolus. The sequence continues at coordinate 25,340 of NZ_JAGSOI010000013.1, read as the reverse complement.
TCGGTCTTCTCGGTCTCATGGGAAACCGCATCCCTTTCCAGTGCTGCATCCCCACCTCTTGCAAGGATCTCCTGCTTGATTATTAATGCCTCTGTGGTCGTAATATTACTGATACGCAGCACACGGGACACCGTCTTGTTCTTCATTATCTTGGACCCTGTGCCTGTAACACCTATATTTCGCATGGAAAGAGCCGCATCATAGGGATAGGGAATGTCCAGAACGCTGACCTCGAAACCATTCTCTTCCACAACGGGCTGCCTGCTTCGAACAGCAGCCGCTATTTGCACAACGTCAAATGTCTCTGCAACATCATGTGTACGGATGATATGAGCCCCTTTCTGCACAACAATGGCGGCTGCCGCCAGACTTCCGTACAGACGCTCAGTTGCGGGCTTGTTGAGCAGATCACCGATGAAAGACTTGCGTGAAATGGCTGCAAGCAGGGGTTTCTCGAACACCTTCAGGCGTTCGAACTGGTCGATGGTCTCAAGGTCATACATCGCTGATTTCTCCGGCACCCATTTACCGATGGCAGGGTCCAGTATGAGATTATCAGTATCAATTCTACGCAATTCCGAATGCATAATGGCATGTATCAAAGAACACCAGAATGAATATTCCCATCATCGTAATGTTCCTTTTTGGTTTTGCAGATGAGCCAAAACCCATCATTTTCTATGCATTGCCGATAACAACAGTCCGATAATGAGCATTATTGAGGTGAAACCTGGTGTTTGCTTGTTTGTCCCGTTTTCTTCTTGTATTGTTTCATTGCCTATGATCACAAGATTTCCATCTTCGTCGAAGTATGCTTCATCCTTTGTATAGGTTATAACATTTCCATCATCATCTATCACACAAATATCCTCTTCATCTGATAATGGAGGGGTGTCTAAAGCTATGTCTTCAACAGCACGTCCCTCCCATTCAAACAGTACTGGCACTTCATTTATGCCTGCTTCCTCTTCAAAAGGTTTGTTTATCGTCTGATATATTTCATCAATTACAGACGCATTTACTTTTTCCGGGTTTTCTAAGTCCAGACCCACCCTCAGATATCCGTTGATGCTAGTCCCATAACTTAGTACAGGCCCATCAAACTCAGCGAAAAACTGGAGAACTTCCTTATTGTTGCGGCTGTAAGTAGAAAGTAAATTCGTCCATTCTCTTTTTTCAATTTCCTGCCTGATTACGGGCATTGTCCCGTAGGCAGCTATAAACGATGGATCACTTTTAGCCTCCTCAAAGATCTCCGGACCATAATCGGGAAGCGGCATATCTTCATCATCCTGTGCCCACATAAAGACCACAGGCATCTCACTGATACTCTCATGTTCAAAGTGTTTGTTTATTGTCTGATATATTTCATCAATTTTTGACTCATTTATCTTTCCCTGACAAACAGGATACAATTCCACTATTGTTAATCGATTCTTGTCAGACATGGAGCTTTTTATACACGGATCTAAATATGATGGTCCCATATTGTGTATAGAAATCCAACAATCAGTACCAGAATTTTTCCATTCCTGGTCAATTGTTTCAGGGAAAGCTCCTCTGCTGGCTATGAACAATGGATCAGCCATATATTCTCCAAAATAAGAACTAGAGTTATTTAAATCAGAGATTCCATCAGTATCTTCAAAATCATTTAATTCATCATCAGCAGCACTTGCAGAATCTAATGATAAAAAAGAAACTAATAGTACAAGCATTAAAATTTTACCAATTTCTTTTCTCTTTAGCATTTCATGGTCCCCGGTAATCAGTAATATATTGTTATCATACAACAAATTACTTCTATTTTACATTAAATAATTTAGTCATAATTATTAAAAATAATGTGCCAAATTACGATTTGTAATTCAGCAAACATGTTAAAAAAATCCATTCATTTAAGTTGTCAGAGGGGTTACATCTAAATCCAAAATAACACCACTCATTGGTGAGAAAAAGGATTCTGTGTCAGTGTGTCCCCAGTGTACACCAGCAATTACCACTTCATTTCCATACATTTTAAAAACAGGAGCTCCACTATCCCCACTAGCACAGGGGTAATCTGCAATGAATTGATCATAAAGAGTTCCAAAAGTCGCGCTGTTTTTATTCTTATATCTATCTGTTACACAACCAGACGTATAACCAGTGGTTATTCCTGAAACATAAACTGTAGAACCTACGGATACATCATCAGGATAATAACCGTGGACACCTCTAACATCATCAACGTCATCGTAATAAATCTCAGCGTTGACATTATTGGCTTCCACCCATGCAGCATCTGCAAAGTGACCTGTGAGATAAGTTACATCCCCTACTTTCCTTCCACCTTGATAGATGTCTCCTCCAACACCACCGGCACCCATTGCGGCATGCCCTGACATAACAAATCCTTTATTGCCATTACTATCTTCTGCAGCAAATGATAATGTTGACTTATACCATAAGCCAGTTGATGGGTCCTTGTGGTTTATTTTAATCCCGCCAATCATATCATCCCATAGTGTAGTACGTGAATCAAGATGCACTTTTTCTCCTTTTCTGAAAACTACTGGAATATCAGATAATTCTGCTTTTTTTGCATTTGCATCTATTATGTTGTAGAAATTGTCAATTGTAGATTTATTAATATCCTTTATCTCCTCATCGAACTCTACAAATAGATATCCTCCATAGTTAACACCGAACCCAGTCAATGGACCCCCATTTTCTTTCATGTATGGATGAAGTTCTTTTTCCGAATTATTAATGCACTCCCAAATTGTATCTAACCAGTCCAGTTTTTCTTTATCCTCTGTAATTCCAGGAACGGTTCCTCGACTTTCAAGCACATTCGAATCTTTTTCCAGCGAATCAAATGCGATTGACCCGTAATCCGGGAAATAGTATTCTTCTTCAAAATATTCATCTTGGCTGGAATCGGATGATCCCGCCCATGCGAAACCAGTGAACATAATGCTTATAATCATTATGCTCAAGCTTATCTTTAGCATATTTTTCATAATATATACCTCATTTATTTCTCCAGAGGCGAAGCTACGCTTATATAGTACAAACAGCAAAGTATAACCCTGCCTCCGGGCACGGGGCTTCAGTTATTCCGTCAAGACTGGCTGAATCCCCACTAACATCTTTACGATGTTGCATTATGTCTTAACTAAATCACATTATAAATATTCTCTGGCCATATCATCCAACTGAAAGTGAACAGTTGAATACACAGGAATATCCTGTTTTTACAGAAAAGATGTGGTAGAAATTCAGGAAAATGATCGATATCCAACTCTGAAGTCGACCAACAAAAAGCATCTCCGATTACAGAAAGACTGGGAAAACTCACTTCACCAGCCGATCCTTGGCATCCCGGACCTCATCCAGCAGATCCAGCCGACCTATCCTCTCAAGACGCTCATATATCAATTCCCACGCGCAATCCTTTTCGGGATCTACCTCGCACTTGCCTTCCATTGAACCGCCACACGGACCGTTAAGCAATTCCTTCGGGCATTGTGCTGTGGGACAGATGCCACCAAAATCGGCAATTGTACACTGACCACACATGGCACACAGATGATGGATTACCTTATCTCCTGTCATGGCACCCAGTGATTCGGTGTTGTTGGCAGGATAAACATCCACATCCACAAAGCCTGCAATGTTCGAAGTGCCGCTACCACATGCCATTACAAGAACAGCAGTAGCATCACCGATGTTCGGAGCAAGTTCCTGAAGGTACTCGCAGGACCGGACACTGCATGCGGCTTTTGCAACAATCCCACCGACAACGTTTACTCCGGCCTCTTTAAGGTAAGAGGATATTTCCTCGACCTCCGGCTCTCCTCCAACATGCTGCTTGGCAGCGCATACACTGCAGCCTACAATAAAAACGGCCTCTTTGTCCATCAGCATCCCAAGGATCTCGCTAAAGGGTTTGGAAGATGAGATTATCATGATTACCTCAGATAGCAGTATTCCACATCGGATTCCTGTTTTAATGCTTCTTTGATCATCTTTGATATCAGCGGAAGGTTTCTTGCCTGGCATTCGAGCTTATCGGTAAGTTTTCTGACCTGGAGGAATGTGCCCATTACAATGACATCGGTCTCCTCGGTCTCATGAGAGACAGCATCACGTTCAAGCGCTGCATCCTCGCCACGTGCCAGGATTTCCTGCTTTATTATCAGGGCCTCGGTGGTGGTGGTGATGTTATTGATCCTCAGTACACGGTTCACGGTATTGTTCTTCATGATAGTGGAACCCGTACCTGTCACACCGATATTCCGCATCGCAAGAGCTGCATCATCAGGGTTTGTGATGTCCAGCACACTTACCTCGAAGCCGTTCTCTTCCACGACCGGCTGCCTGCTGCGTATGGCGGCGTTTTCGCCGCATATATAGCTATCGAATGACATTATTTCATGCTGATAGAAATTAGCGAAGTACTGACATTGAATAGCAGGTAAAGGGGAACTTGTGAAATAAGATTAGATTTTGTTTTCTTTAACAAGTGTCCAATAGTGATGAGCAGTTGCTGTTAATCTACAGGACTTTGAGTTAATTGCTGCATAATACATATGTTCTTCTCCAACTGGTTTTACAAGCCCTTCTGATTCATATTTCTGAAGATGTTTGTAAATCTGGGAATTTGCATCAATTTTAGATTCTTCGGTAAATTCATATGTGGGGTCAAGATAAAATTCATCTTCAGGTTCTGGGAAATAATCAGTGGTTTTTCTGAGTATTTCAAGAGGTATTTTTGGATTTACAGTCCTTAAAGGAATAAATCTGGATATATTTGTTTTAAATACGGGTCTTTGGTCCCATGCTCCTAATGCTGAGTCTACATATGCATAAACACTACCAGGGGTTATACGACCTTGAATATCAGCAGCAGCTCCTTGTAATGCATCAATTACTAATGATGTAAATACTCCTGAACCATCAATTTCAACTACAGATATCTGCTCTACGGTGGTGCAGCTGGTTTATGAGGAGAAATTCATGTGAAAATATAAAAGAGGAAAGAGATATTAAGAGAACTTTTCTTGGTTTTTGGATTGTCTTAATATAAATGTTTTTTATTTTCTTATTTTGACTAAGAGCAACATGGACAAAATAAGCATTATTGAAGCGAAACCAGGAGTTTCCTCAGTTGCCATTTCTGTCCATATAAAGACAACTGGAACATCAGCTACTCCCTCTTTTTCACATTGCTCGTCTATTACCTGGTAAATTTCATTGATAACTGACTCATTTATCTGTTCTGGTGTGGCTGAGTTGCAGCCTACTTCTAAATAACCATTAATGCTAGTCCCAAAACTTAGTACCGGACCTCCAGATGCGGAATAGTATTTGTCCATTTCTTTGTTGTTTATGGAACATTGAACAAGTTTGTCAGTCCATTCAAGTTTCTCTTTATTATCAATAATTGTGGGCATTTTTCCGCGTACAGATATAAACTCAGGCTCATTTTGAACTTCTTTAAAAATATGGGGACCGTAATCTGGTAATTTGAGATTTTTTATATTTTGTGTTTCATTAGCTGCAGCATTTGAATACCCAAACAATAGCAAAATAATTAAAAGCATAATACCTGTGTTTTTTAAAAAATTTGTCATTTGCTCACAACCGGGAAATTTACTATGTGGTTATAATGATAAGTAAAACTTCTGTAAGAATTTTGTACTATAAAAAAGCAATAGCCAAATCATTTTTAAAATAATTTGACTATTGACTGTCTATTACTCCTTAAGCATGTATTGGCGTTACATCTAAGTCATTCATCACTCCACTGATTGGTGAAAATGAAGCGTATCCATTGTAACGTCCTCGATGCACACCATGTAGAACCACTTTACCAGTGGGTGTTGTTATGAACACAGGTCCTCCACTGTCCCCATCATCTGAATTGTATGTTGCACTAAATTGCTTATAAAGGGTTCCAAAACTTTGGCTAGGCTGAGTTTGGTACTTAGCTGTAACAACACCTGATGTCAAACCGCTTTCTTTTCCAGACTTATAGACCATGCTGCCCAATAATGGATCAGTCTGATCATATACATCCTTTACAACATTGCTATCTGTATAATATATTGATGGATCTACATTGCTATATTCTACCCAAGCTGCATCTGAATAATATCCACCTATGTCAGTGACATCTCCAACTGGAAGTAAGTACTGGTATATGTTTCCTCCAATTCCTCCTGCATTAAGTGCAGCATGTCCTGACATTACATATCCTTCATTTCCATTATCGTCAACAGCTGCAAAGGACAATGTAGAACCTACATTCAATATACGTGTTATTTTTATTCCACCTATAAGAGGTCTCCAATAAGATGATCTTGATTCTTCAATATCTTCTCCTCCGGGCACGGGGCTTCAGTTATTCCGTCAAGACTAGCTGAACCCCCACTAACATCTTTATGATGTTGCATTATGTTCTAACCAAGTCACATTATAAATATTCTCTGGCCATATCATCGAACTGAAAGTGAACAGTTGAATACATAGGAATATCCTGTTTTTACAGGAAAGATGTGGCAGAAATCAGAAGACTTGTCCGACATCCTACTTTGAAACCGATCAACAATAACCCACATCAAATTACAAAAAAAGAACTCACTTCACCAATCTATCCTTGGCATCCCGAACCTCTTCCAGAAGGTCCAGCCTGCCGATCCTCTCAAGACGCTCATATATCAATTCCCACGCGCAATCCTTTTCGGGATCTACCTCGCACTTGCCTTCCATTGAACCGCCACACGGACCGTTAAGCAATTCCTTGGGACACTGTGCTGTGGGACAGATGCCACCAAAATCGGCAATCGTACACTGACCACACATGGCACACAGATGATGGATGACCTTGTCTCCTGTCATAGCACCCAGCGAATCGGTGTTGTTGGCAGGATAAACATCCACGTCCACAAAGCGTGCAATGTTGGAAGTACCGCTGCCACATGCCATTACCAGAACAGCAGTAGCATCTTTGATGTTCGGGGCAAGCTCCATAAGATACTCGCAGGAGCGGACACTGCATGCGGCCTTTGCAACGACTCCCCCGATAACGTTTATTCCGGCATCAGAAAGGAGAGATACCATCTCTGCGACCTCGGGCTCACCGCCTACGTGCTGTTTGGCGGCACAGACGCTGCACCCTATAATATAAACGGCATCCTTGTCCATGAGCATTTCAAGGATCTCATTGAAAGGTTTGGAAGATGAGATTATCATTTTGTATCACTGATAACGGTAATTTTTGTGCTTAGAGCTTTTCATATATAGACAACAAAGAATGAATAAAGTTGTTGGTAAAAGGATTCGATAAAAAGGGAAATAAACTTCTCATTAGAGCATTTTGTCACAAGAGACACATTAAGAAGAATAACTTAAAGCTTGAATAATTGGTGCTGATTGTAATTCAAACCCCTACTAGTGGAAATTTTTATATTTTTTGAATTAATACATGCATGATGATAAATATTCTTTGATTTTAATAATGATAGTTTACAGACTGGTGAATAACAATGGTGAATAACAACAAAAAAGAAGCTGTTTGGGAAAAGGCAAAGAAAATAAAAGGAAAAGACCCCAACAAATACCGAAAAGATCCGTATGGAAAAACAATGTATAAAGCTTCACATGGGAAAGACTCCAAGATGGGGTGGGATGTGGACCACATAAAGCCAAAATCAAAAGGTGGATCTGATTCTACAATAAATCTACAAGCTCTTAACACATCAATAAACCGAAGCAAAGGAAATGATGAAAGGAAAAGAAGCAGACATTCAAAAGCGAACAAATAAAAGAGACTGGATGGCTGCGCTAAAGAACATCAATGGAGTATATCTGATAGTGGATAAAAATAATGGAATGATGAACTTACAAAATTGATCAAAGAAAATGGTATTGATTATGCAAGGAAAAACTTCCAGTTTTCTATTTTAGAATATCGCTCGATGAAAACAGATGATAAAATTATCATTGAAAGAGAACAATACTGGAAGAGGGCTCTTTTATCAGGCACATTTGGATATAATAAAAATTGAGTTGTTATCATAGTGTTATTATTTTTTTGCCTTTACAAAGAATAACGGTATTCGAGGTCCGATCCCTGATTCAGTGCATCCTTTATCATCTTTGAGATAAGCGGAAGGTTCCTTGCCTGACACTCAAGCTTATCTGCAAGTTTTCTTACCTGTAGCAATGTACCAATGACAATGACATCGGTCCTTTCGGTCTCATGAGAAACCGCATCCCTTTCCAGTGCTGCATCCCCACCCCTTGCAAGGATCTCCTGTTTGATTATCAGCGCCTCTGTGGTTGTGATATTACTGATACGCAGCACACGGGATACCGTCTTGTTCTTCATTATCTTGGAACCTGTGCCGGTAACACCTATATTTCGCATGGAAAGAGCTGCATCGTCGGGACAGGTAATGTCCAGAACGCTGACCTTGAAACCGCTTTCTTCCACAATGGGTTGTCTGCTTCGTACAGCGGCTGCAATTTGAACCACATCAACTGTTTCTGCAACATCGTGAGTACGAATGATGTGTGCACCTTTCTGCACAACGATCGCGGCTGCTGCCAGACTTCCATAAAGGCGCTCAGCTGCAGGCTTGTTGAGCAGATCACCAATGAAGGACTTGCGTGAAATCGCTGCAAGCAGGGGTTTCTCGAAGACTTTCAGGCGTTCGAACTGGTCGATGGTCTCAAGGTCATACATCGCGGATTTTTCCGGCACCCATTTACCGATGGCAGGGTCCAGTATGAGCTGATCTGTATCGATGCCACGTTCTTCAGAACGAATGAGAATATCGTCAAGGGACTGCATGATAGCATCCATACCCAGCGGATCACCGGGAAGTTTGCCCGCTGCCATCACAACTGCGGGACAGCCATGTTCAGCGACTACATCAAGCATGCCGCCATCGGTTGCAAAACCTGCGACATCGTTCACCACATCTGCACCACTTTCAATGGCCTTTTCCGCAATATCTGCAAACACGGTATCCACCGAGATCATAGCATCAACGTTGTCCTTCAAAAGTTCCAGTGCAGGAAGAAGGCGAGCACATTCCACTTCCTTTGTGATGGGATCAGCAAGCGGCCATGTTGACCGTGCACCAAGGTCAATAATTGTTGCACCATCATCCATCATCTTATGAGCAACATCAAGAAGAGAATCCGTATCAACTACGGAGCCCTTGTAAAAGGATTCGCGGCTTAGGTTTATAACACCCATTAAGCGTACGGGGTGCTCATCACCTACCTTCAAGCCACATATGTCAACATCAACGACCATTGTATAACCAACAATTATGAGTTTTCATCGATTATATATAATTCGACTGAAAAAGAGAAAAGAAAGGTACAGACTGCCTCTTAGGCAGTCTTCTGAGCGGACATAAGGACATGCTGCATTAGGGTTGCAATGGTCACCGGCCCAACGCCACCCGGAACAGGGGTCACGCGGGATGCCTTGTTGATGACATTCTCAAAATCAACATCTCCGTAGACCTTGCCATTCTCTTCGGTGATACCCACATCGAAGATAACAGCCCCTTCCTTGACCATATCCTCTTTGATGAGATGTTTAACACCCGTAGCGACAACAAGGATATCTGCATCTCTGGTGAACTTCGTGACATCCTCAGTGAACACATGACAGATGCTCACGGTCGCATTCCTATTCACAAGCATTGCAGCCATGGGTTTTCCCACGACATTGCTATGCCCGACAATTACCGCATGTTTACCCTGTATCTCGACACCGTATTCCTCAAGAGCACGGATAATTCCCTTGGGAGTGCATGGCACAAGCCCTTCGATCCCGATAAGCAACTGCCCCATATTGAAAGGATGGAAACCGTCCGCATCCTTTGCAGGATCGATGGCGTTCATTGCTTCCTGCTCATTAAGATGTTTAGGCAATGGCAGTTGCAGGAGGATACCGTGGATATCCTTCCTTGCGTTCAGTGAACTGATAACATCAAGAAGTTCCTCCTGAGTGATATCCTCAGGAAGATGCTGATCCTCTGCGAAGATACCGACACGCTCACATGCCTTGTGTTTCAGCCTCACGTACATCTTTGATGCAGGATCTTCACCCACGAGTATGGCTGAAAGCCCGGGAGTTACTCCTTTTTCGCTTATCAGCTTCTCGATATCAGCTTTCACTTCAGCTTCCACTTTCTTTGCGATGGCCCGTCCATCAATGATCTTTGATTTATCAGTATCAGGCATTGAAGATCACCTTCTATTATCCAATAAATTATCCGAGGTGCTCGTAGATAGGGAAACGGCTGCAAAGTTCCTGAACATCCGCATTGACGGATTCGAGAACTGTATCGTTGTCCCTGTTGTCAATGACGGTCTTGAAGAAGTCTGCGATCTCTTCCATTTCAGATTCCTTCATTCCACGGGTTGTTGAAGCAGGAGTACCTGCCCTGAGACCACTGGTAATGAAAGGACCTCTTGTCTCGAACGGAATGGTGTTCTTGTTGATGACGATACCTGCCTTGCTCATAACAACCTCTGCGTCCTTTCCTGTAAGGTCGTACTGGTTGAGGTTCAATAACATAAGGTGGTTGTCAGTACCATCGGAAACTATCTCGAAATCCCTGTCCTGAAGCGCTGCACAAAGTGCTTTTGCGTTCTTTACGGTCTGTTCCTGGTCCTTCCTGAAATTGTCGCTCAATGCTTCCTTGAACGCAACTGCCTTTGCAGCAATGATGTGCATGAGAGGACCGCCCTGTATTCCCGGGAAGACGGACTTGTTGATAGCTTTTGCGTACTCTTCCTTGCACATTACCATTCCACCCCTTGGACCACGAAGGGTCTTGTGAGTGGTAGTTGTCACAAAGTCAGCATATGGGAATGGATTTGGGTGTACACCAGCAGCGATAAGGCCTGCAATGTGAGCAACATCTGCGAGCAGGTATGCTCCTACCTCGTCTGCGATCTCCCTGAATGCCTTGAAATCGATGATACGTGAATATGCAGATGCCCCAACAACGATCATCTGTGGCATCTCTTTCTTTGCCATTTCCATGAGCTCATTGTAATCAAGCATCTCGGTCTCCTGGGAAACACCGTATGGAACGATGTTGTAAAGCTGACCTGAAAAGCTCACAGGACTTCCATGGGAAAGGTGACCACCATGGGAAAGGTCCATTGACATGATCTTGTCGCCTGGCTTGAGAACAGAGAAATAAACAGCCATGTTAGCCCCTGAGCCTGAATGAGGCTGGACATTTACATGCTCTGCACCGAAGATCTGCTTTGCTCTTGAGATCGCAAGGTCCTCTGCCATATCGACAAAATCACAGCCACCATAGTAACGCTTTCCTGAATATCCTTCTGCGTACTTGTTGGTCATGATGGAGCCCTGTGCTTCCATAACAGCACGGCTGGTGTAGTTCTCTGAAGCGATCAAGTTCAACTTGAAATCCTGACGCTGTGCCTCCAATGACAATGCATTGGCAATTTCCGGGTCAATCTCTGAAATGTAAGACATATTATATCGTTCCTTAAAAATTATAGTTTTAATTGATCAATTGTTAAGTGATGTGATTGTATGAAATTGATAATGTGATATGAGTGCCTGATATTAATTATATCATACCGATCATATGACCGATACTCTTCTGCCATCCACCACAAGCCTGTTCTCAACGAACAGTTTCACGGCTTCAGGATATATCTTATGTTCCTGCTCAAGGATACGCTCTGCAAGGGAATCCTCGTCATCTCCTTCAAGTACAGGCACGCATCTCTGAAGAACTATCGGGCCGGTGTCCATTCCCTCATCAACGAAATGAACTGTACACCCTGCAACCTTCACACCATAATCCAACGTCTGCTTCTGTGCATGAAGTCCCATGAAAGAAGGTAACAAAGCCGGATGGATGTTCATTATACTGTTCCGGTATTTCCCAATTATCCTGCTGCCTAGAATACGCATGTATCCTGCAAGGAGGACAAGGTTGGTATCATATTTACCAAGAACCTCCAGGATCTTATCCTCGTAGCCTTTTTTATCCCCAAAAGCGGAAGGGTCCACAAAAACAGGAACAATACCATGTGCTTCTGCCCTCTCAAGTGCATAGGCATCTCCCTTGTCACTGATAACGACCTTGATAGCAGCATTCGGGATGTAGCCATTTTCAATATTATCGATAATGGACTGTAGATTTGAACCACGTCCAGATACAAGAACTGCAATATTGAGAGTCATTGCTCACATCATACGGGATTGCTATATATTAGAGTTTTGGGCTTATATATCCAAACACTCAACATATTGTTACAGAAAAACATTCGATCATATTAAGAAGGGAACTCAAAAAAGTTCATTCCCCTTTATGCCGCTTGGACCTTTCATGAATAAGAGTATCAAGGTCATCCGCATCTGCGATATTATTGAGCTCATCCCTTTCGATAAGTACGGTGTCCTCAACAGACTTATACCTGCTCTTACCCTCGATAATGAAAACGGATTGGGTCTCGATGACATTGGAGATGCTGCTCATCAAATGAGCACGTTTGACCATTGCATTGCTGTATTCACTAACCCCTGTCAGGAAAGTACTGGAAGTATCCTTTGAAACCGCCTTGAACGGAGCTTGGTTCGTTGAAAGGACATCATACCCCAGAGTGTATATAAGGTTCAGGATATTGTCATTAGGCGGTGTTTTCCTTTCAGAGGTATCTTCATTCACAGTTGCAGGGTCCAATTCTTTCTCAAAACTGCGGAGTATATCGATGGACTTTGCAAGTGCCATATCCAGTATCTCCTCCAGATGAAGCACAATATCAATAGATGCATCCATCTTACCTTCTTCATACTTGCTTATAGTACGTCTGGATACACCCAACTCGGAAGCAAGAGCCCCCAGAGACATCGATATGTTCATCCTCGCTTCCTTGAGCACATCCCCGTCAATGGATACATACAAACCTCCGGGTGCTGCGGATACAAGCGGAGGTACATTTTCTACAAAATAATCGTAAAGTGTCTGTATACTCAATGCAGGAATATCATATCTCATATAAACTACGCTATCCTCAAGCAGCTGGTCGCGTGTTTTTGCACCTATGAGTATGGGATAGCCATTCAGGTATTTTGCCAGAGATTTCATTTCACGGGCCGTTTCTTCGTTCAGACCGTCAATATTGTATAAGACCTTGCAGAATAGGAGCGTATTACCCTGACGTGCAGCGAGGTCAAAACTACGGGGCCTGATATTACATTGATTCGACACCATGAAACCGGCGCGTTCCAATACTTCAATTATCTGATGTATCAGAATATCCTTTGTCATTACAATAAAGCCATTGTTTGCACATCTATATAAATGTATTTGTTAGTATATGAACGAACACAGATTGAAAGACCATGATAATAAGTATAGACGATACCGATTCCAGAGAAGGAATGTGCACCACCTATCTTTGTGCAATATTGATGGACGAGCTGAAAGAATACGGAAATATCAGAGGAAGCCCTATACTTATACGCCTCAATCCTACTATTCCCTATAAGACCAGGGGCAATGCTTCAACCGCTTTTGAAATAACAACATCAGAACCGGAAAAAGTAATGGAACATGTCATCTCAAGGGTCGACGAACTTTCTGAACTGCAGAGCGAGATGACAAATCCCGGAGTGGTGTTCATACCCGAAGACCGATCTGAGAAAGTTAAAGAAGAGCTCGGCGAATTTTTCCTGAAAGCGGTGCGTGAGGTATTGCAGATAGATGATGCAAAGAACCTTATCGCTAACTTGGACCTGCCTTCAAGAGGATGGAAGAATGGAAGAGGACTTATCGGTGCTCTTGCTGCCTGCGGAGCCATGCTGAACCCGGGATGGGATCATACTTATGAATATCTTGCATATCGCGAAAAGGATACC
>NZ_JAGSOI010000013.1:0-11403 GCF_023684405.1 Methanococcoides seepicolus | reverse complement strand
CCATGATAATAAGTATAGACGATACCGATTCCAGAGAAGGAATGTGCACCACCTATCTTTGTGCAATATTGATGGACGAGCTGAAAGAATACGGAACCATCAGAGGAAGCCCTATACTTATACGCCTCAATCCTACTATTCCCTATAAGACCCGTGGTAATGCTTCAACCGCTTTTGAAATAACAACATCAGAACCGGAAAAAGTAATGGAACATGTCATCTCAAGGGTTGATGAACTTTCTGAACTGCAGAGTGAGATGACAAATCCCGGAGTGGTGTTCATACCCGAGGACCGATCTGAGAAAGTTAAAGAAAAGCTCGGCGAATTTTTCCTGAAAGCGGTGCGTGAGGTATTGCAGATAGATGATGCAAAGAACCTTATCGCTAACTTGGACCTGCCTTCAAGAGGATGGAAGAATGGAAGAGGACTTATCGGTGCTCTTGCTGCCTGCGGAGCCATGCTGAACCCGGGATGGGATCATACTTATGAATATCTTGCATATCGCGAAAAGGGTGCATGGGGAACGAAACGGCAGGTCGATGAGGAAAGTGTGAAGGAAGCAGACCTTGCGACCTACCCGAATACATGGGACACAGTCGATATTGCGAACAATGCAGTGGTATGCATACCCCATGCAGGAGATCCCGTTCTTTTTGGAGTTCGAGGAAATGGCATTGAGCCTGTCACCATAACATCCCGGATGATAATTTCGGAACCTGTTGAAAGATATGCGATCTATAAGACCGATCAGGGAACTGACCTGCACCTTATTCCAGTGGAGAGGATAGCAGACATAAAGGACATGCACTCCTATACCATTGAAGCAACAGTGGATACTCGACCGGAAACGATAAGGGGAGGACATACGATCTTTTCAGTTCGTGACGATGAAGGAGATGAGATGGACTGTGCAGCCTACGAACCTACCAAGAACTTCCGCGAATTGGTACGCAAATTCCTGCCCGGGGACAGGATAGTGTTCTCAGGAAGTGTGAAGAACAACACTCTGAACATCGAAAAGCTGAATATAATAAGCCTGGTCCAGGAACAAGAGTCGGTCAATCCTACATGTTCCGAATGTGGAAAAAGGATGAAATCCGCAGGAAAGGGGCAGGGTTACCGTTGCAAGAAATGTGGCACTAAAGCAGATCTACCTGAACTTGTCGAGGTCAAAAGAGGGATAGAGACAGGAATGTATGAAGTTCCACCCTGTGCAAGAAGACACCTTGCAAAACCCCTTGTCAGATGCCAGGAAAAAGAGAGCGAAAAGAATGGGAAAGTGTTCCCATCAAGATAACCAGTCATCACGAAGGTCATCAAGGTGTGCTATCGGGGGAATCGCTCTTTTGTGAAGATTGCTCCTAACACGTAGCAGAATGGAATTGATATCCTCCATTGGAACCCCGAGTTTCAGATGCACGCGTTCCTGCCCCTCCCCTGCAAGAATTGGCTGAAGCACTTTATCGATGGTCTCATAAGAAACACCAAGGTCATCTTCATCGGTCTGACCCTCCCAGAGTCCTGCAGATGGTGCTTTTTCCAGAATGCTCTCCGGGACACCCAGAATCTTTGACATTTCCCATACTTCGGTCTTGTAAAGATCGCCTATGGGTTCCATATCAACCCCGCCATCACCATATTTTGTGAAATAACCAAGTAATATCTCACTCTTGTTACCGGTCCCCATCACTACTCTACCAAGCATGTTAGCATAGTAGTAGAGCATGGACATCCTTATCCTTGCCTTAAGGTTACCATCGACATAAGCAGATGTATCTTCGATATCCGGCATTGATGATCTGTAGCTTTCAAGGACATTGGTGATGTCTACCACCTTAATGTCAATACCAAGAGCTTCTGCGACCTTTTTAGCATCCTCGATCTCAGACTCAGGGGTTGAAGCTTCAGGCATGTGTATACCAAGAACGTTCTCAGCACCCAACGCTTCGACGGACAGGTATGCCACCAGTGCAGAATCGATGCCGCCGCTTATACCTACAACAGCACCTTCAATTCCCGTCCCTTCCAGTTTCTTCCCAATAAAATCAATGATGATATCTTTTGCTTTTATAATATCCATAGTACCAAGGTCCAGATGATGATCGAGTATTTGTGTATATGATAGTGCTCTCTACTATATTCACAGTACATATTTAGATTTCCTGTTAAACTTTTTTCAAAAATGAGCGAACATAGTCTTAAATATAGTAGAGAGAATATTTATATAAATATATTCAGCAGGTGCTATAATGAAACAAATGAATTTGGAGATACATGCCCTTGATACAATTTTAAAAGGCGGGTTCCCAAAGCCCTCTGCGATCCTGGTAACAGGTCCAGCAGGTTCTGGAAAGACCACACTTGCAATGCAATCCATTTTCAACGCCGCTGAAAAAAATGAGAAATGCATGTATGTTACATCATTGAATGAACCAATTTCAATGGTCAATAAATTCATGTCAAAGCTGAATTTCTACAATATCTCCCTGCTTTCCTCCGGATCCATGAACTACATCCCCATCGGCACCGAGACCCTTGATAAAGGGATATACACCTTCATGTGGAATCTGGAAGAATCCATTGAAAAAATAAAACCCGACCGAATTGTCATTGACCCAATAACGACCATCGGAAGCACTCTTGATGAAGAAGCAAAACGACGTTTCTACTATGACCTTTTCCTGCGTATGAAAAAATGGGATGCTCTGGTCATAGCGATCGGAGAGTTCACCGGAGACGAGCTCCTGAAAAGTGACCTGAGCCACGTAGCAGATGGCATTATCTATCTTTCCAATGATGAAGCCAACAAACGTCGAGTACACCACCTCGAGGTCTTAAAGCTCAGAGGACAAGGCTACATAAGTGGAAAACATCCATTTTCAATAACTGAAGAAGGTATTATACTTCACCGACAGGAACTGACCGAAATGGAGATACCCCATTTTACAGACCGTGTCTCAACCGGTATAAAAGGGCTTGACATAATGACCAAAAATGGTGTTATCAGAGGCACTTCAACCCTTGTCACCGGAGGTCCCGGTACCGGGAAAACCACCATTGGAACACAGTTCATTGCAGAAGGAGCAAGGGCTGAGGAACCTGGAATGATAGTTTCATTTATAGAGTCCGAAGAACAAGCCCTTACGAATGCAAGCTCCATTGGTCATGATATAAGGGACCTTGTAAGTTCCGGTGCCATAAAAGTTGTCTGCACCAGCATGTCAGCCCTTGAAGCCGGAGAACATGCCATACAATTACGTACCATTATCAAAAAAGAGAACATCAAACGTATTTTTGTAGACGATGTGAACGTATTCTCCGACCTCATGACACCTCTGGATGCAAAGGACCATATCAAACTACTTTCAGAGATGTTCAGATCAAATGGCGTCACCTCAATGTTCGCACAAAGGCCGGATACCATTAATGGAATGCATTATATCGAAGATTATGGAATGGATACTTCAGTACTGCTTTCATTAAAAGAGGAAGAAGACCATATCGACAAAACCATAACTGTCATGAAAATGCACAGAAGCCATCATGACAAAGGAATAAGGAAATTTGAAATAAGGGACACTGGTGTAGACATCATGTTACCGTCATCGGATTAAATGGTAATAGCTATACTTATAAGCCTGAAGAAATATCTACATTATAAAACTGGCTTGAGACCATACGAACATGACATTCTATATTACAGATTCCGCAGTTTTCATCTATGGATATGATGGCGACACATCGCTGTTCATCACTGTACCTTCTGTGAAGGACGAAATGAAGAGCCGGGAAGCCATGATGCGATTTGAGATCGCTTGTGAGACAGGTACAAGAATTGAAACACCTGACCCGCAGATTCGCAAAGAGGTACTTTCGATTGCGAAAAAGACGAGGGATGTTGAAGAGCTCTCATCCACAGATATAGACATTCTAACGAAGGCTCTTGAATACAAGGAGAACGGGGTCCTTCTCACAGATGACTATGCGGTACAGAACATGGCTTCAGTACTTGGTATTGAAGTTAAGCCCATCAGCCAGAAAAAAATAAAGGATGTACTGGTATGGGGAAAGAAATGTACTGCATGCTATCGCAAATTTGATGAGGGAGATGATTGCCCAGTCTGCGGATCCCTTTTGAAAAAGGTCAGGAAAAGAAAACTATAACCATAGAGATGTACTATAACTATTTTAAAAGGTTAAAACTAATTAATATTTCAGCTGGGATATAATATGAAGAACATAGAAGAATTGATCCTAAAAGCGGTTGAATTGCAGTCAAATGGCCTTGTTACAGGCCAGATCGCAAATGAGCTAAACGTGTCCAGGGAAACGGTCACATGGCTTTTGACACGCTCAAAGAAAGATGTTGCAGCACCTGCACCAAAGGATATTTCTGTCACATGGAACAGTGTCGGACAGAGTTCATACAGACTAAGATGCATCTCACAGGCGCTTTGTGATATGGTGATAGAGACACTGGAAAAGACACAACAAGATGCTGATCTGGTCATAGGAATAGGACTCAGTGGGATACCCATCGCCACCATGATGGCCGAAGAACTGGAGATAGATTTCGCTATCTTCCATGACTATGATGACCAGAAAGAGAAGACACATCAAAGGGGCATCTTTAGCCGGAATTTCGCTGATGTCGAGGGAAAGAAGTGCATCATCGTGGACGATGTGGTCTCATCAGGAGCTACTGTTACAGACGTTGCTGAACAGCTTCGTGAGGTTGGTGCAACCCCGATCGCAGTTGCAGTTATCGTTGACAAGATGAATGCTGATATGATCGCCAATGTGCCTATGAGCTCACTGGTCCGTATCACACGTGTAGATTAAAAAGGGAAAGTTCCCTTTTCTTTTTTGTTTCAAAATAAGAAATGGATGAGAGGTTTCACTCTACACCCACTGAACCGATCTTTTCGACCAGTTTGGAAAGTACTTCGGTGCGCATGCCTTCTACGAACTTGATACTTCCAACTACAAGGTGTCCGCCACCATTCACACCAGCGCCTACGATCTCTTCGTGAAGTTCACGAACCATCTGTGGAATGTTCATCAGAACTCCTTTTGAGCGTATCACTGCAAAGTCAGGACCGTAACCGATGGTAATTACCGGCCTTCCTTCGAGTTTCTGACACATGCGGTCATGCACTTCACCGGAGGTCTTGCCTGGTGCCGGGAATGTGAACTTGTGAGCGTAGTTCTCGACATCCAGCACGTTCAGTACAGCAGTGTTGGGCAGATCCTCCGACTTCACATTCGGCATACATGCATCAAGCTGTTCTGAGATCATGGCATTTGCCTGCTCACATAACAGTTTCACGATATTGTTGTGCCTCGTGTGGTCCCCAAGGTCCATCAGGTCATCAACGATACCCCTACCACTAGCGAACTTGAGCCAGTATGCTTCAAAATCAAGTGCCAGTGCCATCTCTTTGAGGTCCTGCAGAGAATACCTGTCAGCTACAAGCTGCTTGTAAACTTCAGCTTCCGGTGCTTCAGAACGGTCACCCACTGCAGCAATAGCAGGAAGATGTTTGATCACATCTGTCACATCCGGGTTTATCATACGGGCAACTTCCGTGGCCAACATTCCTGCGGTCATACCGAAATCTCCGCCTACGTGAGCAGGATTCACATGACCGAGCAGATACTGGTCAACGATCTCATCGGGATGGTGGTGATCAACTACGACCATGTCGATACCATAGACCTGTGCCTGCCTCATCGCTGGAACGTCCTCTTCTGTGGAACCGTTGTCCACCATTACGACCAGTGGAAGTTTCTGTCCGTGTCTTGCAGCATCCTCAAGTGCAAAGGATATATCCTTGGTGACATCTGGAAGTTCATAGAATGGAGCCTTTGAGGGTGCTCTCTTGTAATAGTGATATTCTGCATCAGGACCGTTCACTTCCCTTATCATGGGGAGGATAGCCTTTTCGATAGCTACTGCCGCGGTCATTCCATCAGCATCGGCATGGTGACGTAAAAGGATAGGTTTTGACCTTATAATAGCTCTCTTGATCTCCTTTGCGACCTTACGCATTGCAGGTCGAAGCTTTTCAAGGATCTCGCTCTCAACAAGGAACTCAATGTCGGAAGGCTCAGCCCTCTGATCAATGACCTCATCGATGCGCTTCTTGACAGCTACTTCTTTTTCACCGGTCAGATGTTTCATGCTTCTGACCTCCAACTGGAGCCTGTCACCACGGGAGGTAACTTCACCGGTTGCGGTAATTATCATGTCTGCATCGATCTCCGGATAAGCACGTGTACCGGCACTCTCAAAAGCAGCACAGGAAATAAGCCCGTCTTCATCGGAAATTGTGAAGATAGTAGGACCTGCGGTCTGCTTTACCTGAATTACCTCACCTTCGATCTTTACAAGTTTACCAGTAAAACTGCCAAGTTCGGTCGATCTTCTTATAGAGATGCTCTTCTCAACCTCTACTATCTGATAATCTTTGATAACCCGGGGGATAAGATCCATTTTACCGTCACGTCTGATCTCTTTTACCTGCACGATCACCGGGGCTTTTTCTTCAAGCTTGATGTTGAGATTGCTTGAATGGATCAGACCACGTAAATTGGAATTCAGATCAACGAATACACCAAAGTCCGCATGATTATTTACTTTAGCAAGGTACATCTTACCCACTTCCAGCTCATCCTGATTGCAGGAATTGTCCAGAACATGTACGATCTCGATCTTGCCGCAGGAAATACAAGTTTCCTTGCCATCTATGGGTCCGTCAATAGGCTTGTCACAGACATCACATCTGTAAGAAGCGCCCTTACCATTACATGCAGGACATTGTTTTCTTACTTCGATTTCTCCGCTTCCACCGCATTTGGAACATACTGAACCCTCATTCAGGAAATTTTTCACATCCTTTTGAGAAAGATCCATCAGATTTACGGATTTTATTTTTCCTGAACCTTTGCATTCAGAACATTTTTCAGTAGAAAGGACCTCGTATCCCTTTCCTCCACATTCGTTACACTCATCTCTCATTTGTATCAAGTCTTAATTGTTTATGTTAGATTTATGTCTTTGCGTAACATTGGATTACCACAAGCAATAGTTTTTTATCACAGTCTCTTCCATTTAATTTGGGAGAAGTGAAACATGATAGAAGACTACATTATACCTATACTTGTCATTACAGTTATCATCTTGTCACAAGCACTTAAGATGGTAAAAGAATACGAAAGGGTTGTTATTTTCAGGTTAGGAAGGCTCAGTGGCGTAAAAGGTCCGGGCCTGTTCCTGATCATCCCTATCATTGATTCTGTCGTAAAGATCGATCTTCGTGTGGTAACCATCGATGTACCAAAGCAGGCTGTCATTACAAAGGACAATGTCACGATCGCTGTTGATGCGGTTGTTTACTACAAGGTCATTAAGCCTGCTGCAGCTGTTACTGAAGTTGAGAACTACAAATTCGCAACTGCAATGCTTTCACAGACAACACTCAGGGATGTTATCGGTCAGATCGAGCTCGATGACGTGCTTTCCGAACGTGAGACCATCAACAAGGATATACAGGAATTGCTTGATGTTTCTACAGATCCATGGGGTATCAAGGTCGCCGCTGTGACCCTCAGGGATGTAAGCATTGATGAGACAATGCTACGTGCTATTGCAAAACAGGCAGAAGCAGAAAGGGAAAAGCGTGCACGTATCATTCTCTCCGAAGGAGAATTCTTGGCTGCAGAGAAGATGAAGCAGGCAGCACAGCTCTATCAGGACGTGCCCGCAGCACTTAAGTTGAGAGAGTTGCAGACAATTGCTGAAGTTGCACGTGAAAAGAACCTAATTGTGATCTCAAACTCCACGAACACCGCAGAGATAGCTGCACTATCAAAAGCATTCGAGAAGAAATAAAGCAGATAAAGGTGATATGATGTTGAACAAAGGATCACCTATTATTTTTTTCTTTTTTTTGGTATTGTTACTGCTTCTAATACCCTCAGGTGCGTCTGCGGAACAGACGGTTCTGGTACTGGAGATCTCCGATTCGATCACACCAGTAGCAGATGATATTGTAATAGATGCATTGCAGATAGCAGAACAAACTGGATACGAAGCTCTTGTCATCACCCTCAACACCCCTGGCGGAGGGGTTGATGAGACCCTCAAGATAATCGAAGCTATTGACGGGACGAATATACCGGTAATAGGGTATGTATATCCAGAAGGAACAAAAGCGTGGTCTGCCGGGACACTGATATTGCTTGGGACGGACGTTGCAGCAATGGCACCACATACTATTATCGGTTCTGCCCAACCGGTATCAGTGACACCTCAAGGTATAGAACCTATCGAGGACGATAAGATAGTAAATGCACTCGTGAAACTTGCAAAAACAAAAGCAAAACAGCACGGTCGCAATGAAACAACTGCAGAGAAGTTCATTACGGAAAATCTGAACCTGAATGCGGAAGAAGCATTGGAAGCAGGAGTTATCGAGTATGTTGCATCTGATATTGATGATCTTCTTGAGCAGGTGGATGGCCAGACTATCAAAGGAAAGGTACTGAACACCAAAGGTGCTGCGATTGAGAACTATAGACCGTCCCTGAGATTGAGCTTTATGGACATTATATCGGATCCGATCATTTCCTCACTTCTCATTATGCTCGGTATATACGGCATCGTGATCGGCATTTCAAATCCCGGAGCAGGTGCAGAGATATTTGGAGTTGTTGCAATATCACTGGGCCTTGTGGGCATGGGATTCGATGTTAATATCGCAGCCATTTTCCTTATATTGCTCGGGGTGATACTGTTCGTTCTCGAATTGCAGGCGCCTGGATTCGGTATCTTTGGGATTGCCGGACTTGTATGCCTGATCGCCGGAAGTATCTTCCTGGTACCCATGGACTTCCCCAGATGGTACACTCCTGCTGATGTACAGCGGTCGATGATAATCGCAATAGTTACCCCTACAATAGTAATGGGTATCCTTTTTGTGTTCGTCTTCTATAAAGTGCTCGAGGTCAGACACAAAAAACCGGTGATCGGCGAAGACCCTACAGGCGAGACGGCAAACGCCATAGAGGACATCAAAGCAGGAGAAGAAGGGTTTGTCAGGTACAAAGGAGAATACTGGAAAGCAAAAGTAAAAGAGGATATCAGTGATGGAAATAAAGTGGTGATCACTGATGTACAGGGACCTCTCTTTATTGTTAAAAAAGTAGAAGAGGAGGGAGAGTGATACTCACTTTCCTCTTATCATTTCCATAACCTTTTTCTTTTTCTCCGAAGCTTCTTTTGCAGCTTTGTCGATCGCTTCTTTCATTTCTTCAAAGTCCCTGGGCTCTTCTTCACCGATCATCTTCTTGATAGGAGTGTAAGCGGATTCCCTGAAACGAGGAGTGAAATCACATACCTTGCCATCAATAACTATCTCGGCACCGCTGCCTTCCACGATCTCACCAATGATATCGATATCAACGCCTACGTCCTTTACCACCTGAATGATCTGTTCCGCATATTCCGGCGGAGCGATCACAAGCAGAGCATCCAGGGATACACCAAGATAGTCGATCTCCAGCTTTTCCAGCATCGCAAGGACCTTCGGATTGACAAGGGGACGCATCTTCGATTCATCAAAGACAAGTTTCACGCCAGCTGTTCTTGAGATCTCCTTTGCATCACCGCGAATACCGCCATTGGTCACATCGGTCATTGCATGGACGTGTTTGGTAAGACCAGACGCTATCAGAGCCTCACATGCATCCAGGAACTTGATGTTTATAGTTTCCTCAACCACATCGTGCATTTCATAATAGAGCGCTGCTGTGGAAACGGTCCCCCCACCTGCACCTTCGCTCATCAATATGACATCTCCGACCTGTGTCTGCACACGGGAGGTCAGTTCAGTGGATGTACCCACCGCACCAACACCACCGGTCATACGCTCGCCGATGTCCATATCTCCACCAATTCGCAATGTACTTCCGGTAACAAGAGGGATACCGGTAAGTTCCGATACTGTGGTTATGCCTGCAATGTGGTCGAATATCTTTGCCACATCCCCATCATCGGCAACATGGATATCGGATAAGAGAGCAACCGGTCGGGAACCCATGGCATAGACATCACGCAGGGATGCACGGGCTACGTGGAAACCTGCAAGGAAAGGAAAATCGCTCAATCGGGAATGAATACCATCTATAGTTACAATGATGTAACCATCGCCCTTTTCGTTCAGGACAGCTCCGGAATCATCGAGGTGGGACGTGTCCACCGCAGCACTGGTCTTACCGATGACCTCAGCGATCTTTTCGTGCGCATAGAAATCTCCCAGTCCCCGGGAACCCACACCGAATTCACCCATGGTCACCCCTGAGACAGTTGATGTCAGTACATCCCCTTCGACATTCAAGGTCGCCTTTGCTTCCACTATCGCTGCTTTTGCAAGATTGCGGGCGTGTTTTTTAGATGTGTTCTTGATCTCGAGTATCCTTTCTGTCAACTTGTCTTCAAGCCCGGGATCATTATTTCGAAGTCCTTTTCTTGCATAACCTTCTATATCCATACGATCGCTCCTTATCAGCACATGTTTACAAAGTTCTTGAGCATTTTCAAACCAATATCGCCACTTTTTTCAGGATGGAACTGTGTCCCTATGACATTACCTGCCGAATTCACTACCGATGCAGCAAAGTCTATCCCGTAATCACATGATGCAAGCGTGTGGGATGCATCGGTATCAACATAATAGGAATGTACAAAATATACGAAAGCCCCATTGGGCACACCTTCATAGAATGGATGGTCCTGTTCGATTATCAGAGAGTTCCAGCCCATTTGAGGGACCTTCAACTCAGATCGGGGAAACCTCACAACATTTCCCGGAACAAGGTCCAGTCCTTCTGTAAGACCCCCTTCCTCGGAACTTGTCATAAGCATTTGCATCCCCAGACATATTCCGAGAACCGGCTTACCTGATGCCACATAATCAGTTATGGAACCCAAGAAAGGAACGATGTTCTTCATTGCATCGGAAAAGGCACCCACCCCAGGAAGAATGACACCATCGGCAGTTTCAATGTCCGCAGGGTCCTTTGAGATGAGCACTTCCGCACCCGCATGTTCCAGCCCTTTCTGAACACTGCGAAGATTGCCAAGCCCATAATCAATTATCACGATTTTTTTCATGGGGAGTACATACAGTTTTGGTACATCAATGTAACGCGATAATGGAGTACAGTATATAATTATTGGTATAATTATAAAAAAATGAATGGAAAGGGAGGAAGATTAGATCCCCCAAGATTAGGTATTAAAATAAGGTAACTATTCAGCCTACCTATCGTCAATCTTGTATGACTGACTATAATACAAAAAATTAATTTGCAACCCTAAAATCAAACAATCGTTGGAA
>NZ_JAGSOI010000129.1 GCF_023684405.1 Methanococcoides seepicolus | reverse complement strand
AGTAATTGCAATCCAATGATTATTGGGTATTGATCACATATATTATGTAAGTGAGAAGAGTGAGTTACACGTTAATTCCAGATAATTCCCTCTTCTCTCCTTCTCTTTTGTTAGTATGTACATTCCTTTCTATTTTGACAGAATAAGCGAATTGACGAAATACACATAAATGTCAGTAATAAAGTGATGGGAAGATATCTGAAGTTTGGGTTAAAAAGTATTTTATACATCGAAACCTATTTCTTTGATATGTCTAAGCTGAATATTTCCGATTGGGCAGAATCATTTTATAACAAGTATGTTGGATTTTTTGTATTATTAGATTTATTGATGTTCTTCATAATAATCATCTATATTTATCCTGAAATTGAAGTTGCTTCTTTACAAGGAACTGTTTCCGATATTGAGCTTATCGACATGAAAAATAAAATACGTGCAACAGGTGCTCAAATCGCAGGCGGTATTGCTGTAGTACTTGGTCTTCTTATTACTCATAAACGCATGAAATTTGCAGAAGACAGTCTGCAAGTTACTCATAACCGCATGAATATTGCAGAAGAAGAACTGCAAATTGCCCGCGAAGGACAGATTACAGAACGTTTCACTCGTGCAATTGATCAGTTAGGAAATTCGAAAGCAGAAATTCGATTGGGTGGGATATATGCTCTTGAAAGAATTAGTAAAGAGTCTAATAAGGATTATTGGCCAATCATGGAAATCTTGGCAAGTTATGTTAGGCTCAATTCACCTTTACTAAATTATCAGCCGCTGGAAAAGGTCGGGACTGATATTCAAACTGTTTGTACCATCCTTGGAAACCGTTTACACCATGAATCTGATAGTGAATATGGAAGTTTGGATCTAAGAAACACAAACCTGAAAGGAGTTTATTTAGAGAGGTATAATTTAAAGGGAGTAAATTTAGCTGGTGCACATCTTGAAGAAGCTAACCTTTGGGGTGCACATCTTGAAGGAGCTAACCTTTGTGATGCACACCTTGAAGGAGCTAACCTCCATGATGTTCATCTTGAAGATGCTGACCTTCGTGATGCTCACCTTAAAGGTAAAGAAACTAGCCTTTGGGGTGCACATCTTGAAAATGCTAAACTTATTAAGGCAGACCTTGAAGAAGCTGACCTTAAAGGTGCACATCTTAAAGGAGCTTACCTTATAGGTGCACATCTTGAAGGAGCTTGCCTTATAGGTGCACATCTTGAAGGAGCTTACCTTATAGGTGCACATCTTGAGAGAGCTGACCTTTTTAAGGTACATCTTGAAGGAGCTGACCTTACTGATGCAAATCTTGAAGGTGCTATACTTTCATCACTCGAAAAAGAACAACTTTCGAAAGCAAAAACACTTTGTGGTGCTAAATTCAGCGAAGATGTAGATATTTCCGACATTATAAAGGCTCATCCACACCTTTTTGAATCGAATGCGTTTGCAAATACATTTTCACATTGATTTCATACATAACCTCAATCCCCTAATTAAGGACAATACATATTGTCCAACACTATTTTTTTAATTTACATTCCTATCTATTTTGACAGATATTAAAGAATTACAAATGTACATTATAGTCAAACACCCAACATTTTGGACTTCTGTTTTTCACTAAGAAACTTTTCAATCCATCTCTTTGCAAAGCTAATTTTTGATGAGCACTCCATAAATTTCTCATGTATTAAATCCCGCATATGATCAATATCGATAATGAACT
>NZ_JAGSOI010000128.1 GCF_023684405.1 Methanococcoides seepicolus | reverse complement strand
GGAGGTGCTGAATATGCAGTATATATGACAACTGCTCACCGCACCTCAGGAAGCATGTCGGGAGCTAACACCAATGAAGCAAAATCATGGGGAAAGGTCAAGGACGAAAGTGATGTTGCCACGGTAATAGGAGATGTGAGCATAACCTTCCCTCTGGCAATGATAAGGGCACTTGATGAACTGGCAGCCGATGGTCTGCTTAAAGGGCTACAGGAGAACAGAAGCAGCGGAGTGGTAAAATGAACAGCACCGTATCTGCACCGAGATTCATCCTTTCAAAAAAGATAATACTTGAGCAGTACAGCAAGGTCAAGGACGTAGCGGATATTGTCGCATTCAGCTCAAAGACGAACCCAAAGGTCAGCCCGTTGATCGAAGCTGAGACCGATGGACTACTGAGTGTCCACATGCCAAACGAGCTGAAGCACACAGAAGACATGTCAAGGGTATTGTTCCTGGCACAGGCATGGACACCTGAGATGATAAGGGAGCTTTACGAAAAAGGCATCCGTTCCTTTGCAGTTGATAACGAGTTCGACCTCGACACATTGCTTTCTACAGTCGATGATACCGACTGGAAGATCACATTATTGTTACGCCTCAAGCTCAAGGAACACTCCATACGCACTGAACGTTACTTCGTTTTCGGAATGAGCTCGGACACCATCAACAAAAGGATAGCTCAGCTTAAAGGTAACAAGAACATCGAAAAGCTTGGGGTTCACTTCCACAGGAAAACACAGAACGTGAACGAATGGAAGATCCGGCCTGAGATAGAGGATGCGCTCACAGAAGGAACACTGGAAGCCATCGACATACTGAACATCGGAGGAGGGCTACCTTCAGAATATGCCAACACCAATGTTGATGTCATAAACGGAATATTCAGACGCATATCCGAACTTCGGGAATGGCTTCATGAAAAGAACATCAAGCTCATGATAGAACCGGGCAGGTTCATAGCCGCACCTGCAGGGAAACTTGTGAGCCACATAACAGGAGTATATGATAACAACATCATAGTGAACGCATCTGTATATAACAGCGACATGGATGCGATCCTGGTTCCCGTGAAACTTCGAATTGAAGGAGAGGTCGGCAACGATAGTGGAGAACCCTATGTTGTGAAAGGTTGCACACCCTGTTCCATGGACCTGTTCAGGTATCGTGTTTACTTAAAGGATGAACCAAAGATCGGTGACGAGATGGTGTTCATCAATGCAGGAGCCTACAATTTCTGGTCGAACTTCTGTGACCTTGAAGAAATCGTAACGGAAATCATCGACTAAAAACCAAAACTTATAATATTGAAATCCAATTTTACATCAATTATCTTATTATCGGTGATCAAAATGACTGAAATTACACACTGGGCAGATGTTATTGCTGAAGAAGCAGCAAAAAATGGCAATAAACATCTGGTATCCACCGGAATTACCCCCTCCGGTCACATCCATATAGGGAATATGAGAGAGGTCGTAACAGCTGATGCAGCTTACAGGGCAATGAACGATGCAGGACTCGAATCCGAGTTCATCTACATTGCAGATAATTACGACCCTCTCCGTAAGGTCTACCCGTTCCTCCCTGAAAGCTATGCAGAACATGTGGGAAAACCAATTTCCGAGATCCCATGTCCATGCGGAGAATGTAAGAGCTACGCAGAGCACTTCCTCACACCTTTCCTTGAAGGTCTTGAGAAACTGGGAATACACCCTAAGGTATATCGTGCAGATGAGCTTTACAAGAGCGGAAGGTTTGTCGAAGCCATCAAGGCAGCCCTCATCAAAAGAGATGATATCGCAAAGATCCTGAAAGAAGTATCAGGAAAGGATGTACTTCCTGAGTGGAGTCCTTTCAATCC
>NZ_JAGSOI010000127.1 GCF_023684405.1 Methanococcoides seepicolus | reverse complement strand
AGTTCATTATCGATATTGATCATATGCGGGATTTAATACATGAGAAATTTATGGAGTGCTCATCAAAAATTAGCTTTGCAAAGAGATGGATTGAAAAGTTTCTTAGTGAAAAACAGAAGTCCAAAATGTTGGGTGTTTGACTATAATGAAGTGTGTTGGACCCGAGAACTTGCTCCCCCCGACGGCTCGTCATACATATTTTCACGCTGTTTTTATTTTCATTTTTATCATGAAGCAATTAATTGAAGCATAAACTGCTCTATATAAAATTTCATTCTTCGTCTATATCATCTATAATTTTTGATTGAAGGCTGTCATTATAAGCTATTATATATTTATCTTCATAAAGTATTTCAAAATAATCATATCAATAAGGAAGAAGATGTTTATAAGGCCCATTCTTCGCATTATGTTCATCATAATACCCTTCAAAACAACCAAAAAGGATGCATTCTCGTATTGCAATGTCTATCAAATCAGGTTGTTCAGTAAAGTGGGCACCCAGTGTCCGTACTGGTGTGGAGTTGAATCTGATGTTTGTTCACCTGTGAATCCTCCATAATCTTTGAAAATTTTACATTTTCTCGAGTGCATCACTATCGTTAAAAAAACACAAGTTATAAAAATTCGGAGATTTTTCCTTTAGCCTCGAAATTCATTGTGACGACTAGTTCTGTCAATGGTGATTAATAAAAACGGGGAATGGATTTGAGGATATGGTCATTTATGATACTCTATTTTGATGATATTTCTCTCACAAATAATTTCGTCACAACTTCTATCATATTAATCCAAGGTCTTGTAATGATTTATGCATAAATATTCTTGCTGTTATGGTGTGATGTAACTTCATTTTTTGATTTGATTTGGTCTGGTCTATATTGTCGTAAAAATATTTTCATGTGAAGTTTCTCAAAAAGCTTACTTGTGTATGTATTATATGCCATAATAATATCAAAAAAGTATATGTGCATTATTTAAAAAGGACAGATGTATATATATATGATAATGTTTTATTGATTTCACTCAATTAAGCTTGTCCAATCAATAAACAATTATATTTGATTTAATAGGACTCGAAGATTATCAATTTGGATGGCACACATGGCGTTAATAACATACATTGTAAACAAAACTTTAGTTTTTATAGGAGGTGCTTGTGAATGAACATGGTACTTCTCACCGTTGTGGGAATACTGTTAGCAATTCTTCTGTTTGGTGTTAAGACCGGGATAGGCTGTGGCTTTTCGAATCGCAGCACGAAAGAGATCCTTGCTATTGCAGGCAGCTACTTTATCCTATCACTAATTATAGGCAGTCTCATAGGATATGTGGACCAGTCAAATCTTGACCTTATTGCGGGCATGGGTATGTCCCTTCACGTACTGGTTGCTTTGCTCCTGATCGGGGCAGGCATCTATACCCAGAAACAGTGGAACTGTGGCTGTGATGTTTCTCATCGCACATTCCTTGTGATCTCCCTGCCCTGTCCTGTCTGCCTGACAGCACTCTTCATATCCTGTATGCTTCTGGCAACATATATTGAGGTCAGTGGAATCCTGATCGGGCTGCTTGTGGGTGTTGTGTTCTTCATCTCTGTGGTTGCATCTTCCCTTCTGTGCAAAATGCTGAAAAAGACCCCCGAAACGCTCGGTAACATCATGATGATCCTTGGTATCTACTATCTAATGGGTGCCATTATTGTTCCTGCTTACATCAAAACGAAACAGATGAACATCCCCCAATACACTGCACCGCCTATGGATATTCTTCCCTTTGTGGTATTCGCGGTCTTCATTGCCGGGGGATTTGTTCTGAATAAAATACGGAGTAATTGAAAATGGCTATTGATTCATTTTTGTTCCAGCT
>NZ_JAGSOI010000126.1 GCF_023684405.1 Methanococcoides seepicolus | reverse complement strand
AGCTACATTTCTACTGTTAAGAAGAATCAACTTTCTGTGATGAAAGCTATTCAAGATGCAATCGATGGAAAGCCATTTGTTCCAACGATTGTTTGATTTTAGGGTTGCAAATTAATTTTTTGTATTAGAGTTGAATACAGGATTGACGATAATTAGGCTGAATAGTTACCTGGAGAAAACGATTTTAGAAGATGCAGGAGCACTGGTCCACTGGGAGATGGGTGGAGCCGGTATCTTCCAGCATGCATTTTTCAGACGGAACCGAATTTGAAGTTGGTGATACCCGCGTACGTTTCAGCCGTCCCCTTTTCCATGGAATAGAATATTCTGCAATGGGATGGGTGATCGCCACCATCATAGAATACGGGGGTAAAAAATTAATTCATACATCGGATCTGCAGGGACCAACCATTGAAGACCATGCACAATGGATCATTGAAGAAGATCCGGATATATTGATACTGGATGGTCCGGCAACCTACCTTTTAGGTCATCTTCTCAGCAGGACAAACCTTGATCGGGCCATAAATAACCTCATCAGGATCATCAGGGAAAGTGCTCCAGATCTCATTATATACGACCACCATCTTTTGAGAGATCCGCTTTACAGAGAGCATACTGCAAAGGTATGGGAGACAGCAGATGATATGCATGTCAGGATAATGACAGCTGCTGAATACAATGGACTTGTTCCTGTTGTTTTGAGATCAGGGGACGGTAATGTATGATTCGAAAGAGCAGGGCACATCATCAAATTTCGGAGGATACTCACAAAATTATCTTCGAGATTTTAGTGGTTTGCTTTATATTACTTGAACTTCGGCTCTGTAGAAAACCTATTTTCCTATTTAATTTCCACATAAAATTTTAAAAAGAATTATCCCCTGAGTATTACTTATCACAGAAAACACAAAGGGGATGAATGTGTTTTGTCTAACAAATATTTAAAGTTTGTTGATACAGCACTAACTGTATCAGGTAACTCACACCTTCAGATCTATAGTTGCAAGTATTCCAAAAGAAAATATACACAACATCAGCTATTGACATTGGTTTTATTGAAAGAGTACCTTAATGAAGATTATAGAGATATTGTTGAACTTGTCGAAGTAATGGATGAGGTAAAAACAAGAATTGGATTAAAACCGGTTCCACACTTTACTATTCCATTAAATCATAGATTTAGTGGGAGTTCCAGATTTTCAATCTGGAACACACTTCATAAATTCATTACAAGACTCAACTCTGTTTATTTCAGCGGATTGCTACAACAAACACTAAAACTCTTTTATTCTCATGGTGAAAAGATTGAGATAACTGCCATTGATTCGAGTGGATTTACTAGTGGTCATTGTAGTTACTATTATTCGTGGAGAACAGAACAGAAAAGAAGATATTTCCTGAAAACCAGTATTTCTGTTGATACTAATAAGTTTATTGTCACTGGTTTTAAGATCTCAGGTAAACCTGTACACTATTCAAAGCATGCAATGACATTGCTAAAGCAATGTCATAAAACTCGTAGATCAAGTTACTATGTCATGGATAAGGGTTACGATTCTGAAGACATACATTCTCTTGCAAGAGAAAAACTAGGATCAATAGCTATGATTCCTTTGAGACAGAGGAAAAGAAAGAAGATCAAAGGTAAGTACCGTAGAAAAATGATATGGGAATTTGATGAGGAACTGTATCATAATAGAAATCTGGTAGAAACGATGTTCTCTGTCCTGAAAAGAAAATATGGTGAGGAAATTAGGGCAAAAAAGTACTGGAATCAATTAAAAGAGATTAAATTCAAATTATGGCATTGTTAACTAAACATAGCTAACTCTTTATTTCTGTACTTCATCAAAAGAAGAACAGAGTACTTCAGCATTTCAAGACTCTTAGTATAACACTTTGACTTTCTTCTCAATCTTGCCAGAAAGTGCCTAATTATGCTGTTATATCCTTCA
>NZ_JAGSOI010000125.1 GCF_023684405.1 Methanococcoides seepicolus | reverse complement strand
TTCTCTAATTTTATCTGCTTGTCTAACTCTTCAACGGTCATATGCCGTTCAATAAAGATCCCCTCAGGTCTAACCATGGAACAGTCTATATAACGAATTAGTCTAATAATTTGGGGTTTTAACTATAGTTGTAGCAGACTCAGAAAATACCACACACTCATCAGCAAATGCAGCAATATGGTCAGAATTGATTCTGTACATCTGCATGACCTGCTCCAGAGATAGATCATAGCTGTATTCACCGATCTCAAGCAGCCTCTTTAATGCAGGTATCACAAGATTTAGAAGACCCGAAAGCTCATCCTCTGTAGTTATTTTGGCGAGGATATCACCATCACAGTTGTCTCCAACAAACTGGTTTGGGAATGCTAGAAAAATCCATCTCCTGAAATACGCAAAATCATTCCCCGGCACAGGTGGTAGATCATTTGCACTGAAGATCATTCTGGCCGTGTTCTTGAATTTGAACGGATGCTCGAACTTCCGCTGTGCTCTAATCCACCCATCGTTACCCGTTAACATCTTGAAAGAACTGTGCTCGTATAGAGCAGATGATGCAAGGTCTGGGAAGATGTTCGCATGCTTACCATATAGCTCTGCAAGAGAATAAGGATCCTTTTCAAGCATGTGAAGTGATTCACAACTCGTGTTTTGATCTCCCAGGAACTCACCGAACATGGAGAGCAATACAGACTTACCGTTTGCACCTTTCCCGAGTAACATCACAGACTTCTCAATCCTCGTGTCAGGTATCAGGCAGTATCCAATAAACTCGTACATAACCGCTACATCTTCCGGACGCAGTACATCTTCCATGAATTGCTCGATCTTAGGACACACAGCTTCAGGGTCATACGTCACGGGAATCTGGACGATGGAGATATTGCTAGGATTGTGTTCCTCGAGTTTATCAGTTTCAAGGTTATAGACCCCGTTAAGAAGATTAATACGCTTGGTATCATGATTAATCTGTGATCGTGGAATCAATGTTTCCACCTTTATGTAGTTGACAACCTCTGAAATACGATGTTTTGCAGATGCATCTCCTAAAACGTTCTGGACGTTCTTGGCGATGACATCTTCACCATCCGGAACATAGACACCGTTACGGTAGTAGAAGATTTTCTTTGTATCCTTAAATGTGATGAACCTGTCCAAGTCCATTATCTGTTCTGCAAGTTTCTTTATCTGTAGCTTTCCACGTTTAGAAAAGAACGATTTCTCATTACCAAGGCATGGCATAATATTTTTCATACTGTCCACACCTCTTTATTTGTAGCACTTTTAAGCATAACAGCAAATCCTCTTTTGATTGGATCTCTGTGATTCTTCCAGTGTTCGACAACATCTCCGTATTTGTTCATGAAGTCATCTGCAAAATCTTTATCAAAAATAGAGTTATTATCCATGTTGCATAATCTCCGTAGATTGTGTGGTATTGCGGTCGGTCGAATCTTGTCGGATAATACCGGCTGCAATTACAATTTCTTTGTTTTTGTTTACCTCAATTTTTACTGTTTTCAAGTTGTTACCAACTGATCGTATCCAACTTATGGGAATTGCTACCATGTAGGAACCGCCAATTTTGTTAATTTTCCTTTCTCCAAAGTTTAACATATTTTAAACCTCAGATACTGATATGCGTTTAACTATTTAAAAAAATTTATCGCACAATCTGTTTGTTAGTGCGATATATCGTAACAATTCCTTAGCCTTACGATAATTAAATATTTTCATCAGTTCGATATATCTATATGCTAATACTAATATCTATTATAACATGTCATCCGAACAACTCGGTATTATAATTTTAAAATGCTTGGTTCAGTCACCAAAAACAACCCGAGAGGTACTTGAAGATTTGGGTTATGACAAAAAAAAATTTAGGTATTGGTATTTAAGTAGAGTTTTTATGTTATTAGGACCTATATTTATGCATGAACTGTCCCAGGTGCAAGAGCTCCAATCATAAAAAGAACGGTAAAATCGATGGACGTCAACGCTACAAATGCCATGATTGTGGGTATAACTATTCAGTGGAGATTA
>NZ_JAGSOI010000124.1 GCF_023684405.1 Methanococcoides seepicolus | reverse complement strand
TGAGCATGGGTGCGGAGAACCTTCCCACCTCATCCACAGCAAGTCGCGGACATGCAGTGCTCACAAAAGCATCCACTTTGAACTGCAGCATCTGGTCAGGGGTGATGAGGTCGAGTATCAATATATAGGCGGTCTTGCCCTTCTCCTCGGCAAGTTCTTTAAGTTCCCTGGCAAGTTCCATTCTGTATTGCCCTGGTTTACTGGAAACAATGATCCCGAAAGACTCGGCATCAAGTGACTTCGCAATGGCCGCACTACGCTGACGCATGATAAGGGACGGGTCTACCTCCCTCACATCCTTCGAGAATGGGTCTGCAATAAGGACCCTCTTTCCGGTAGCAAGCGAAACCCCAAGCGGATGGAACCCTCCACTGCCAATATACAGGAACTCCTCACAGTCCAGGTCGTCAGCAACCGAAAAATTGCATCCCAGCACCTGTCCGGAGTATGCAATCTTACTGTCGCCTCTTCCTATGGCTACGACCTTGCCGTTGGCCTCAAGGATCTCACGGACCTCCGGCAACTTATGGACATGCTGTACAGTGGTCAGAAGTCCCACTTTCTTCCCATGGAGTTCCTCCAAGGCCTTGAGAACAACATCCTTGACGTCCGCATCGGAGCGTGTCTCTATAAAGATGACCTTGTCGCTATACCTGTTATCATCAAGTTGAGCATGTCCGAAATGGAAGAGCAGGTCAACATTTTCAAGTATGGGTATATCGAGGTCACAAGCACCATAACAAGGATTTGCAGAAATAATTATTTCCACTCCGGTAGCTTCGCTGATCTCTGAAGCAATAGCAGGAGCACGCCTTTTAAAACCCTCCGGGAATTGCAGTCCGATAATCTCAGGTCTCGCTTTCCTTATTATCCCAATGATATGGTCTATCTGAAAATCGAAAGGCTCACTGCTGCTCACCGGCCACCTCCAAAATAGAGACCCCGTTCATATCGACATCTATCTTCACAAGTGTCTCGACCTTATAGCCCATATCGCTTATCTCTGCAGCACCATCGCCTCTGCTGATGACCACGATAACATTACAGATCTCGGCCCCCATTTTCTCAAGTGCCGGAAGAAGGGCTTTCAATGTGCCGCCGGTACTGATAACATCATCCACAACAAGGATATTCTCGCCCTTGTTCACTCCGTTGATGTAAAGCTCGCCTTTTGAATATCCCGTGCTCTGTGAAAGGACTACCTCGCCCTCAAGTCCGTATTGCCTTTTCCTGACAATGGACATGGGCTTTCCTGTCTTCATTGAAAGTACCGTTGCCAGTGGAATTCCCATTGCTTCGATGGAAACTATCCTGTCGTAATCGCTTCCCGCAATATCTATCATATGGTCGGCGATCTCATCCAGCAGCTCCGGCTCAAGAGATGGAACCCCATCTGAGATCGGGTGTATGAAATACGGATATTCGCCTCTTATCACAATGGGTGCCTTACGGAGTGATTCCTGAAGAACTTCTAACATGTTATCCTGCCTTTTATGTTTAAAAAATGACCGCGTTCGCAGTCCCGGGGGTAACGACCCAGCCTCATCGAATATTAGAGGCAGAAGATGCAATATCTGTCAGATCGTCACGCTCTCCTTTTATAGCAGAATAAAGTGTTTCTTTACTTAAAAGTACTGGATGGTAATATTTACCGCAGGCAACATCTGCCAGCTTTTGTGCAAGGTCACTTCCATTCCTACTGATATCGACAACAAGCATGTTTATCCTGTAATCGTTAAAACCCTTGCATACCTGTAGCAGTTCCCTTTCTATACTCCCGCCCCGGTTCAATGGGACGTTGGCAGTACCATCTGTCACGAGTATCATAATAGGGACCGCTGAAGGTTCGCGCTTCAATTCCTGAAGGATGGTCTCGACACCTGTGAGTATGCCGGAGACCATTGGTGTGGTTCCTCCGAAAGGTACCTTTTCCAGATATCTCTTTGCAGATTCCACGGACGAAGTGAACGGTAGCACGAGTT
The DNA here is from genome assembly GCF_023684405.1 of Methanococcoides seepicolus. Taxonomy (GTDB): domain Archaea; phylum Halobacteriota; class Methanosarcinia; order Methanosarcinales; family Methanosarcinaceae; genus Methanococcoides; species Methanococcoides seepicolus. The sequence goes on along the minus strand of NZ_JAGSOI010000124.1, from coordinate 149 downwards.
CTGCCGACCTTCCGCTATACGTAACAAGAGATACCCTGTCTCTTCTCTGATACGCATCTTTGAGAAGTGCGAGAACAACATCTGTTGTGATCTTTATCTTCTCTTTTTCATCCATGGAATCAGAAGTATCAAAAACGATATTTATCAGT
>NZ_JAGSOI010000123.1 GCF_023684405.1 Methanococcoides seepicolus | reverse complement strand
TCGTGCCTGGTAAAACCAGGTTGAATTTCAGGGAGTGACTAAAATAGAGGCATAGTATATTGTTTTTTGGTAAAATCAATATCAAGCACTGATGGAATTGTGTTGAGTATTCTAAGTTTATATCAAATACGTGAGGATGGCTGAATAGTTACGTTTAAATAACGATATACAAGATAACCACTTCTCTGAATCTGGTCATATGGAGTATAAGATCCATCATTAAAGACATATTGAGTATAACGATTACTCCAATTCTTTGTCTCAATTACGAATACTCCTGTAGGATCTACTACAAGGTGATCGATTTGGACAGATTCTCATAATAATAGATTGGATTATAAAATCTCAATCTCTGTAACCATTAAGAAATAATAAAAATAGATTCTGATGTTGAATCAGAATCAGTCTGCATGAAGAAGTCTTACTGAGTCGGTGCCTTCAATGGACACACCATCATAAGTTTCACCTGTCAAAGTTGCTTCAGTATCCCCTAAAGCTAATCCAGTTTCTTTGACCCTAAAGTGAACCACCAAATCCAGATCTCCATCTCCATCGACATCTTCAATTGCTGCCCTTCTTTTGCATTGTTCAGCCTCATCTGGACCAAACCTCACAGTAGATTCATCTACAGTGAGTGCATCAAAGTCGGCTGAAGTCAATATTGCAACTGCGATTACACCATTGCTTTTCATATTAATGGAATTTGGGAATGAACCTGGTTTGATATCAATATCGAGTTCAGGAACTATCATATCAGGAACTATCATATACATTCCTGCATCCCATGTAAGATCGTTCTCACCCGACTCAAGGTTGGTGCATCCAGTCTGGCCTGTGGTCGGATCTGCATCACTGTCAATTGCATCGTCATTACCCTGATCCTGTGGGCTGAACATGTATTCAACTAAAGCCACAAACTCAACATAGTAGTCACCTGGTGCAAGACCGGTGAACTGGTACATTCCAGTTGCATTCGTTGTTGTTGTATCAAGGAGGTTGCCGTCACAGTCATAGAGGCTGACCGTCACACCAGCAATGCCTGGCTCGCCTGCGTCCTGGATACCGTTACCGTTAAGGTCCTCCCATACGAGATCACCGATGTAAATCGCTGGTGCTGCAACGATATCCATCTGTGTATCACAGTCGATTGGCTGGACACCAGGAGCTGCTACCGCTAGGTCGAACTGTCCACCAAATGTGTACGTTCCCGGTGCTGCATCTCCAGGGATTGTGACATCATAGGTTATTTGGTTGTCACCTGGTGCATCTAGGTCTATCCAAGCTACTGTATCTGTACCAACGATAAATCCACCATCAGATGGATTGCTTACTACCCATCCTGCAGGTACATTGTCCTCGATGACGGTCTTATCTGCACCAACTAATGTAAGGTCCAGAATCACGGTTATTTTGTCACCTGGGTTGGCACTTGCTGGAAGCTCTCTGCAGACATTAGGATCTCCAGCCGCTACTGCTGTTCCAATGGTCATTAAAGCTAAAGCCATTGCAAAACAAATTATTATGATATTTTTAGTTTTCATTTATACCTACACTCCAAATATTCCAATTCAATTAAAAAAATCGATTTGTATATTATGATTGATATTCTAGTATATCAAATTAATTAGCTAACATTTTCCAAAAGTTAACAATGTTTACAAAAAATCAAAAAAAATAAAGTTGCACTTAAATTAAAAGTTGGGCAAAGTAAAACACATATTAGAAATTCTTTAGGTAAATTCATACTTATGCAAAACACAATCCTAACACCGAATGATTGTGCGAGGGACAAGATTCGAACTTCTCTTTTTTAGTAAGATACATAATACCTTAAGAATTGGGGTATGTATTAACCAAAAAGTTTAAACATCATGGAATGTGTGCCGCCATTCAAATGCAGGCAAAAAAAGTATTTTGCAAATCAAGTTATGCAAATTTCTGTAATGTTAGTAGTATCAAATTACACATTATTGCAATGTTTAATCTAAATCAAATCATTGGTCCGATAACGTTACCATTCCATAGTGTGAGAATGGTAAAATTATGAGGGTAATACAAACCTATTAATCCTCTTTCTCCATAAAAGATATAATGCTTTAGGATCTCATCAACATTGAGTGGGTAATTTAATATTCATACCTTCCAATTCAATCATTATGGAAGATAAAGAACTCCTTCAAATTGCTCTTGGTTTATCATCGCCTTGGTTTGTAAAAGATATTAATC
>NZ_JAGSOI010000122.1 GCF_023684405.1 Methanococcoides seepicolus | reverse complement strand
GTCGGCTAAGTCAGAGGGATTACTCCCTCTTTCTCGCCTAAGAACTGTACGTGAGACTTTCGAACTCATACAGCTCAAGCATCTCTTAACCCGTTAGGGCAACAGTTATTTTTGGATTATTGGCATGATATTGTCTATGACAATGTACATGTGCATAAGCTAAGTTTGATGTTCTGTAATCGTCATGGTTTCCATTTTTATGATGTAAAGGGCGTTCCTCTCCACCATTGTTAATGTCAATCAATAAATTACAAAACGGACATTTGCCTTTTTGATTCTTCCATACTGCCTTAAACTTTCCTGATAGCTTTTTTGAACCTTGATTGAATTTACGTTCAATAAAGTATACAGTGTCAGTGTAAGGGTTTTTATCTAAGGATAGCCAAAATTGTCTGACTATCATTTTATCTATCATTAATTTAAGTTGGTTTTTCTTTGTTGAAAATACCCAATTCCTCTTTCCATTGGTATGCCAATATTTATGTGCAATCCAAGTTCTTGATTTCTTGGGGTGTCTTCTCTTAGCCCATTTCCAAAGCATATTCCATATCTTAAAATCAATTAAGTTGAATGTTTCTTTGGCTGACACTCCTTGATGGTAATTTGACCATCCAGTTATGATTGGGTTGAGAGTGTCTATTAAAACTTCTTGCGTCAATGTCTTTCCATCTTTGATAGCATTACTGATTTTTTCAGTTACTTTCTGAATGGATTTCTTAGACGGTTTGATAAGAAGTGTTCCTTTGTATTTTCTGAAATTCCAACCTAAGAAGTCAAAACCATCATCGACATGAGTAATTAGGGTTTTTTCATCCGATAGTTCCAGACCTTTATCCGTGAGGAAATTCTTAATCAATCCTCTTGCTTCTTCTGCTATTTCCTTTGTTTTAGCAGTAACAATGAAATCATCCGCATATCGTACAAAGTTAACTTTGTATTTTGAGGCTGTTTTAACACAGATTTTTCCTCTTGTACTTCGGTGGTATTTATCAATCAACATGCTTTCAATTCCATCTAAGGTCATGTTAGCTAATATTGGCGATATAATACCACCTTGCGGAGTTCCTGCTTTCGTTGGAAATAGAGAATTTTCGTAAACAAATCCTGCTTTGAGGAATTGTTTAAGAATTGATTTATCCATTGGGATATTGTCTATTAGCCATTGATGGCTGATATTGTCAAAACAACCTTTGATATCTCCTTCCAGTATCCATTGAGCAGATGCCTTTTTACTTATGGTTGCGAAAATTTGACTGCAAGCATCTTGTGTACTTCTGAATTTTCTAAATCCAAAAGACCTATCATCTGCTGTTGCTTCTGCAATGGGGTCAAGAGCTAATGCATATAATGCTTGCATGGCTCTGTCATACATGGTTGGAATTCCTAATGGTCGTTTCTTATCAGACCCATACTTTTCTATAAATACTCTCTTTAATGGTCTTGCCTTATAATGTTTATCAGATAAGCTAAGTACTGCATTCATCTTGGATTTAGGTGTTGACCATAATTCTCCATCGATTCCTGCCGTTCTTTTACCCTTATTCTGAATTACCTTTCTGACAGCTAACAGTTTAGCATAGTGAGAATGTGTTAGCAAATAACTTAGTCTTTTAACTAAATTCCAATTTCCGTTAATAACTGCTTTCGTAATCCTGACTTGTATTCTATTGATATGTGATTCAATGGATTTCCAATTAATGAGATTCCATTTGTACCTATCCGTAAGCTTCTCACCATTTAATTCGGCATGACCACTAAAGGCTTCTGCTTCGTTATTTGGTGTAGTTGAATCACTTACATTCATAGTTATACCTTCATTCATACGTTTTGATACCATAGAGTAAGTCTGCATCCTTTCGGGTTAGGGCAAATTTTGAACCCTTATACAAATTATTACCATTTGTCATTCGCTTTCTACTCCGTTCCTCTACCCTCTATATCATCGTCATTCCTTGCGGAATTCCTACCCCGAAGGGAACATATAGGGCTTACCAAGTTCTAAATTATGAATAGTTATGAATACCTTAGAAGCCATCTATAAACCGAGAATCATTTGTCCATTTCCCATTATGTAAACTAAGCCATAATGGTCGGATTCTGTACCTTTTGGTTCAAGCGTTATTAATCCCTTTGTGGATTAATCAATCTACTTTCGCTTGCTTATCGTTACGATTCTTACAATGGTTCACTTTACGTTCTTCATAGTATTCTTTATCCTAGCAGATGATTCAGATTAGATTTCTGAATTTCTCCACATTGTCCTATGAGCTTCACACCAAACCGTTACCAGTTTCGCATGTCATAGTAGGATTATCCCAAATGGAAGGGATAGCGTTGCCGCAGTTCATGTTTTAACTTCTTGTCGCACT
>NZ_JAGSOI010000121.1 GCF_023684405.1 Methanococcoides seepicolus | reverse complement strand
AATTGGTGCCATGCCTGGTGCTTCTGTTGACAGGTCGAACTCTCCATCAAATGTGTACGTTCCCGGTGCTGCGCTTCCAGGAATTGTGACATCATAGGTAAACTGTGCGACACCTGGTGCTGCGTTGATGTCAATCCAGCTTACTGTATTTGCATCAACGACAGATCCACTACCAGATGGATTGCTTACGACCCATCCTGCAGGTACATTGTCTTCGATGACGGTCTTGTTCGCGCCATCAAGTGTAATGTCCAGTTTCACAGTTATGGTGTCACCTGGGTTGGCACTTACTGGAAGGTCTCTGCAGACATTAGGATCAGCTGCTGCTGCTGCTGAAATCATCGAGAGTGTCACCAGACACACTAAACTTAGGATTCCAACCATTTTGATACTTTTTAACATTTTCATATTGAACCCCCCATAAATTGAATGAGAGAGATTTCATCTCTCTACACTCAATTCACAGTTTTATACGCAGTAAGATCCACCTATGCGGTATAGATCAATTACTTCACTTACCATTCCAATGTCGATTTGTCCTGCGCGGTAGTCATCGATTGCATTGCTTACTTCACCAATGCTGATCATACCATCTTGGTTTGCATCATATGCGTGGTAGTCACATTCACCATTAGGTACTTCTCCGTCGCAGATAAGTCCTGGTGGGATGAAAAGCCTGATGTCCTTGTGGGTCACAGCAAAGTTATCCTGCCAGAACTGATCATCGATGCTCAGGTAAAGAGCGTCAACACAGGTCCAGTCGCCACTGCAGTCATTGTCAAACATGCTGACTGTGAAGTTGAAACTTTCAGTTGGCAACTCAACGGTTGGGTCAGCGACGCCAATACCAGCTACGTATGGCACAACAGCCAAGAGGTCCTCATCAGACACTGTTACGTAGAGGTCTGCATCCATCATTGTACCAGCGCGGTCCAGATCATGGTCATCGACTTTGGTGTTGTTTTCATAGCTATCGTTCTTGATGCTAACATCAGTCAGCCTGACATCACCAACAGTTACATCGTCGGATTCGTCCATATCAACGTATACATGGTCGACACCTTCGGTGAATATACCATCATTGTTCCTGTCAACGAACTTTATCCAGTCGTAGTTATGGAATACAAAAGAAACTCCATACTCAACGTCAATGTCAGCGCACGTTACTTTGGTACCACATTCTGGCCAGTCTTCCATTCCAAAGAATGGGCTGGTTGGATCGTTCACAGGTACATACAACCTGAGGTCACCTACTGATACACCAAGGTTCAGCTGGAAGCTATCGCATTCAGTATACTGCTGGATGTAGAGTTTGTCCGGGCAGGTCCAGGTTCCAGTACAGTCAGTGTCAATGTATCCGAGCAAGTTGCTCAGGTCGGTGTAGTCTTCTCCATCCTGTTCATTGATACCGTTTCTGTCCAGAAGTCCAAGAAGATTATCTCCAACATCAACATCGTTTGAGTCTACAACTGACCATGCAGGGTATACGAATGGGACAGGGTTTCCTGGCATGTAAACTTCAGCTTCAACCAGCCTGATATCTCCAGCCTCAACATAATTATGAAGGCCGTCGGGACTATAGTCGTTGACATCTACATATACTCTATCTCCAAGAGTGTATCCTGGAAGATCGTCTGTCTCAGCATACCTCACAGCAGTCTGGTCTGATTCGGCATTAGGGTCTGCCCAGTCTGCCCATGTAAGATCATGTCCAAGATCGAATTCATCGCATAACTTTACCTTGGTGTTTGGTCCATAGTGATTGGAGACATTTGTAAGCCTGACATCACCGAAGGACACCTTGTTGTCGCCGTCCATATCAACATACCATTCTTTAATATCGAAGGTGTAGTGTGCAAGTTTTGCGTTATCGAGGTTTGTCATTAACATGTAGGTTGCATCGTGGTCACCCTGTACGACCTTTGTACCACAGACTGGGATACATGCATCGCCTTCAGGGATGTAGACTCTGGTGTCACCAATAGTGACGGTATGATCAAATCCTAGTGATCCACCATTTTCGTGAGGCTGGATGAGATAGAGTTTGTCTTCACAGCTCCAGTCGTTGCTGTCATCTGCGTCTACCCATTTCATGAGGTCATCTGCGTCACCGGTGCCAATTGTGTCAAAAAGATCCATTAGATAAGCTGGGTGAGAATTGTCTACCCTGTCCCATGCATTTCCCAATTCTCCCTGGTCCATTATCTTTTCACCTGCATTGAACTCTTCAAGGGAATAGACATCTACGGCTGGGATATCAGTCTGGAGGATATCGCCGACTGAAACAAGATCGTCATCATCAAGGTCATAGACAACACCGTCATAAAGGTCATACATCTGGTTGTCATTGACATCGACGTATTTTATTGGACTTGAATCATATACAGTCTCAACAACATCTAAGTTGTCCAGATCCTCTGGCATAACCTTGGTGTTAGGCTCGTAATTTGTGTGCCATTCAGAAAGACGAATAT
>NZ_JAGSOI010000120.1 GCF_023684405.1 Methanococcoides seepicolus | reverse complement strand
AACGTTCCGAAGTGTGCAAGGAGCACGTTCTTTCTGTCGTATAAGAAGCTACATTTCTACTGTTAAGAAGAATCAACTTTCTGTGATGAAAGCTATTCAAGATGCAATCGATGGAAAGCCATTTGTTTCAACGATTGTTTGATTTTAGGGTTGCAAATTAATTTTTTGTATTAGAGTTGATACAGGATTGACGATAATTAGGCTGAATAGTTACATTTAAACTACTACAAATATGGTAATTCATTTCAGAAAATTTATTATAATCTTGCAAAAGATGAAGTAAGAGTCAAATCAATACCTGCAATAGCTGATTCTACTATTCCTTTTGAAAAACATCATTTTGTAAGAGTACTACATCATAATGCTATTTCATCGCATATCAAAAAAGGCAATAGGGTCTTCACAACTACATCTGTAAATGAAATCGCAAGCAAATGGTTTTGAGTACTGAAATATATTCGGGGAAATAGATCGACTTATCATCTCCCCATTCATCCACACCTTCGACACCGAATAGCTTCAAATGTTTTAACAGCACTCTCCCCACCCTTCCAACCTTTCCCGAACATGAACATTCAACGTAAACGGCTTATCGGCGTCAGCATTTTTCTTCATGTAATGGAGAGTACGACAGACAGCATTTGTATTCTGTTAAATCCTAACAACATTCATTTTTGAACAGTAGAAAATCCACATCTTCCGACACTGCATACATCATATATAGGCAGCTGCCATTCATTTTTAAAATTGAAATTGTTATGCCATTAAATATATATAAATGGTCACAACATAATCGATTTTATCTCATTACTTATGAGGAGGGGACAAAATGAAAGCAAGAATAATAGTATTAGGGGTGCTAGCTGTGTTTATATGCGCAGGGCTAGCAGTATCGGTGCAAGCAGCAAAACCGGGAATAGACTTCAATGGACCACACTACGGCCTGAACATCATCGGAAAGGATGTTGACTGGAAAGGTAATGGTAATGGTTATGATAACGGACACACAATGTTCGTGCCTGAGAACACCAGTGATTTTAATATTACTGTCTGGGACGAGGGAGTTGAAACAGTAGTTCCTGGTATTAGAATAAACATAACACAGGGTGATGCGTTTGATGTCATCGATGGAAATGCATTTGATGATGGTACATGTGCATTCGAGTTGGCACCAGGAAAGTATCATGTATACATTGCTGCCAAGGCTAAGCCGGTTGGACATACAAACATCGTCGGCTGGGTTCAGGCTAACGACACATACTACTTTGATATAGGGGACGTACAGGTTTCTAAATCTAAAAAAGCACAATGGGATGATGCTACAAACCTATTCTATGTAAGTGGACAGGAAGAACCGGATGCCCTTGGTATGCTATCAAACCAGGACAATGTATGGGTGTTCGACTATCTGACAGCGCTAAATACATACGATCCCACCCTTTATCCAAATCTACTTTACTTCTGGCAGTATGACAACCACGGAAGCAAACTTGTTCAAGTACGTTTCTACGAAGTTTGAAGCTTGAACTTTCTTCTTTTTTTCTCTTTTTTAATTTGCAAAAATCTCGCTACCCCATTCTTCCAACCTTTCCCTCACATGAGAGTTAAGAGTAAATGGTTTATCATTCATAGCGTTCTTTTTCATATAATGCAAAGTACCCTTAGAGAACCCCATCTGTCGGCTAAGTCAGAGGGATTACTCCCTCTTTCTCGCCTAAGAACTGTACGTGAGACTTTCACCTCATACAGCTCAAGCATCTCATAACCTTTTCAGGCAACAGTTATTATTTTTTTTTTGGAATTAGTTGCAAATTCCAATTTTCTTTAATAACTGCCTTCGTAATCCTGACTTGTAGCCTATTGACATGTGTTGCATGTCTGTAAGTTTCTCATCGTTAAGTTCAGCATGTCCACTAAACAGTGTTTTTGCTTCACCTTTTGATGTAATTGAACATCTTACATTCATAGGTCATACCTTCACTCTTACGTTTTGATACCATAGAGTAAGTCTGCATCCTTTCGGATTAGGGCAAATTTTGAACCCTTATACACACCATTACAGTTTGTCATTCGCTTTCTACTCCTTTCCTCTACCCTCGATGTCTTTGTCATCCTTTGCAAGATTCCTACCCCGAAGGGAACATATAGGGCTTACCAAGTTCTATAACATGAATAATTGTGAATACCTTAGAAGCCATCTATAAACCGAGAACCATTCGTCCATTTCCCATTATGTGGAAGAAGCCATAATGGTCTGATTCTATACCTTTTGGTTCAAGCGTGTCAATCTATTTTTCGCTTGTTGCTGATTACGGTTCTTACAATGGTTCAACTTTCGTTTCTTCATAGTATTGTCGGCTAAGTCAGAGGGATTACTCCCTCTTTCTCGCCTAAGAACTGTACGTGAAAGTTTTCTTTCATACAGCTCAAGCATCTCATAACCTTTTCAGGCAACAGTTATTGTTTTTGGAATTAGTT
>NZ_JAGSOI010000012.1 GCF_023684405.1 Methanococcoides seepicolus | reverse complement strand
AGACACAAATTATACCTCCGAAGAATTACAGGATATGTATAGAAAATATAACATTACAGAAAATGATATAAAATTCGCCAATAATGAATTACCCAATTTCCTTGAAGGGACCATACTTTCAAGTGACAGCCAAGTGCTTGTTACAGAAGACGGCAAACCCCCTGAAGGGATGGAACATGGCAAGGATTATGACATCATAATTACTGAAGCTGAAATGATTAGTATTATTGAGAAGGCAGAAACCGATTACATCAGTAAATATGGCGTAGATCCATCGAATCCTAAGTTAGATGAGGTAAATGGATATCTTATACCCAGTGAAGAAGTAGCAAAATTGTTTTACTCGGTCAATTAAGATGATTCTTAAAAATACTGATTGAGAATTTTTGAGAATGGTGATAATTTGTATTCTTTGGTAATAACATGGAAAGACAAAAAACATTAAGACTTGTAATTCCAATTTTTACGGTTATTGCTATAATCGTACTCTCTGGAGTTGTGGCTAAACATGTAGTACATGACAATCTGCTAATCGAAATATCACTTGTGGGGTCTTTTCTTTACGGGTTTCTTACCTACTGGACTATTGTTAAATTGGGACTTCAGTAAGGGGGACTTTGCTAAATTTATGTTTTCAAGTATTGTGAAGGGTGATAAATGAACATAAAAAAATTAATTCTCTCAATCATCATATCTTCAGTAATCATCGTTATTACAACTGGAGCAATCCATTTTGGACATACATTAGATACAATAATTGGTGGCTCATTGACATTTCTGATTGAGGTTTTTAGCCTGTTTCTCTTAGCCCTAGCCCCTATCATGTATGGATTGATTACGAGGGATAAGATCGGATCCGTTATAGTTGGAGTGCTACCTGTAGTCGGACTTTTCCTTTATTTCTATTCGAGTTCAATTATATCGAGAGAGTTTATCAGTATGGAGATTCTTACTTATTTTGGAATTCTGGTTATCCTCGGTGGCTTGGAAGGCTATTTTGCATCAATAAAAGAAATACAGTACAATATTCTTGCGATATGCTGTTTTCTGTTCTGGGTAGTATTTTTTATAAGGGGATTTGTTGATTGAACTCAGAAGCATTCCATTTACGGAACAACAAATGTGGTCCTATTTTGTGATGAGATATTGACTAAAACTGAATACGAGACTAAGATGTATTAAGCTAACAATATGGGGGCATAAGCGTGAGCAAAATAAAATCAAAATGGGCAATTGTCAGACTTATGGTATTCTTTGCCATACTTGTTTTTACATATCACATAGGTCAACTATTATGGGGAATTATCGCAATAGTTATTGTTTTCTGGATATTCATGTTATGTGACTGCCTTCAGAGGAACACTGATGATTTTCCCAGCAAGGGGATAATGATAAACTGATCTGGTCGCTCGTTCTAATTTTTCTGAATTTCATAGGTGCGGTGCTGTATTACTATCTAGTCAGATCACATATTGGGGATGAGGGACAAGTATGCTGAAAGAAGTTGAGGATTTAATACAAAATATCGCAAGACATCTTTATCACAATTATATAAGTGCATCATTTGGATTGTTGTTATTGCTTATTGCAATTTTATACCATTTCATGGAGTATTTTTATCCAAATAAATATGGCATGTTCTTTATGCTTACAGGACAGATCATTGGCAGTGTCCTTTATGCGTTGGCAATAATTGTTTTGATAGCTTTTATTCTAGTATTATTTAGAAAAGTCAATAAGTAACATTGAGGAACTCATCATGGAAATATTTAGAAAAATATATCGTACAATACCACTCATACTGGCACTATATAATGCTTATCAAGGGTGGTTTAATGATAATTTCAGTTCATTGTTGCTATACCTTACATTGATATCTGTGATATTAATTGGTCCAATGGATCGATTTGTAAAAAAGCGAAGTGTAGAAAATAAATGAATCGAACGTATCATATGGGTGCAAGATATTGTTTTCTGTCCTAGGTTCGGACATCGGTCAACATACCTAGTACAACTGGAAATTTCCTAAGTCTTACCGAAGAAAAATGGGAATAGGTTTACAGTCCATGAAAAATTAGTAGCACTCCATCTATTTTTTACAAAATCGTTAAATTTTTATACCTGACTATGGTTTTATTCCATAACTTATGGAGTGGAACTATGAATACACAAAAATTAACACTTATTTTACTGATAACATCACTCATGCTCTTTTCAGCAGGATGTATTGGTGAAGAGCTCACAGCCGCACAGATTGCTGAGGAATATCAGCAAAAGCAGGCAAACATTGAGGACTATTCTGCCACCATTTACATGACGACGTATTTGGGTGAGCAGGAAATCACATCAATTTCTTCAATGTCCCAAAAGATGCCTGATAAGACGAAAACCACCATAATACAAGCCGAACAGGGTGAAGGTATGATTATGGTTTCCAACGGAAAAACAATGTGGACATATAATCCCGATCAGAATTCTGTGATGGCGATGAATCTGGGTTCCATGGGAGATTTTGATGCCAGCCAAATGGATTATACAGGTATAATGCAGGATTTCCTGGATGATAACGATTACACTTTAGATGGCATAGATACCGTTGACGGCAGAGGCAGTTATGTAATATCCATAAAACCAAATGAGAATTCAACGTCTGGCTTAGTTGTTGACATGAAAACGTGGATTGACAGGGAAACCTGGATGCCTCTCAAGTTCGAAATGTATGATAATGAAGGCAATCTCATGATTGTGACAGAATACAGGGATTTTGAAGTCAACACAGGTATTCCTGATTCGGAATTTGAGTTTGAGATTCCCGAAGGGGCGGAAGTGGTCACTCTTGATGGCCTTGAGGACCTAATTCCCGAGGAAGTAACTCTTGATGAAGCACAGGAGTTGTCTGAATATGATGTGTTGGTTCCTTCCTACATTACTGAAGGCTATGAATTTGAAGTTGCAACAGTTAATAATAATACCCAATTTTTTGGCGAAGTGCAGGAAACTGTTTCCATAACCTATTCAAAAGATTCCGAAGCCCTCCGCATCAGTGAAATTTTCTATGGGGAAGAATCTCCTACAATAATGGAAAATAGGGGTGAGATTGTGGATATCAATGGGCATGAAGGCCAGGTTGTTTCTTCGCCATTTGGTGACGATTATGCATCCCTTTCATGGAACATAGAAAATGCCAGAATGATAATAAGCGGTCCAGTGAACTCAGATGAACTCATAAAAATCGCTGAATCAATGGAATGAGGGAAGTCATCCTCTGATTCCTACTTTTTTTATTTTTCACGACTAATCAGTGTTGTAGGCTGGGGATGAGGCGAGATCTATACTAGGAAATTGAGCAAACATCTTCAATTTAATCCATAAACATCAGGATGAATTGGTAATTTTTGTTTTAATCACAGAACATACCAATTATTTTTAATAATATTGCACATATTTTTAACCATGTATGTAAAAATTATATGTATTTTTGTATCAGCCATTCTTCTGATATTCGGCACAGTTTCTACATGTGCTAGTTCTGATGAAACTGTTATAGATGAAATAATGATGGAATCATTGATACAGAATATGGGTCACCAGGATGTGTTTATTAGACTAGATGCTGTGAAAAACCTTGTTGAAATTGGAGATCCTGCAGTAGATCCTCTAATCCAGGCACTAAATGACAAAAACCCTAAAATTCGAGGAAATTCAGCATCTGCTCTTGGGAAAATTGGAAATGAAAGAGCAATACAACCTCTAATTGAATTGCTGGGTGACGAAAACAATGAAGTCCAACGTGCTGCGGAAATTGCCCTTGGGAATATAAATGAGCCAGCAGTAGAATCTCTGGTTGGAGCCATGAATGATCAAAATGAAATTTTCCCCATCCACTTGGCCACAATAAGAATTCTTGGGGCAATCGGAGATGAAAGAGCAGTAGAGCCATTGATTCAAATGCTTGGATATACAGGTGGTGTAGATGCTGCTGAAGCTTTAAGCAATATCGGAGAACCATCCGTGGAACCCCTTATCGATGTCTTAGAAGATAATAATCCACTTGTACGGGCATATGCAGCTAGAGCTCTGGGTGGAACAGGTGATTCGCGAGCAATTGAACCTGTAATTGAACTACTCAATGATGAAGATGAGAATGTAAGATCAAATGCTGCAATGGCACTTGGAGAACTCGATGACAAAAGAGCAATTGAACCACTTACAAAAACTCTGGACGATAGGTCAAATAGGGTACGTATTCTTGCAAGATCAGCAATTGATAATATTAAAAGACAAAACAGTAGCTATAAAGTTATAACATTCTACGGAAAAGAAATGGATTTTTATACAGAAGATGAAAGACGAAGTTGGCTTGATGAACTTGAGAGTATGAGGAATATAAGAAATGATATGGAGAAATACATGTATCCAGATGGTCCTGTTATTTCTTACGGGCAAGGTTATGATGGTTATATCTCAGTAACATTCCTGGAAGGATCTGAGATCAATGGTTCTTTGATGGATGAAATTTATGAGACAATTGACCAGAAAGCTGTTCAGAATGGTATCGATAACATACCAGTAAAATTCGAATTTGATGAGATGCCCGTAGAAGATGAAGCACCATGTGAAGATCTCATAGAGGATGACGTTGAGACTCCTAACGCCCCAGGCTTCACCATCCCTTCACTTGTAATGGCACTTTTATTCGCACTTAGAAAGCAAAAACGATTGAACTCGTGAATCACTAAATGGGCATTTTCAGGAACTAATGCGTAGTACACAAATTAGGGAGATGAGGTATCATGCCAAAAAATCAAATGCCAAATCAGATTACTCTATTCGCAATTGTAGCAGTGTTTATATTCATCGTATTGTATGCAATCCCATTGTTACTTGCGGGACCAAGTGAACCAATTTTCACAATCGTCAACGAAGATGAACATCCACACGATGCAAGTATTGAGATTACGAGACACGATGGTAGCATATATGTAAATAAAACATTTAGTCTCGGAGCAGGGGAACGCATCAGGGTAGGCAGACAATCTCTGGAATGGAATACACCTCCAAAACTGAAGTCTGAAATGATCAAACCTAAATGGGGATATCATTTCAAATCCGAAAATCATTCAGTTTCATTTCACACTGAATCCAGTTGGGGAAATACGGTTACTTACACACTCACCAATGATAGCGGTGAATTTGTTGTTGATGTTCATGTTTTAAGCTGGGATTGAGGACAATGGAACTAAAAGAACATGCAAATGAAAATACCGAATATTTAGATCGGATCAAAGATGCTATCAAGGATCCAAAATACTCCATATTCATCATATTGGGAATACCATTCATACTTGCGTTATTAGGGGTATTATTTGGACTATTTGGTATGGTCATTGTACTTGTTGGGCCACTTGTTGCATTGGCTTGCTATGCCTACTACACTGGAAACAAACTATCTTCTGCAATATTTGGACTATTGATAATTCCACTTATGCTCCTTTATTTCAAACCTATTGATGAAATTCTTAATTTCCAATTCGACCAACTTTGGAGATATTTTGAATGGTCATACATATTTATGATTATTGATGAGTTTTGGAAGTATTCACTTGCCCATTCACTAATCGGATTATTATTTACATTCAAGAAAAAGCCATATTTGGCAATTGCATTGCTTATCTTTGTGCTGCAGCTCATGGAAATTGTCAGTCACATTGATTAAAACAATGGATTAAAATGAAGGAAAATATAGGGAAATTTTGGGAAACTCATCATGAAACTATTTAGAAAAATATACCGTTTAGTGCCTCTTATAATAGCAATTTATCATGCTTATCAATGGTGGTTTAATGATAATTTCAGTCATTGTTGCTATACTTTACATTGATATCTGTGATATTAATTGGTTCAATATCGATTTGTGAAAAAACAAAGTATAGAAAATAAATGAAATGAGTTAATGTAACATAATAAATATATAAGATGGGATTGCAATTAAATATATAATGAATAGCTCTAATTGGTAATAATCTTGTCTGTGTTTGAGATATATGATAATAATAAAAGAATTGAATGATGCGAGAATTGCTTTCATGGATGTTAATAATGATTACAGAAAGGATGTTGAAGAAGCTTGATTATCATGTGGTTGCTTTGATGGTTATCACTGGAATCTTTTGTGGATATTTCGTATTGATTTTCAATTCATATATTCATGAGATTTATACATGGGAAATGATGATTAACCGTATACTTTTGTTAATGGCAATCGGTGGAGCTACATTTATTGTTCTACTGGGATATGTACATAAGATGAATGAATTGAAATCTTTTGTGAAATGATAACAAATTCTAAGAATTGAGATCAAAGATCAGTAAGAAGAATGATAAAGTGAACAAACATCTTTCCTGTGTTTTATTTAACCAAAGAATGGGGGTTCTACACAAATGGAACTAAAGCAATCCGCAGATAAGAAAACTGAATATTTAGATCGGATCAAAGCTGCTATCGAGAATCCAAAGTACTCCATATTTGTCATCTTGGGATTGCCATTCATATTTGCATTAATATGGGTGCTTTTTGAAATTGGTTTACTGTCAAAAACAATAGGACCTCTGATCTATATTTTTCGCCCATTTTTGTTGTTCGATATATTCATATTTCCATTTATCGCATTGGCTTGTTATGGCTACTACACTGGAAATAAATATTCATCTGCAGCATTGGGATTATTGATGTATCCACTTATGATATTTTATGGTCCACCCATACATACAATTCTTACTTCCCAATTTGAACAATTTGGTAGACTTATTGTATGGTCCACAACATTCAGTAATATCATTGAATTTTTACCATTCTCATTTGCCCACGTATTTATGGGATATTTGGTTGCATTTAGAAAAAGAAAATATTTGGCTATCGCATTACTTCTTTTCATAATACAAGCTGTAGCATTTTTTATCAAATATACCAACTTAATATGGGGTATTTAAATGATGGAAAATAGGGGAAGGTACTTAGTAGCAATTGGTGGAATTTCAGGTATTTGTATAAGTTTAGGGCTATTCGGTACACTTACAGGAATAATACCTACCAATGGTATGTTCATTGGATATTCCGTAGAACAAATATTATGGATCTCTGATCCGATCACCGTATTGGCAATCAATACATTTTCATCGACCGCACTTGCAATTATTGGGATAATATCAGCGTACAAGTTGTCGGAAGATATTTGCAATTCCGTACTTGTGATTATTGCATCTGGTGTAGCTGGATTCATTTTTATGGGATTTTTATGGATCCCAATAGGATCTTTGATTGTGCTTGGTGGGATACTGATAATGGTGGATAATTGAACTGTATCATGTTCATTGAAAATTTCATATTCAGATAAACTTATATGTGCCAATATAGGTGTCAAAAATGCAAAAAATATTCATTCTCACGATCTTTTTACTTTTGATTGCTGCAACAAATGCACATGCATTATTTACTCAAGAAGCAGGCATGATCTCATATCAGATCAATGATTCTGACCGAATCGCTGTTGGGAATGTAACCAATGTCCAAGAACATTTCAAATACTCAGTAGTAACAATAAAAGTAGACGAATGGCTGATGGGACCACTTCCGTCGAATG
The DNA here is from genome assembly GCF_023684405.1 of Methanococcoides seepicolus. Classification (GTDB taxonomy): domain Archaea; phylum Halobacteriota; class Methanosarcinia; order Methanosarcinales; family Methanosarcinaceae; genus Methanococcoides; species Methanococcoides seepicolus. Next base: position 40,134 of record NZ_JAGSOI010000012.1, on the reverse strand, counting down.
AAATTGAAGTAATTACGGAAAGGGGTTCTATGTATATCAACAATAATGAACCTCGATTTTACAATGGTGAATCGGTAATACTGATGCTTCAGGACATAAACGTAGCTGAAAACAGATTCAAAGTAACGATCGGTGAACCAGGGAAGCATCCTACTGCCGATAGAGGTGAAATAATAAGTGAACTTGAATCAATGGGGAAATCCAACAAAAGTGAGATTGTACCAACGGCAAGATCTGATAATACGATTCCGTTTATTGGAAGCTATTGGTTAGTACTTGTTTTTGCGTGCGTGGGTTTCGTGTTACGAAGATCTCAAAAATGAATCAGGGGGAATAACGTTTGATTGATAATCTTGTCTTAAAAGTTAGAACGAAAATACCGTTAGATGCACTTCTTTTCTTTATAGTGCATATATGGGTAGCTGTTATTATTTTAACAATATTTGGAATGATAATGACAAAAAGCCAGTCTGATCTAGATATATATGCATTGGTAATGACACTGGGATTATTTATCTTGTTTTTAGTACCGATAAGCTTCATTGGGCAGAATATTGTTAAGAACAGGAGAGATATTAGAAAGGTTTTGTACTATATACCTTTGCTAATTATTGGTATGTTCCATACTATAATAGCTATAATTGGACATACTCATATCGTGACAACTACATTTCCCCATGATTCGTTGATTTATAACTTGCTGCTTCCAATTCAGAGACTCGTGGAAATTGCAATATATCCTATAACTCGTGAAATATTTGATATGGGATTTCCTTATAACACATTACCTCAGATCATAATATATGTCATCATTCTTCCCATCACCCTGTTTATTTACTTGCTGCCTTCCGTAGGCTATGATAGGATGAAGATTACAAAGGAAATGAAATTGATTGTGTTGTTGCCATTGCTTTGTGCTATTATCCCAGTGATTCTACAGGTAGTTCAAATGGGTCTGGGATTAATCGATGAGAATATGATTAAATTTTTCTGGGTTAAAATATTCTTTAACATATCATATATGGGATTTTTCCTATTGATGCCTATCCTGGGTATCTTGTATATCAGACATTACAATAAGATAATTGGAGAATCTACATAAATGAAAATAGAACTATCTGGAAATGAAAAAGCAGAATATTTGGAAAAGGTTAAAGAAGCTATCAAGAATCCCAAGTATTCCATTACTTTGCTGGACGAAAACCCTTCCACGGTTTTAATGAGGTATTCTATGGATTCAACTGTTTCTTGAGTCGAATCGACACAACCTAAGACTGTCAAGGTTGTGTGTTTAGCTTGGTTGAGGATTTCTACAGAGCCTATATTAACTAACTCTATACTAAAACTTCACAAATAATATCCATAATTGATAGAATTATTACCCAATGTCTTTATGTAGTGACACCTCCCAATATATTTTACAAGCTTGTGAATATAAGGGAGATAACAAATGAGATACATAAAAGGATTGGGTATAATTCTCATATTGGTATTGACATACTTCCTGTTCCCCCATCTGTATTATTATATCGCGGACACAACCGATAGCATATCCCCACTTTGTATAATCAGAAATTATGATGAATATCCACATAATGCAACACTTAAGATAATTGATTCAAATGATGATTTGTACATGGGGGAACTTTATCAACTTGATGCTGATCAAGTAATTCGTATAGAAAAGCCAAAAATAGTACCATTAACCTCAAACCCACGTAGAAATAAACCATCGAATGAGTGGGATTTTTACTTTGAATCTGAAAATATTTCGGTCAATCATAGTACAGTCCCTCATCGTGTAAACACGGTCGTTTTTGAGATATATAATGAAAGCGGAGATTTTGGCATCACTTGTGAGGAAACCATGTGATTTCTTTCACGGTTGGTGTAGTATGACAAATATTAGAGTACCTAATATTAGCTGGTTGATTATAAGCGGAATAAAATTGGAGTTTTCATGCTTTATAATTTTAACGACTCTTTTAATGAAGTCGAATCTCGAAGAAAGACGGTGATAGAATGGGGTGCAAAAATAATTCCACAGAGGTATATTCCCATCCCTTCTCTGAACTCAAAATATATTCATCCTAATTGGACAGAAGATGAATGCAGACAATTTGAACGAAACTGCTCTAGATGGTAAAATGTAATCATTACCTTATAATTCAGAACAAACTTTCATCTGAACTAACAGGACGAACTCTAAACATATACGAACGAGAACCTATTTTGTGATTCCTTATCCAAACGAGACACTTCTATAGATTTTTCTCGCTTGTCCTACTAAATATTACTTCTTCCTTTTTCTTACGTTTGAACTACATGACTCAAAAGTTCAGATGATATAACTCAATTGAAAAGTTCAGGTGAAATATATAGGCTGAATATTCAGGACATTTATATCAAATGAAAAGTTCACCATGTTTAATTCAATTAAACTCTCAAATACCCGAAAAATTACCACGCGGTTTACACCTGTAAACCACCACGGTTAACCCTCATATTTTAGATATATACTAACCACCGCGAAAAAGGAGTAAACCGCGTTTTTCGATATTTTTCATTTTTCGAGGGGATTTCATTACAATATATTTTTGCGTGTGGAGTAAACTTTAACATTGGTACCTATATATCTATGCAATCTACAATATTCATGCCATAATAACTCATTCTTGTTACATCAAAATTGAAGTTACCCATATCCTTTAGAATCACTCGTGTAGGATTTCTTGATCAACCGTCAGACTCTATTCCTAAAAGACTCATTCACGTCCATCATTGAAACACTCAACCGCCGAATGTCCAGCATCTTTTATACGCTTCAGTTGATCATCCTTCTCCCACCTGTGCCTATGGTCACGTAGTGTACTTGTTGGGACATCTATTTTCCTTGCAATTTCTTCCCAGGACATCCCACGTGAACGATATTGTGCTACAGAGCGTCTGTTTATTTCTCTTCTATTTTTGCCCCATGACCCATGCTCTTTTTTATGGCGTTCGATACCCAATTTGATTCTTTCACTAAGTGCACGTTTTTCATTCTCGGCAACCCATGAGAACAGCGATACATAGAGCTTTCGAACATTTGGATCGTCAGTTTTTGTCCATGCTTCATTTGGTGACAATGATATGACATGGATTCCAGCCTGCTCAAGTTCCATGTATAATATCAATGTATCATAGAATGTCCTTCCGAGTCTTGATATCTCGAATGTGTACAGTTTGTCAATTTCATTGACACGTGCAAATTTCATCAGTTCCTGGAATCCATTCCTGTCCTTAGCGGGTACGGATCCACTGATACCTTCATCAAAAAATATGTGCTCGGTTGGTAGCCCGAGCTCCTTGAGCTTGAATATCTGTGTATCGATATTCTGTTCACGTTCGCCTTTTTTGCCCTTGGTTGAAGTTCTTGCATATCCTACAGAGTTGTTCATAATAATCTCCCCATTCAGTTAAATGCGTTTATTCTGATGTAATGCTAATTGTGTGAGTTCGTGGGGGTTAATTTGGATAAGGTCTGCGTTCATGTGGGACAAATATAATAGTACTTTCAAACCCTCTAAAAATTCTCTTTGAAGAAAATCCGATTGTAAAAATAAGAAGGTATGTGCAGATGATTCATCTGCACTTTCGGACACCATCAAAGTATTCCAGAATCTGGTATAATCAAAGATACATCTGAATCTACCCAAAATGGTACACAGATTGAAGGCATCTAAATGTTTGTTAAAAGCCATGATTCTTTATTAGCTCAGAAGATAAGGGATAATCTCTTGGCCCCACGCTGCCTTTTCACCTGCATCAGCAACAATGTTTCGAAGGTCTTCAGAGCTTAAGGTCTCACCATATCTATCTGTTTCCAGGTTAATCCATAAAGGCGAACTTGGACCCGAATGAAGTGGATGATGCATCAGCAACAAGCCTTTTAATATAAGGCTACTATAAGTCAAGTTTATCCATTTCGGTTTCATACTTCCAACAACATTGATTTTTGCAAGCTCCCCATCAAATTGAACATCTTTGATACAAAGTGTTTCAAGTTCACTTATTCTGGCACCAGAATCTGCTAAAATTGTGATGAATGTTTTACCAGTCTGGTTAGCAGCTTCTAATATAGGAAATACATCTGCATATGAACTAAATGCTTCTTCTGGAAACAGTGAAAAGTTTTCCATTTTTCTTTCGAATTCATTTGCAAAGGACAGGTATTCACTGATTTTTTCATTAGCTAGAGCTTCATAGTCAGAAACTGTTGATTTATTTTCATTGAATTGCATATTTTATTTTCCAGTAATTTTATTTTTTGTGATTATCACATATGGGATGGAAAAAGGATGGAACCACTATGGGTGGTCACATACCCTTGCACTAGTTCTCATATCTGTTACGAAAAACTTCCTCCTCTTTCAAGTGATTGACATGGTCTGCAAATTCACCACTCATTAACAAATATTTGATATATTCATCTGCAATCTCAAGTGCTATCGGATCGTCACACAATACATCCTCAACGATTTCATAGTCCATACCAAAGCTAGGGGTGAATTTTCCACATCCTATGCAGAAGTCTTTTGGAGTCACAACACCCAAGTGTAGACCGCGTTCCATTACCCGATTTGCACAATTTCCTTTAATTGAGTAAGGTAACGTGTAGTCAGCGAGTCCCATTATAATGAAAACGGCAATGGTTCGGCCAAGTATAGTTTCGGCTGTTATCGTTGTAATCTTAGTTGCAGGTTCCCACATTCCAGCTGGCATAGGAACATTCTCAATTAGGGCATTCAATTCTGTGGTCTTTGCGTTCTCAGCAGTTGCAATTCTCTTCTCGAGATCGATTGGTGTATTTTTATTACAGTACATATTTTATTTTCCAATACTTTTATTTTTTTAATATATAATTACATTTATAAGGAAATAATTCAAAGGTAATAAATGCTTGCATTTGTATAACAAAAATTAAATACAATTGATATACATGCGGTGAACTGCAATTTTAACCCATGTTTTAAACAAAATGGTATAAATTCGAGATGGAATCTACAAATTATTCAATAGTTGCAGTAAAATTACTATCATAATTATTCAGGAAATCCTATTTTATCGAGGTGCGCGTATCATCAAGAGATATTTGCATCCGCATATGATTGAGTGTGGACCAGATGTTCAACTTATTTCTGCCAAGCCCAAAATTAATATACGGAACCTGAAATATAGAAAATGATTGAGATAATCCAAATATTGATTCCTGTTCTTTCAACTAATTGTTTTATAAAAGGACATGACTACTCTAATATAGTAGACTCACACCTTCATATGAACAAATGTCCCCATACATGGAAATTATGATTGTCAGAGATTCATTGAAAGTGTGTTCCCATGCAAGCATCTCAACCATTAAAAGGATCAGAGATCCCGTAAGATCTCCTATCTCCTTTCAGTTTCCGTTCGGTAATATTCATTTAATTCATCAATCGAAACGTTCAACCGTAAGAAAGATTCATTGCTTATTTGATACGTAAATGGCATCACCTCCTCGACCCAGCCCCTTTCTTTCATTTTATTCAGAATCCTTCGAACATGCTTATTGTTCATTGACAAATCATCAATAGCCAATCTTTTATTGACCTTATTCTCTTGTTTGGACAGTAAATAAAATAGAAGTTCAAACATTTGATCATCGTTTTCCAGATAACGGGAATTCGAAACTTGTTTGCAAAGATGTTTGAGGAAAACATCCTTTGTTGAACTCAGGAAGTAGACCTTTGTCGGATGACCTCTCTCACCAATGAGGATATGAAAGTCGTTTACATAACCTAATGTTCGAAGGTCTGACAATACATCATAAAATGCATTGTTTCCTAAATATGTCATCTGCTTCAATTCCATTGCAGTTTTACCTTTTCCGCTTAAAAGAATAGCGAGTATTGATGCCATTTCATCGGGGATGTCAGATGACATCAGTATATTTTTTGTATGTTCATTGATTGTTCCAGTATTCATCGTAGTAACCTTTTTATTTTTGTTACTACGATGTTTGGAACTGTCATTCATTTCATTTTAAATAATTACTTTATTTTGGTATATTTACAGATAAACCTCATATCGCAATTATCACAGAACTCCGTTGGTTTGGCTGGGTAAGATGCCCTTTGAATTCCATTGACACATTTATCGAGTTTCTGTCTCGCGTTATCAAGACTTTCCCTGCCAATATCCACATCATCAACTTTCCCTTTATCAAGAAAAGCAACACTGCCCTTACGAATGGTATTTTCCCTCTTATTGAGTTCCATTGCATATGCTTGGACCTGAAGTGAAATGTCATCTATTGACATCACAGTATCAGATGTTTTGTACTCACGTACTTCCTTTGACCCATCATCATCAAGCACAGCATCCACTTTCCCCTCTACAAGATAATTTTCGAAAGAAAGCGTTATCGGGACTTCCGTATCAGATATGTTAGCCATATCGTCTGGATTTTCACTGATGTATTGATGTAGCATCTTCTTGGCCTTCTTCTTCGCAATTGACACGTTTGGTGCGAACGGGAGATAAAAGCAACTTTCAACTATATCGTCTACGATCATATCTGGATCAACACCAGAAGTTGATGCGATAATCTGGAGACTGTAGTGGAGAGCCTTCCCGAAACCGAGCATAGGGGAAAATTGTGATGAAAAACCACATTTCTCACGAAGCCAGTATAGATGCGGACACTTGTTGTAAAGTATGAGCTCTGATAGACCGTAAGACATCATCTCATTTTCAGAATGACTGTTCGGATCGATCTGGAAGTCAGGGAATGAAGACATTCCATTTAACCTTATGATATTAAACTGTAGACATTCATTTAAGAAGGGGCTGATTTCCGTCTCCTTTACGTAATTGGTCTTATGATGACTCAGCACAAGTGTATTCTTTGCCCTGCTGATTGCCACATAATACAGATATGCTTCATCCAGGACTGTTCCTGCATATCTCTCGACATCAATGTAATCGGTGTCAATCAGGTACTTTTTCGACCTACCAACCATACTTGAAGGATAATGTCCATCAACCAAAGCTGGGACATAAACAACATTCCAATCTAAACCCTTGCCTTGATGGATAGTGGAAATCGTAATCGAATCCTCATCTGGTAACTCGTCAGAGCCATTGCCAAAAATGGAGGATTTTGCATGGTCTAAGTAAAGACAGAGTGTCTTGAAATCCCGTTCCCAATTCCTCTTAAAACCTCTCAATCTGATAGTATATTCAACATCGTTCAGGAGGGTGGAGAACTGACCAAGGTTAATGATGATCAACCTTTGTTCCATTTCATTTTCATCAAGATGTTTGAAGTTCAGTATGTTGAGCAACGCTTCATATACCGACTTGAAACTATCATACTCACCTGATACAGCTTTCTGTTTCCAGTCCTCAAGGTGAGACCTGACCTTCAAGTCCAGATTTGATTCTGGAAATTGTGTTTGCCAGTCACTGAGAGCTGATTCAACTAATTCATCCTGGTTTATACTGTCTTCGTACTTCTTTTCACGAAAGAAACCTTTTGGAGATAGCCATGCCATGAGCTTTGCAACAGCATTTACCTCAGTTCGGATGAATAATCCCTGACGACCTGCTATATGGTATGGAATGTTACGCTTTCGGATCTCGGAGATAAACGGTTCTGAATATTTCATGGTCCTAAATAGGACTGCAACATCTTTGTAAAATCCACCATCAGTCACGTATTTTTCAATGCTGTCAACGAGCCATCTCGCTTCAGCATTTTCTGTAGGGAACTCATTTGAATAGATATTATTGTTCCCTTCCCTGGTCGGTGTGAGGCAAAGATCAACTGGCCTACCAGATGAAAAGATGCTAGTTCCCTTGACATCGTTTATGAAATGAACAATGGCTTGCCTGGAGCGGTAGTTCTCATCTAATTTGATTGTGACAGCTGACTGATATGTTTTCGCGAAATTTTTGCTGAAGCTCGGATTTGAACCTCTCCAGCAAAAAAGTACTTGCCAAGGGTCATGTACGGCGGTTAACTGAGCACCTCTAGAGAGCAGACGAATAAGCCTCTCTTGGCTTTTATTGATGTCTTGGAATTCGTCTATAAAAATATATTTTATATGTGGCTTGACGGAATCCTCCCTTTCAAGATATTCTATTGCAGCCCTTGTCATCATTTTGAATGACATCAATCGGTGTTTCTCAAGGAAACGATAATAATTGTCCATGACATTCATGAATGACGGATCAGTTATTTTCAAATAATCAATATCCATCATCTCGTTCTCGATAAGATCGATGGTATCCAGAAAGTATTTGATCGTGATCATTTTGAACTTTGATGGGTCTGACCCCAGAGTTCGAAGACCAAGATTGAAACAGTATCGGACCAGCAATCCGTTTTCCATTTCAGGAGATATGACGTCGAAATTACCAAATCCTCCATTACTTTGGATAAGATTCTTGCAGTATGAGTCAATAGTATGTATCTTCAATCGGTTTACCTTATCCAGAAGACTGCCATCATCAAAATACTCTGCTCGCTTATATATAAGAGATTTGAGCTTTTTCACAGCCTTTTCAGTAAACGTGATCACAACAATCGATTCAGGATCCACCTCTTTGGATTGAAGGATATGTAATACCCTCCTCACGATTACTTCTGTCTTCCCTGCTCCAGGACCAGCAATGATCTGGAGTCGATCAGCATCTGATAGCACTGCATCACATTGCGATTTTGAAAGTGGATATGGCTCGTCGAGTATTCTCATATTTGGTAGTATGTTGTCTTCTGACATACTAAATTATTTAATGCGCGTGACATAAATATATACGGAAAATCCATGTGAAATTAAATTCTATTCGCATTATATAAAGTTGAAATCATACACAGGATGCCAGTTTAACTTTGTAAAAAAGGCTTCATTTCCAGAGTGGTTTCAATTAAGGAATTGCCGTGACACTGGATGAACAGATCATGCAAGCCGTACATCCAATGTCACTCTTATTTCATTTATCGCTCCTAAGATTGTAGTTCACCACATTTGTTGTGATGTTCTACATTATGATGTATGGAATAGATAATTACTGAATAGATTACATATGTATACTCAAAAATAACATCAAAGATGTTTTACAAAAATCGATTTTCCAGAAACTAAAATTAACGTAAAAACCTCTTTCGATATGCTTAGCTACTTTTTTTAGGTAAACCGACACCCCCAGTAACAACACACACAGCTTTCGAAAAAAGGTACCCAAACAAAAAACGGTTGTATTTTACATCACTATATCTTATGAATTATCGATTTCTTTATCGTTTTGTCCGAAAAATCGATTTGACCGATAATTCACAGTTTTGACTTTACTACTGATCTTGCATCAATGCGTTCATACATTCATTTTAATCATCTCACGTTTACATTTATATGTGGGATTCATATATTGATTTCTCTAAGACATTTTCAATCACTAAGCTTTGTTTTTTGACTTCTTCATCTAGTTTGATAATACTTGTGTTTTTTCTACCATCATTGCCCTTTTGTATGGATATTAATTGACTTAATGCAAGACCATTCAGCATCTGTGATACGTCTTGTCTGGATAATGGCTTCATTTTAAATTTACGAGATAGTTCATCTTGTTTTGAAACAACGGTATCCGTTTTGATTTGAGTCTTGCAACGGGTATGATTGGATAGTTGCACAACTGCTAGAAACACTCTTTTTTCTAGCTCAGGTAGATTCATAATTACGTCACCCAGATAGGCTACATTTGCCGTTTCAGTTACTATATGGACATCATTTAGTTTTACTTTCGAATCACCATTATTTTCAGCTAAATGTCCAACTTCTTTCAATAATTGGATAGTTTCTCTAGCATTACCATGTTTTTCAGCAGATAATCGACTACACAAAGAGATCACCTCCTCATCAACAACATCATCACAAAATGCATCTAGGCGATCATTTAGTATACTAAACAGTTGTTCCTCCTTGTATGGATTAAACAAAATATCTTTCATATAAAGAGAAGATACAACATTTGTACCAATCGATTTTTTGGAATCGAAATTATTTGATATTCCTATAATACTAAACTTCGTGTTTTTTGGTAACAAACACATCTCGTCTGCTCTTGAAAGAATGTACAGAATCTTATCGTCTTTCAAACAGTCAATTTCGTCTAGCACAACGATAATCAATCGATGAGAATCATTAGAAAATATGTCTGAAAAATATTCGAGATAATCATCAAAACCAAGACCACGACCTGGTAACCGTGTGCCAGGTTTAGCCTGTTTGATTAATTCGCGTAATACTGCGGTACTTGTTGGTTTATCTTTACACGAAACACGAAAATGTACCACTTCGATATCGAGTTTTTGTTTTTTAATACTTTCCTTTAACTGATTAATGACATATGCGCTTGTGACGCTTTTCCCAGTCCCAGGTTTTCCGAATAAGAATAAGTTACGTGGTTTTCCGTTGATGAATATTGGTTTGCATGCATCGGCAATTTCACCAATTTCATAATCACGTCCAATTAATTTCGATGGAATGTAATCATTTTCAAGACAACGTATATCGCGAAAAATGGAGTTACTAATGTTTTCAAATATATTCATTTCTAAATATCTCCAGTCAGTGATGGTATATTAGCAATCTATTTATTTCCACATTATATAAAACTAACTGTATATAATATAAATTATGCCAATGTTCATTTTTAGTAACCATGATTCATATATTTGCCATCAATGGAATACATCCATGTTGTCGAGGGATACGTAACCTATATATTTTCTGTATTATCGGAGATATTTGTGGATGATTTTTCATTTACAATTCTGCTGATATCCAGGATAATTGGTTTGCATTACCTTTCTTTGTTCTAAAAATCGACAATTAAAATTAACGTAAAAACGGATTTCGACATTAGTACCCTTCTTTTTTACGTAAGCTGACACCCCCAGTAACAACACACACAGCTTTCAAAAAAAGGTACCCACCAAATTAAAACCCACTCATACAATAAAAAATTCGAAGTCGCATACCTGGAAATATGTAAAATCATAGCAGATTATTGGTCAGATGCTAGTAGTTACAAGCCAACTTGTATTGTATGATTAAAGTTATGCATACAATTACACATCTACTCCAAATAAAGCACTGCAAGGTCTATTATAAAGATAGGATGCAAATGATTCTTTCTTACAATTCATTAAATCAATTGACAATGAATGCCACATATATGGTCTAATAAACTGATTATATACAAGATTTAATGAGTGAATCAACAGGATCGATCTCATTCATATATTATTAAGACAACTCCATTCTTCTTTTTTTTATGTTAAATTTCCTATAGATTGTTTCGTATTCTTATGGGAAAAACAAATCTTTGATTAGGGGGTCGTCGTAGAGCTTGAGAAAAAGCTGATGAGATTATGAGCTAAAGCTATGTTGTAGAGTTATACAATTAATAGTATATATAGTTTATTCATTTTTAATTATCTAAATCCTAATATGATGGGAGATAATGATACGATTATTTTTCAGGGTACCTTTTTTCGAAAGCTATGTGTGTTGTTACTGTGTGTGTTCATTTACGTAAAAAATACTGTCATTGATACGGAAAGTTGACTTCCCGTTAGTTTTACATTTTGATATTTCGAAAACCAATTGGTATGATTTCAACAATATAGATGGATTGAAGTCATACATATTATCAAATATACGAAGTCTGTCGAATAAAAACAAGCATCGTCTATAGTTTGAATTAATTCCAAGTGAACAGGATGAAATCGAACGAGATCATCAATTGAATAGAGATTTTCACAAATAATTGATCAGAAAAAACTTCAGGTGATGATATATACGAATGATAAGTTGGTTGACTGATTGATGCGGTCGACATCTACTATAAAATTCATATGCCGTATTTAATCGCAATTCTTAATATAAATCAAACATCACCAACATGGATTGGGATATATATCATCTATAGATGTCGTCTGTCTTTTGTTATTGACTGTATGAGACTCACTTGCTGCCACAGTATTAGCCACATCATTTGAGGTGAGATTTTATTTGATAATTAATGAATAAAATTACTGCATAACTCTACACTTTATAGATGTTTATGTGTGAGGTACCTGTATGCAGGCATACTCATGCTGGCCTTAAATCGTCTGCAAAAATATACTTGGATTAATAATAAGTGGGGCTTTTCCCCACGCGTACTGTTCACTATGGGGCAATGTATGTCGTCCCACGAAGATATTGTTTGCAGTGGAAAATGTGGTCATTCTACCTTGGTCTAGTAATGTATATGGGAACTTCATTAATTTGTGATATCAAAATATAAATATAATGAGAGGGATTATTACGATTACATCATGGCATGTCCGTAATTCAGGGGAATAGATTAATGAATATTTCACAAATTGAAAATAACCTGCAAGAGCTAATTTTCTCTTTCTCAGAAGAGACCTTTATTTATGATCTGCTCTTATCTTATGGATTACCTAAATCATCAATTACACGATTAAAGAAAGGAAATCTGAACCTTTCAAAAGTAGATGGGGAAAAATCCTGGAAAAAGAAGCTATTTTTCAAAGAGATCTTCGATCAAGACCTACATCTTGCCATTTCTTCATTAATCGATAACATTAAACATGACCAAAGGTTTGTAATTGTTACCGATTATAAGACACTTTTAGCAATTGATACCAAAACACAGGATAAACTGGACATTGAGCTGAAAGATCTCCCCAAGCACTATGATTTCTTTTTACCCTGGGCTGGCATGGAAAAGACCCAACATCAAAACGAAAACCCTGCTGATGTTAAAGCAGCCGAGAAAATGGCAAAGCTCTTTGATGAAATCAAAAAGGACAACCCAGACGATTCACCAGAGTTTATCCATGGATTAAATGTATTCCTCTGTCGTTTGCTTTTCTGTTATTTTGCTGAAGATACTAACATTTTTGAGGAAGGCCAATTTACTAATGTTGTTGCTTCACATACTCAGGGTGATGGAAGTGACCTGGATGCTTATTTGGACAAGCTGTTTGTTGTTCTTAATACTTCCAAGAAAGACCGCCAGGACTTGCCTGCATACCTTAATGTTTTCCCTTACGTAAATGGTGGCTTGTTCAGACAAAGAATGCAGATCCCAAAATTTACCAGGCGATCATATAATGCTATTATCGATAGTGGAAAACTGGATTGGTCTGTCATCAATCCTGATATTTTTGGGTCCATGATGCAGGCAGTGATATCTCCTGAACAACGTGGTGGTTTAGGCATGCATTACACTTCTGTGCCTAATATCATGAAAGTAATTGAACCACTTTTTCTTAATGGTTTGAAAGAGGATTTTGAGAAGGCTAAAGGTAACCAAAAAAAACGCAACGAGTTGCTAAAACGCCTATATTCTATAAAAATTTTTGATCCTGCATGTGGTAGCGGTAATTTCTTGATTATTGCATATAAGGAACTACGTAGACTAGAAATGGAAATATTCAAAGAACAAGGTAGTTCTTTACCAATTTCAGGTATTTCTTTAGGGCAATTTTACGGCATTGAACTCGATGATTTTGCTCATGAGATTGCACAACTATCCCTCTGGCTGGCGGAACATCAGATGAACGTAGATTTTTTTAAAGAATTCGGATGTACTAATCCAACTCTGCCACTAAAAGAAGCAGGTCATATTGTACAAGGAAATGCTTGTAGGGTTGATTGGGAAACTGTTTGTCCTAAAAGGAAAGACGACGAGATATATGTTTTGGGGAATCCGCCTTATCTAGGTTCAAGTATGCAAGATCAAAGTCAAAAGGCAGATTTAGCAACTGTTTTTAAAGGCTTTAAAAATTACAAGAATCTTGATTATATTGCATGTTGGTTTAAAATGGGTGCAGACTTTGTTAATGAGTCAAATTCAAAGTTTGCCTTTGTTTCTACAAATTCAATATGTCAAGGAGAACAAGTTAACTTATTGTGGCCCTATGTTTTTCATCAAAATTTAGAAATAGATTTTGCTTATAAGTCTTTCAAGTGGACAAATAGTGCAAAAAAGAAAGCAGCTGTCATAGTTATCATTGTGGGTGTTAGAAAAGTTTCAAAGAATCCAAAGTATATTTTTGTAGATGGCTTAATGCAAGAAGTTCCAAATATTAATCCATACTTAACAGTGGGTTCTAACATTACTTTGCCCAGACGAAACAAACCCATCAGTAAAATCCCTGAAATGCTTTATGGCAATAAGCCAACAGATGGTGGCAATTTAATATTAGATAAAAAAGAAGTTGATGAAATATCAACAAATTACCCAATTTCATTACAATATATTAAGAAATTTAGTAGTGGAGCTGATTTTCTAAACGGCAATGAACGTTGGTGCCTTTGGATTACAGATGATCAGCTAGAAAGTGCTCAAACCATACCTCCAATATATGAAAGATTAAAAGCAGTTGCTGTTTTTCGTAAAAAAAGTAAAGCTCAATCAACTGTTGATTATTCGATTTATCCTAATAGATTCAGGCAAATAACATATAAAGAAACTCAAGCGATTATAGTTCCTTTAACTTCTTCGGAAAGGAGGGAATATATTCCGTTTGGGCATGTAAATGCTAATACAGTTGTATCCAATTCTTCTAGTGTAATTTATAGTACTGATTATTGGATATTTGGAGTAGTTTCTTCAAAAATGCATATGTTATGGGTCAAAACCGTTTCTGGTCGTTTGAAGTCAGATTATAGATATTCTTCTGCTCTTTGTTATAATAATTTTCCCTTCATTATCTCTGAACAATGTAAAGAGAAAATAACTAAATCTACACTTCGAATTATAGAAGAGCGAGAAAAAAATTCTCCAAAAACCTTGGCACAGCTCTACGATCCTGATAAAATGCCTGAAGGCTTACGTGAAGCACACCGATTAAACGATTTGGCGGTTGAGCGTTGCTATCGAAGCAAGCCTTTTGAAAGTGATGAGGAGCGTTTGGAATACATGTTTAAGCTCTATGGAAAAATGACTTCTGTATAAATGAATAGAATATGTTGAAATTGAGGACAAAATATGACGGATATAGTACATGTAACATATAGGAAAACAGGCGAAAGTACCAAAAATAACCTCCTGGGTATGCGTGATATGCAAGCCCGTGCTTATGAATCAAGGGATGCACAATATTTATTGTTGAAAGCTCCACCTGCATCGGGAAAATCTCGTGCTTTGATGTTTTTAGCTTTGGATAAATTGGATAATCAAGGAGTCAAAAAAGTTATTGTAGCTGTTCCTGAACGTTCTATTGGGAGCTCGTTTGAGAAAACAGATTTAAAATCACATGGTTTCTTTGCTAATTGGGAACCTAATGACTTGTACAATCTTTGCACACCTGGAAGTGAAGGAAACAAAAGCAAAGTAGAAGCATTTCACAATTTTCTGGACAATGATGAGCGGATTCTCATTTGTACACATGCCACCCTCCGTTTTGCCTGTGATGAGTTGGATGAATCCAAGTTCAATAATGTTTTGCTTGCTATTGATGAATTCCACCATGTTTCAGCTGACGTAAACAGCCGTTTGGGAGAACTACTACGCGATATAATGCTTAAGTCGTCAGCTCACATAATTGCCATGACAGGATCTTATTTCAGGGGAGATCGTGCTCCTGTTCTAAAGCCAGAAGATGAAGCTAAATTTACAAAAGTCACATACAATTATTATGAACAGCTAAATGGATACACTTACTTGAAATCACTTGGAATAGGCTATCATTTTTATCAAGGTAAATACACATCTGCTATTTTAGAAGTATTGGATACTGATAAAAAGACTATTTTGCATATTCCAAGCGTCAACTGTGGGGAATCTACTAAAGACAAACACAATGAAGTCGATTTCATTTTAGATGAAATTGGTACTGTGATCGATCAAGATGCTGATACTGGAGTAATCTACGTCAAACGAAAATCTGATGACAAAATCCTGAAAGTTGCTGATTTAGTAGAAGATACTCCAAAAGAACGAGATAAGATTGTCAATTACCTACGAAATATTAAATCAATGGATGATATGGATTTGATCATAGCGCTTGGTATGGCAAAGGAAGGATTTGACTGGCCTTATTGTGAGCATGCTTTGACCGTTGGTTATAGGGGTTCATTGACAGAGATTATTCAGATAATTGGTCGTGCTACCAGAGACAGCAGTAACAAAACACATGCTCAGTTCACGAATCTGATAGCTCAACCAGATGCAAACGATAATCAGGTGAAGATCTCAGTAAACAATATGCTCAAAGCTATTACAGCTTCCTTGTTGATGGAACAGGTCCTGGCTCCAAATTGGAAGTTTAAGACTAAACTTTCGGATGAAGAAGAAGAAGAATCAGGTGTAATCAAAATAATAGGTTACAAAAAACCAAGTTCCAAAAGGGTCAAAGAGATACTAGAATCAGACATTAATGATTTGACAGCAAATATACTTCAAGATGACATCATGCTTAAAGCCATGCCTGGCAGTGTGGACCCAGAGGTCATTAACAAAGTTCTAATACCAAGGATTATCAGAATAAGATATCCTGATCTATCTGATAATGAAGTTGAAGAGGTCCGTCAGCATGTAGTAATTGCTTTGGTCGTTAATCCTGAAGAGATCAAAGAATCTGGAGACAAACGTTTTATCAGAATGGCCGACACTTTTGTGAATATTGATGATTTACATATCGATCTTATTGATCAGGTGAATCCGTTCCAAAAAGCTTTCGAGTTCCTCTCTAAATCAGTTACTACACAAGTTCTAAAAATTATCCAAGAATCAATTGATGCAACCAGGATCAATATGGATACTGAGGAAGCAATAATTCTATGGCCTAAAATTCAGGAGTTTGTAAAAACCTATAGCAAAGAACCAAGTCTTGGATCAAATAATCCATTGGAAAGAAGATTAGCTGAATGCCTTATCTATCTGAGAAAGCAAAAGAGAAATCAGGGTGCTTAAAATGGATAAGAATGAAGCTTTGCAGGGAATATTTGACTCTGACTCTTTGGGTTTGCTTGATGTGAAACCTAAAAGATCTTCAGCTTCGAGCAGTGATGAGCGTTTAATTACATCCTTTCAAGAGATCAATGAGTTCTTTGAAAAGCATAAAAGAGAACCCCAGCCAAATAGGGAGGATATATCTGAACACATACTTTACTGCCGTTTGAAAGCTTTCAGAGAAGATGAGGAAAATAACATGGCTTGTCAATCACTTGATAAGTATGGCTTACTCAAAGATGAAAGGATAGAAATTAACTCCATTGATGATATTTTTAGAGCTGATGAACTAAACCTCCTTGGAGGAGATTCAGAAGGCTTGTTTGATTTTAAGCATGTTCCTAAAGAGACAAATATGCCTGATTATGTTGCAAGTAGGAGGAAGTGCACAGACTTTGAGGATTTTGAACCTCTTTTTATAAAATGTCAATCTGAACTGTCAAACAAAAAACGCAGATTATATCCATTCAAAAATGAACAGGATATTAAACAAGGACATTTCTTTGTGCTAAAAGGAGTTCTGCTTTATGTTGATTACGTTGGGGAGAAAATCAGTGAAAAAGGCAAAATAAATGCTCGTTTAAGATGCATATTTGAGAATGGAACTGAATCCGACATGCTCCTTCGTTCCTTATCAGCGGAACTTTATAAAAACGGCAGAAGGGTTTCAGAAAATGAAGATGGGTTATTTGGTGGTTCAAATGCCATTACTGAAGAGGACAAAGAAACAGGTTCCATCTACATCTTAAAGTCATTGAGCAGTAACCCAAAAATTCAAAATATCTCAAATCTTTACAAGATTGGATACTCAAATATATCAGTTGAAGAAAGAATAAAAAATGCGGAACAAGAACCAACATATTTGATGGCTCCCGTCAAAATTGTATCAGAATTCAAATGTTATAACCTAAACTCACAAAAACTCGAGCAATTGACTCATACATTTTTTGGAAAAGTTTGCTTGAATTTTGATATATTTGATAAAAATAAGATACGTCACTCACCACGAGAATGGTTTATAGCACCTTTAGATGTGATAGAAGAAACTATTGAATTCATCATCTCAGGTGATATTATCGATTATCGTTATGATTCAGAAAGGGAAATGATTGTAGCAAAATGATTTTGAATTTAATAACTCAAAATCAACTTACTTTTTATTGTTCTTGATTTAAAGTCATGTCTGGACAAAAGGATTCGATATAAATGCTTTACTAATGAGGAAATATGTACTGATAAACCAGGATAAATGATACCACGCATACAAAAAGAAGCGATATCTATAGATTGCTTACCTTTTTCAAACATATGGAATTAAATAATGTGTTAATGAATCCAGGGAATACTAACCTGCATCACATGAAAATGAAATAAAATTCATTATGAGACATGATATCTTCTTGAAATCAGATGATCTAATCTGATTTAATGTTCAGCTGAACTATATCAGATGTACTTTTATCCTATGTAAATAGAACAAACTTTTCGTTTTCATTTCATCTTATTTATCTCATCTGAACATATCTGAAAGAGACTCTATTTGATGTAGTCGTTTTGTATTTGACATAATTCGCCGATATTTCTGAATTTGATGCCATACCTGGGCAATGGACAATCTCTAGATATATCTAACATTTTTTAATAATACATAGAAGTTGCTCATGAGCTATTCATTAACTATGAAACTGGAGATATCAAGGAATTATCTCATTATTTCAAGCCATTAAGCAGGATAATAATGCATTATATGGAACATCTTGAATCTAAAGTTTGATGGTGATGTTTGAGTTCTTGAAAGGGTTCATGCTGATTCTTTTATATGTATATATTGGAAAAGAAGCAAACAATATTGATGAACAGGAATTAGATGTGAAGAAAGCTCAGGAGTTTGTTGATGTGGAAGAGATTAAGAGGAACATTCTTGAAATGCCACAGAAAGAAGCCGAGATACTTGGAGTTTGTAGGAATACTTTTCAAGAAATTAAAAAAAGATCCGAGTAAGTGAAAAGTTGAATTTGAACACAATTGCTCTCAAAAAATTATCACTTTACAGTTGATACTCCTGCTATGAGAAAAGTGGTTGGACATGTAAAATAAGCTGAAATTATTTATATCTTTTTTTATTTAGTACCCAAGTTTGACAATCAAAATAAATATAAGTGTCCTTAGCTGATTTGAATCGTGACAAAACAAAACAAACTAAGAACATACGAAATAGTTCCTAACACCAATATATCCTTTCCGATTGGAACCATTCTGGCCGTTGAAAAATTCTATGATATCCTTGATCTTTCCACTGTTTTTGGCAAACACAAAAAGAACGGGATTAACATCAACAGTCTATTGAAAGCTCTTGTGAGCTATAAGCTCACAGATAATTTTAGCATCAAAAAAGCATATGAATGGATAAATCGTGATGAAGTTCTTGATCTTTTTGACCTTGATGAATTCAGCGAAAGAACTCTCTATCGAGTACTTGGAATAATTGGTGCAAATCGAGATGAGATTATTTCAGATATCCAGGATAACTTGTTCAAGAGGTATGATTTCGAACATACTAATATCAATATGGATTGGACCAGTGTCGTTCTTCATGGAGATAAAGCTCCACTTGGAAAATATGGTTACAGCCGTGATCATAGGCCAGATAAGAAACAAATCACCATAGGGATCAGCGAACTCGCTGATCCCATCAACCTTCCTTTTGGGATTACTGTGGAGAAAGGTAACCTGAATGATCAGACTCATTTTAAGAAGACGTATCATCAGGTTAATAGGAGACTTAGAAAAGGTTCTCTTGTTGTATTTGATAAAGGTGCAAATAGTATAGAGAATACTGCTTTGATCAGAGCAGATGAAATGCAATATATAACTGCAAAAAAGCTCAATAAGAGCGATGATAAAATCATCGCAGATTTTTATGAATATTGTCCAGAGATAATTAATCCAGAGAATGGAATCTATGGAATTAAGATCACTAAACCCAATAGTGTGAATTATTTTTACTTCTCAGAGAAGCTTCAAAAGGAACAACTTGAGTCAAAGGGGAGAAAAGTTCTGAGACAAATTCATGAGGCTAAAGAGTTGCAAGAGATCATTGACAGGAAAAAGAAGATCCCAAAACGTTTCAGGATCAATAATGTACTGATTGATGTAAGCTATTCATTTCAGACGAAACTGATCGAACTCAGTGAAGATGAAGCGATTAAACTTCTTGAAGACAAGCTCATCACTGGAAGAGAGGGATTTTTCTGCCTAAAATCAAGCAAGAATTTGACATTAAAACAGGCACTTCTAACGTATCGAAAAAAAGATTCCATTGAGAAGATATTTCATTCTCTGAAGAATGAGATAGAGATCAAACCGTTGAGAGTGTGGACGGATGATAGCATTTATGGTGCGATTATCATTGGGTTTATTGCACAGATGTTCATATCGCTGATGCGATATGAATTTGCAGAGTTGAAACATACGTCAACAAAATTCATCAAAAAATCCATTTCGAATTTGACAGTTACCGTGGATTCATGGCAGAGAAAATCAAAAAAGTACATTTATGCCAATTTTGATGCGATAAATAGGTTAGTTTTGAGGTCAAAATGGGGTATTTCATGACGATTTGAGTGAATTTGTTGAAACTGTCAAATAGGATATCCTGACAAAAAAAGTAAAAAATTGAACAAAAGAGAAGACATTCTCTTTAGAAAAAGGTAAAAACTGTCAAACTTGGGTTAGTACATATTTTTTAAAAATGAATGCAATTGAAATTGATATAAGTGTAAAAGTTAACTTAATATTAAAAAGCTGATTTGAGGAAGATACTCGAAAATCATAGTCTATAGTTATTATACCTTCTTATAACAGTTCCTATTTATTTTATAATCAACCTAAAAGTTTAATAAAACTTTCATCGATAAAATCTCCATCAATTAGAAAAAAGAGAATAGTGATTTTAAAGTTGTATAAAGTTGTGTCCCCTCAACAGATTTGCTAACTTTATCAGGACATACAATAGCTACACTGTATTTTGCTCTTGTTAGTGCGACATAAAATTGAGCTTTCGTTTTGTCTGCTAAATTTGTATTGTTATTAAATACCCATTTTAACATACCAATAGTTGGGTAAATAATTGCTCTATCACACTCAGAACCCTTTGATTCACCAAAATTCATGACTGAATAGTCTTTTCTTACTCTTTTTTCTGTGATACTATACCTAAGTTGAAGAGGTCTGTAAGTATCTAAATATTGATCAAGTTCACACATTCTTACTAAAAAAATACCATCATGACCTGTTTCTGTGAGTTGGTCTGAATTACATTCATTGTAATTTGGATAAAGTCTTGATGAAAAATCACATATAAGCCCATTATTTCGATGTGAAATATTTAATGATATCTCATCAATTTCACATTTCTCATTTTCACATTTATCGAGTATGAAATTTTTAATTCTGCCATATGAATATTGTTTGTGTGTCTGTTCATTATGAGTAAGGTATGTTACTTGACGCGGGTCTCCAACTAAAATCACATTTGTGGGGCTACTAAATAATAATTTTATAAATTCCAAATCGTATCCTGCTAAATCTTGGACTTCATCTACAAATATATGAGAATAAATTTTACTTAAGCGATTTATTACGGCACTTTCGCTTTGTTCATTAAGTTTGAATACAAGTTTAGCTATTTTATCAGAGTAGATGCAAAAATCATCCGTAAAATAGTATTTGTTAAAATTTGACTCTGGATAACAGATTTTTTGACCATTCTTGTTTGTAAAACGATATCCTGATGCCTCATTAACTAATACCATTCCGTTTATTTTATGTACGAATAGACAATCTTGATACGGTTTAATGCCATCCTGAATTAAAAATGAAAACCATGTTTGAACAGTGATATTTTTTGGAATGCATTTTTCCATCTCAATAATTTTTCTGCGAATGGCTTCTTCATTTGCTTGCGTATATGTAGTTATAAGAATATTACCATCGCGCTGTTTTAGTGCTTCTTTAATTATCTCAGTCGTTTTTCCAGAACCTGCAGCGGCAATAATCAGTTTGTTTTCACTCATTACACCACTTCACAGCATCCATTATGTATTTAGGATAATTTAGTTTATTGTTACTTTCAAAGACGCAAAGTGCCCATTTCGTCTTGTTCTTGCTCATGTATTCGGTGATTTTTTCTTCTGTATCATAATCTATGTTGTTGATTCCAATTGTTGTGCATAATGCAGATAAATCGGTATTGTTGGCTTCAACAAATTGAGGTTCAAGCGTTCTTAATGCATTTCGTTCATCTGCGAAAATTGAAATGCACCCTATACTCTCATATTTTTTGTATTTGTTTGTGATTTTTGTTTCGTAATCACCGTCGTTATCCGTTATGACCGCTACGGGTTGATTAATTATTTTCGCAATCTCCAAAAACCGTTTGAAAGCCAAGCTGCGGACTGAAATAACATCAATTTCATCTTCAATAGGTAATTTGCCCTCTTTAGCATCCATATATGCTTTTTGAACGACTAATTCATCAGAATCTCCCTCTACTAATATTGCTTTTTTACACAATATCATTCTTAGAGTGTCATAACCAGATATTTTTTCAAAAAACTGTTTTGTAGATTTTTCTAGATCATTCAGTTTTATTTGATTCTGGTTGTTTAAAAGAATAAGATGATCTAAACCTAATTTGTTGGCAACGAAGCTACTATGTGTAGAAATAATAATTTGTTTTTCTTGGCAATCGTTCTTAATATCATTAATCAATTGATTTAGTTTTGTGTGTGTAAGATGATTTTCGGGTTCTTCTAAAAGAATAACTGGGGCATCTTTTGTTTTTTTATTGAGGAGTGCTAGCTTTGTCTTTATAATACATTGTTCTCCTTTGCCGACATAGTGAAATGGAACATCATCCAAATGTGCCATCAAACTATTTTCCCAAGAGTTTTTAGATGAATGTTCAACAGACAATTCTACTGTTTTTTCTGATATGTTGATATTATCTTTTATCTTTTCATTTATTTTTTGGATAGTAGGATCATCCATGAAGTATTCTTTCATATTTCTATGAGCCTGAGATATCTGCACAATTTCTTCTGCATCTAAATATTGTCGAACAATTCGTGATAGGTAAATGTCAGATCCGTTTTGAGAACCACATGAAGATGAATCAATCAATGCTGATTTTACAGGTATACTCTTAGTCGTTATGTCTTTTCTAGCAAACGTTGACCACTTAATAGAATAATATTCAATAGGAAGTGTTTTGATGGTATCACTTTTAACAAGGATTTCATATTCTTCCTTGTATTCTTCATCAAACTCTATTTTTAATGCGAGTCCACACCCATTCATATCTCTACTACTATTGCTACTTCCCATAAATGTTGGAATGCTCTCATTATCAAAATATAGTTCAATTAGTATATGAGGTGGATCACTTTTTCCATTATTATTCAAATTAGCTATATATTCATCTATTATCTCATTATTAAATAAGTACTGGGTGAGTGTATTTTTTAGATATTTTCCATTTAATATTCCAGTTAATGCTAAATGAATGGCTTCAATAATTGTGGATTTACCAGCCTCATTGTTTCCAACTATTATATTCAATCCTTCATTTAATTCGAGTTGAAATTCACCTTTAAAACATTTGAAATTTTCAATTTTTATTTTTTTAATCATTATTTTTCATCGCCATTTTAGCTAACTGTAATGTACATTTGTTTATACTGTTTTGGTTATCTTGCTAGTACATAACTGTTCCTATTTTATTATGTTGAATTGACAAATATTCTATCGTGATGTTTTTTTTATATGATTACCCTATTTAATTTCAATGTCATTACATACCTTCTACCTCATTGAAACCACACATTACAATTAATCTTTCAAATTTTACATTAGGAGTGTCTCGGATAAATTTTTTCGGTGATAAACTATGACTACCGAATCTGATTTTATGACATTTCTTGAGAACGCAATATGGAACAAAACATGGGAAGATGAAGATGATGAAGATAATGAAGATAGAGAACTACTATCCTATGAAGTACTGACACTTGAAGAAGCAGGAGTCCTGTCTAATGATAATGGCTTAGTTGTTATCGCACCAGACAGATCAACCTTTGTTGTGACAATCCAGCAGAGGATGTGATTGTGTGGATGATATTTTTGGTGAAGTTGTCTATACTTGCACTTCAGAACAAGCTGTTGAAGATGGTATCCTTTTCGACATCCTGCAAGTCAATACTAAATGGGAGATCGGAATCTTTAGGTACATTACAACTAACCTGATGGCTCAAGGATATTTGCAGGATGATGGGATTAATATCCCAAACCTGTTAGACCTTTTGAATCAAGCTAACACTATTGGAAGGCATCTAATGGGTTCAAGGATAAGTCTGAATCGTTTTATTCAGGTAATATTGAATTGTCCAGTGGGAAGAAACAGCAGATATTCATATCACTAAACGAGCTTGGTAAGTATACAATCATGCTACCTGAAAATTCTTGAATCTAATAATCTTATATTCTTCTTTTTTTGGAGTTTGATCGAATATCTGTTTTAGCAATCTTTTTAACCGTTTCTCTTTCAGAATACCAGCTACTAAAATTCCATCGTTTCTTGTAACTACATTTTGGATGTGGACAATTCCAATTATAAAGACCAAACACATTATCTTTTTGATTTAGTTCAGTATTACATTTCGGGCAGATTGGGGGTATTTTTATGTCAATATCATCTAAATCTAAAGGCTCTTTTCCTATGGACCAAGGAGTTCTATTAGGAATGCGCATTGTCCATAAAACGTCTTTATATTCAATATTTCCAAGAATTTTC
Organism: Methanococcoides seepicolus; assembly: GCF_023684405.1. Classification (GTDB taxonomy): domain Archaea; phylum Halobacteriota; class Methanosarcinia; order Methanosarcinales; family Methanosarcinaceae; genus Methanococcoides; species Methanococcoides seepicolus. The sequence goes on along the minus strand of NZ_JAGSOI010000012.1, from coordinate 15,221 downwards.
CATCCATGGATAGGATGTCCAGTTGGTATCAATCCGATTCCTTTTTTTTGGGTTTGTCTACGCTTATATATGAAGATGCCAACAATCCATAATATTCCAAAAGCGATGATGAGCATATAATAAATCGATGGCACTTTCTCAAGATATGAGAATAATACGCCATTAGTAGTATCAGTACCAGCAGAAAATGCTATAGATACAATAAAAAGAACAATTATTGGATTTATATAATGCTCAAGAAGGTAGCCTATCATTCCATTAATAATATCACTTTCCTTTTAAATTTGATTGTTTGTCTAATGATTCTAACCTTCATAAATAAGTTTCGAATGATGTTATTAAACAAACTTGACACATATACAATTATGCTTACTTAAGTTGACTAACAAAAAAGAGCTACTATTTTTTTCTTTACAATTTCTATATATGTTATGTAATTTCCTCATCATATTCTATATATGGTTCGTAATCGATTAAATGAAAAATAATTGAGATATTTATTAATTTACAAAAAGAGTTCGTTCGTGTTTGAGTTCCCTTGGACCAAGTGGCTTTCTAAAGTAACTACACCTTTGCTCAAGAGGTTCTTGTTTTTCCTCTGCAACTTTCTGCATACAACATTTTTTATATTTCTTCCCACTATTGCAGGTACATGGTTAATTCTGTCAACGAACAAGAATTAAATTCGATATATCTATAGATTTTTTTACGTTTACTTTTGTTAAATTTCAGGCTAGTAACAGTGCGAAAATTGATGTTAGCTTTGCAACGCATGGATAATATTAAGCATTCGTATGCCAGAACCAATATTATATTTGAGACGAATGTGTAATAAATACGACTTTGCCAAAAGTTATGTGCTACCATGCTATAGACAAAAAAGCATCTATAGGATATTTTAACCCATATGAAATGGAAACAACGTTAGATATTGGCATATCGACAACTATTGTAGATCCACGAATCAATGCAATTCCATACATGTACGGGTTAAGTATACCTATAGATTCAACCATACATTAGGGTTGGATATTATTTCTATTATTTCAGGTAAGACATTTTACCATAATGTCCGTGATAATGATTTTTCCATGTGTCGCATGGATAATTACGTGTAACGTGTGTCGCAATGATTTTGATACGTCCAATGTGTCGCATATGTATTGAATAACGCCCAGAAATAGCCAAACGGGAATTGAACCAGGGATTAGGGCTTGGGGAAAATATAACCCTACACATGGACAGAAATGGACTGATACTATCCACAGTGTAGGTCTGTTCTCATATGCTTGCACGCAATGTTGATGTTATCATTGTTTACGGGTATTGATTATATCCTGTAGATTGGTGGATACTTTAGCATATGCGACCGTGGAATTATTGAGCTTTTCTAGGTAGTTGGTCATAAGCACGGATCCGTTTGTATGTCCGATCATATACTGGATAAGGGATTCTGATATACCTACCTTGACGCATTGATCTATGAACAGATTCCTGCAATATTTCAGCCCGATCCCACGGACCCTGAAGTATTTCTGAACCGCATTGATACTGATGTCGGGTGTGCGCTGCAATGTCCTTGCAAAGTCAGACGGCATAAATGCTTTTATTGCGTGTTTGTTCCCGCGGTTCCAGTCAATGTCATAGTACGCAACATCCCCGCTGAAATGTAAACGCTTAACATCAAAATTATGGACGATATGGATCGCTTCGGTTGTCCTTATACCACTGTATAGCAAAAGCTGCATAAAGTGTACATATGTTGGATTTTGAGCAGCTTTGAGGACATTCTGTATATCTTCAACATCTGGAACCCATGTGTCAGGGTTGGTGCTTTTCATGGACAACGGTTTTTTCCATTCTATAGCCTGATCAGACGTGAGGATATTACGATCCTCAAGAAAATGGATATAATTCCGTAATGCTTTAGCATACCAGTTCCATCCTGTCTGGACAGTGGATGAAAGTTGAACGATGTCGCATTGATCCTGAAGTGGTAGATCTGTAAGATATCGATCTGTATATCTGATATACTTCAAGGCGGTATCCTTAGACATGCGTGCAAGGATCCATGATGTGAAATCCTCACGATTATCATTGTAAAATATTGCACAACTTTTCATGGAGTTGGAATCGATACGCTGCGCTGCGAAATGGCGTTGACTGGGGCCTTCCAAGCCCTAAACCCGGGTTCAAATCCCGGTTGGCGCATCCTATTCTTTTGTTAATTATTCTTTAAATATTGTCTATCCACTAGCTGGTTTTTTGTGACTTTCTAATGTTCGGCGTCTTAAGTTATTGATTAACACTTCACCATGTTTAAATATTAGTTAGTCTAACTAACGATCATGAAAAAACCATTATCATTTGAAAAAGTAGACAAATTCTATAAGAGTATGTTGAAAAACAATGATAGTTCTACAATGTGTGAAGATGTGAGCTTTAGTTCGATTCTGTATCTTCGTGAAATTATGTCCCTTGATAAACCTACGCTATCCGAACTTGCATCTGCAATGGATGTGAAAAAGCCTTCTGCAAGCAATATGGTGAATAAGCTTGTTGGAAAGAGCCTTGTCAAAGTTATTCGCTCTAAAGATGATCGGCGAGTGTGTCGGATAGAACTTTCCCCTAAAGGGACGGAAGTTGTCAGTGTGGCCAGTTCGGGCGATGTTCTGTTCTTTAACAAGGTCCGTGCTATTCTTGATGACAATGAGTTCGAGGTATTTTCAGGCTTGTGGGAAAAGATAACTTCTAATCTTGAAGGGGATGGTGGGAAATGAGCGGAGACGAATTAGCAGTTGAAAGTATAGGGAAATTGTTCAGAAAATTTGCACTTCCTGCGGTCGTGGGATTCATTATCGGTGGTGTGCAGATTACCATTGATGGCTATTTCATCGGTAATGGCGTAGGTACTCTTGGTCTCGCATCGGTGACACTTGTATATCCTTTGCTCATTGGTATGATTGCAATTGCCATGCTGATAGGAACGGGCGGTGCTTCCCTTGTGGCCATAGAGCTTGGGAATGGTAATCGTAAGCGTGCCCATCGGATCGCTTCTGATATGCTGCCTTTGATGTTTGTGGTGGGTACATTCTTTGCTATACTGGGGCTGTTCTTCACTGAACCGTTGCTCAGGATGGTAGGTGCTACCGGTACTGTTTTCGTTATGGCGAACGACTATCTTCAAATAATGTTCATAGGTTCTATCTGTTTCATTGCAGGTATAGGGCTTGATCCTCTTGTGCGTAATGACGGTCGCCCTAACTTTGCTATGAAGATGATGTTTGTGGGCGCTGTGACGAACATCGTGCTTGATTATCTTTTCGTCATGCGCTGGGGTATGGGTATGCAGGGTGCTGCCATTGCTACTATTATCGCGTTTGCAGTTTCCATGGTCGCATTCGTATCCTATTTCTTCAGCAGGCATGCGCAGTTGAGACTTTACCTTTCCGACATAAGCCCTGACCTTGAGATCATTGCAGGCATATTAAAGACTGGTTTTCCGGCATTCGTCATGCAGGCATCCCTTGGAGTGCTTGTGCTGAGCTATAATTATATGCTCCTGAAATACGGTTCTGAAATTGCTGTATCTTCTTATGGTGTCATCGAGTATTCGTTCGCCATCTTCTACATGATATTCGAAGGCATCTCCGGAGGTGTACAGCCGATAATAGGATTCAACCACGGCGCAAAACTTTACGACAGGGTTTACAGTGCTACCAAAATGGCCATACTATCATGTTTTTTTGTAGGGCTTTCAGGATTCACTCTACTATACCTGTTCCCGGAAACGATCATCCAGCTTTTCAATCGCAATGATCCCGAATTGCTAGCAACAGCCGTCGAAGGCATGAGGATATTCATTTTCGGTATCCTTGTTGAGGGTGTCATCATATCCGTGGCTGTCTATTACCAGTCAGTGAACAAGATAAAACCTTCATTGTTCATCCATTTCGGCAAGATCTTCATCTTCATTCTTCCCTTACTGTTCATCCTGCCGAGATACTACGGTCTTACAGGTGTCTGGATGGCAGCCCCTGTGGGTATATATCTGATGTTCGCAGTTGTGGCGGTCATGTTCCTGAAAGAAATAAAAATTCTCAAACATCCTCCGAACGAAGTCAATTAATAAATTTTGTAAGGCTGCGATAAGGTCATGCAGAGATATGCCTTGTCGCATCATTGCATAAGATTAAATATGAAAAATGAGTTTAGAGATTGTTCTTTTTTGCGGGGGTTGCCCAGCCTGGCCAAAGGCGCAGGGCTTAGGACTTTATTCAAAGGGCTTCGTAATATTTCAAAGGAACTAGCAACATAGAAAGCGCAACGTTAATATTCAGAAACGCGTTTAATTACATCTCTCAATGCGAGGGTTGCCCAGCCAGGTCAAAGGCGATGGGCTTAGGACCCATTTTCGTAGGAATTCGTGTGTTCGAATCACACCCCTCGCACCATTTTTTTTATACGTATGCTTGTGTTTATAACTATGTGTGTTTTTTGTAACAGTAAATACGTTATTTTCAAAAATTGGAAAAGCGAGGGTAAATGGGGTAACAACAATAATACATACACCCCCCTGGTATTTTGATGCGAGTTATCAGCTGTTATTGACACTTCAATTTGTACTCCACAACTGCTCAGCCTTGAATACCTTGCAGCGTCCGTGGGAGAAATGGTGTTACTATCACACTCAACGCAGACCTGCGTTTAGTGGCAGTTCCAATGAGAAGCAGCTTTGTAATGTACTGGACCGTGTGGTATGAATAAGACGAACGACACGACACCGAATGTCTTGGCTCTGATCCATTGATTCTGTTTTGAGCGTGAAACATCTTGACCTCGAGCTGAGCATGCTGGGACGTGTAATAGGGGATGATGATGTATATTATTTTGATAGGGAGGGTATCTCACCTGCGGACGGACAACCAGTAAATACTTCATCGCAAGGTTAGTCGGTCTGAGTAGCTCAAGTGTCCTACTTGACGTCATCGGTGGGTCTTTGGGAATATGTTGAGTGATTGGTATCCTGCGGGCTATCGGCCCATTAGTTCGAGGTAGAATATCACAGCTAGTTCATTTGTTGAGATGTCGGATTGCCTATGGGCAGAATTTTAAGAGGGTCTAAATCCTGCCTGTGCTGAATGGAAAGGCCGTCTCCCATGGGGAGCGAGTGGTCGAATAGTAGTTAAAAATATCAACTCAATATGATAGATCTCAAATCTATAATCTATGGAATCAAGGCAAGGAGTCGATTAATCGGAATGATAAATTTTGGCAGAAAATGTCTTCACTTCATTTGGTACAATTGTTACAATTGGGAATTGATGCATGAGTAATTCTGCGTTTGCCTTGGAATCCATTGGTTCGTGCCGTTTTATCCCCACATGTATGGGGAACTCGATAAAAGAATTAATTTCCAGACGTAGCTGTTACACATATTTTCACTTATTTACCCCCAATATATTATTCAGGTATTTTTTGTTATAGTTTTTGATTGCCACCTACCATTGTATTGAATTTTTGCTGTCATTTATAGAGGAATTCTACAGAGCTGAAGTCTCCTAACAATATAATGGGGAAACATTTAATTGGAACATTTATCAACTCTAATTGGGGTGCGAGATGGAAAAGATAAGAAAAAGGGACGGTAGAATCGTAGCATTTGACTCTGCAAAGATTACTTTAGCAATACAGAAGGCCATTTTGGCGGTAAGGGAAAAGAACGGCGACCTGACCAGTAAAATATCCTGCCAAGTGGTGGAGGCTCTTGAAGATAAGTTCAAAGACAGGATTCCTGGTGTAGAAGATGTACAGGATATAGTTGAAGAGATTATAATCAGGAATGGATGCGCCAAGGTGGCCAAAGCCTATATTCTGTATCGCCAGAAAAGGACAGATGTGAGGGAAGCAAAGAAGCTTTTGGGAGTGGAAAAAGATGAGCTCAAGCTTAGTATCGATGCTATTAGGGTACTGGAGAGAAAATCTCTGCTGAAGGACGAGAAAGGCAACATCATAGAGACCCCTGCCGGGATGGTCAAGAGGGTGGCCAAGGCTGTAGCCTCAGTTGATAAAAGATACGGAGGGGATGTGAAAAAGACAGAAGAGGAGTTCTACAGGATGATGGCAGGTCTGGAGTTCCTGCCCAATACTCCAACACTGATGAACGCTGGTACGGACCTAGGGCAGCTGAGTTCGTGTTTCGTGTTACCTGTGGAGGATTCCTTGAAGAGCATCTTTGGGGCTTTGACTAACATGAGCCTGATACACCAATCAGGGGGTGGAACTGGCTTTTCTTTTTCGAAATTAAGGCCTCGGGGGGACATAGTAATGTCTACCAAGGGCGTGACCTCGGGGCCGGTGTCCTTTATGAGAATCTTTGACCAGGCTACTGAAGTGATAAAGCAGGGTGGGAAGAGGAGGGGTGCCAACATGGGCATCCTGAGGGTTGATCATCCTGACATAATCGAATTCATAATCTCTAAGGGAAATGAGGGTTTCTTGGACAACTTCAATATCTCCGTGGGTGTTACAGACGAATTCATGAAAGCGGTTGAAGAGGACAGGGAATATAACCTCATAAACCCTAGGACGGGAAAATCCACAGGAAAGCTGAAGGCTAGGGATGTTTTTGACTTGATAGTAATCATGTCCTGGCGGACTGGAGATCCGGGGATGGTCTTTTTGGATGAGATTAATCGAAAACATCCCATCTCTCATGTTGGTATCATTGAAAGCACCAATCCATGCGGTGAGATACCCCTCCTTCCATACGAATCCTGCAACCTCGGGTCTATCAATCTGTCCAAGATGGTAAGGGACGGTGAGATTGACTGGGAGAAGCTAAGGAAGACCACGAGGTTGTGTGTGCATTTCCTGGACAACGTGATTGATGCCAATAGGTATCCCTTGAAAGAGATTGACAGGATCACAAAAAATAACCGTAAGATTGGCCTGTGTGTGATGGGGTTTGCTGAGATGTGCACCATACTTGCAATACCCTACGATTCGGAGGAAGCCATAAAGACCGCCGAAAAATTAATGAAGTTCATCAGGGACGAATCGGTGAAGAAATCAGTGGAACTTGGTGAGAAGAGGGGATCATTTCCGAACTTCAAGAGTAGCATGTGGGCGAATGATTACAAGGCCATGAGAAATGCTACTGTAAATACCGTAGCTCCCACTGGGACCATAAGCATAATTGCCAATACAAGTTCCGGTATAGAACCCATCTTTGCCCTATCCTTTGTAAGAAATGTCATGGGGACGCAGTTGCTGGAAGTAAACCCGGTGTTCGAGAAAATCGCAAAGGAGAGGGGATTCTACAGCACTGACCTCCTGATAGAGATATCCAAGACAGGGTCTATTAAGAACATCCCGAAGATACCCGAGGATATTAAGCGTGTATTTGTCACATCTTTGGACATTGCCCCGGAATGGCATGTCAGGATGCAGGCGGCTTTCCAGAAGTATGTGGACAATGCTGTTGCCAAAACAGTTAATCTGCCAGCCAACGCTACCCTAGAAGACGTCAGAAAAATCTATGTGATGGCTTATAAGCTGAAGTGCAAGGGAATCACTGTCTACCGCTACGGGAGCAAGACCAAGCAGGTTTTAGTGATAGCTGGTTTAAGAAAAGATAAGGAGGAGGGAATTGTGGCGGATTCAGAATTCTCTGGAGATTGTATTACCGAGGAGTGTCCCCTCGGAGGTGTTTAAGTGGGTAAAGGCATGGTATATCTTTACACAGGGGAAGGTGAGGGGAAGTCCACAAGCGCCTTTGGATTGGCTCTTAGGGCGGTGGGCCACGGGTACAAGGTCATAATTATCCAGTTCATGAAAGATCGAAAATACATAGGGGAGTACAAGATAAAGGATAGATTGTCACCAGAGTATGAGATTTACCAGTTCGGGAGGAAGGAGTTCATAAACCTCAAGACTCCTGAGCCTGAGGACTATAAGCTGGCGGCAGAGGCCTTGGAATTTGCAAAGAAAGCTATCCAGACGGGACCTAGGCTCTTGATACTGGACGAGATAAACCTTGCGGCCCACTTTGGAATTCTGAAGACTGAAGACATCCTCAAACTGTTGGAGGATATCCCGGAGGAGACTACACTAGTCCTGACAGGAAGAAGGGCTCCCAAGGAACTGATAGAAAGGGCAGACCTTGTAACGGAAATGAGGTTTCTGAAGCATCCTTACGAAAAAAACATCCCGGCAAGGGAAGGTGTTGAATATTAACCACCAAAATTCACATTTCCTCCGTGTGCATAAATCGTGAGAAGATATCGATGTGGGAACTGCAAAAAGTGTTGATATCATAGATATTTCGCAGATAAAAATATGTAAATCATAATGGCAAACAAAATTATTTTGCACTATTACTATACTTTGTAGAGAATTCCGATAAACCTGCCCAACCGCATTAATATTTATAATATGTTGTAATAATATTGAATTCGATTCTGTGGATGGAGGTTACGATCCATTCCGCAATCATCTGATATTTGGTATCATTTGGAAGATGTTATTAAAAAAAATGTCATCAAATTAGCTTTTCGTTTTAAAAGCGTAACTTTTTAACGTAGGAAGCATTGATATTGAAAAAAGGTAGTGGGTGCAAAATATTGCAATCCACTATGTTATTATGCTTTAATGGCTACCAGTGAAAGACCCAGTTTCTTTTCTAAGTCCTTTACTTCTTTAGTAGCATCTTCATTTAAGTCTGCATACTCGATTCCATCATCTGAAAAAGCAATTAAGGTTATACCTAATTTGCTTTCTAGATCAGTGATAGCTTTCAGATTTTCGGTGTCTATTTTTGAAAAACTCCACATTTTAAAACCCCAACAGAATATACATTAGATTAGCTAATATATGGTTTGTCTGAAACACTCATAAATATAATTAATATTAGATACTTTGGTTGGCAAACTTCATCGCTCAAAAAAGTTGTAGTGTATTTTTGGCGCATTCGGTAAAATTTAATTTAAATCGAGTAGAAGAGGCTTTTTTTGCAATTGGGAATACATGCGGAGGAATTATACCACGTGTAAATGTATAGTATGATTTCTTTTATATGAGTTTAAACCGAAATTCGCGAACTACTGTATTTATCCACGATTTACTTCGAAACGTTGGCTTTTCTCCATAATATATTCTCTTTATCATCAATGCACTCCATACATCCCCTCTCATTCAGGTCTTCAAGTATTTCGATCAGATCCGATTGTTTTATAGTTATACTGTAGGAGGCATCAAACTCGTTACAAATTTGCTTGGGGGTTAAAGTCCTGTCAGCAATTATCTTTTCCGTAAAGAACAATTCAGTCTTTCCTTTTTCTTCTCATCATATAAATGGCTGAAATCAACAATCCTGATGCTGCAACGAATGATCCAAAACCGGGTGATTCCTCATTAGTTGATTCATCTCTAGCTAGTACATCACCAAAAGCATAGACTCTGCCATCCGCAATGGTAAATACCATTCCATCCGAAACGGCTGGAGAGGATCCTCCGTATTTCGAATTCCATATCAATTCCCCGGTAAATGCGTCCAAGGCACATGTTCCATTAAGTCCGGTATAATCATCTTCTGTCTCAAGAGCGGTGCCTACAAATACTTTTTCATCTGCAACGGCAACCGAACAGAGCCATCCCCCAATCCCATCACCGGGAGTCGTGTTCCATTTGAGATCTCCGGTTGTTGCATCGAAACAGTATGTCTGTAGATCAGTGTATCCATAAATTCCTCCGGAAACATAGACGTTGCCATAAGCCACCGTTGGTGTTGAATCTGTCCGATGTATCGACCTTTTCCATAAAATGGAACCATTGTTTTTGTTCAGTGCGTATATCTCGCCTTCGCCATAGAAATTGTAGGTAGTCACATAAACAATATTGCCATAGATCGTTGGAGAACCACAGCAGTTATACACAATTTCACTCTGATTCCAGATCAGGTTTCCTGTATTTGAATCAACGCAGTAGACAGACCCTGCATAGGTCTGCCCATATTCCCAGCTTGTGAAATAAACCCTGCCTTCCTCATACGCAGGTGTCGCCTGTACATTCCCATTAGCACTAAAATTCCATAACTCCTCTCCGGTCACTTCATCGAAGCAGTAATAGTGACCGTCCCACTCACCTTCGAATAGTTTCCCATCTGCCACTGTTGTACCGCTATTAACCGAATCAGGCAAGCCACACCACACACTGCCGTTGTGGTAGGCAGGAGAAGCTATTGAATTATATTTGGTGCTACCTCTACTGTGATTTGTCAGGAACTCACCGGTATACTGGTCCAAAGATTTAACGTAGTCTCCACAGTTTACGTAAACCTTCGCGTCAGCGATAACAGGTGATGAACCTTTTACTGCCCCTATATCTCCGCTGGCCCATAATATGTTGTTCGTATTCGGGGCATCAGATGGGGAATATCCAGTATTTTGAGCATCCTTATGGAACTGCTCCCACTCTTTTGGGATTGACTCCTGAATGCAATAGAGGTATCCACTATCCGTTCCAAAGTAAATTTTTCCATCAGATATTGCGGCACCTTGTAATATGTATCCATCATCCGGTGGATTATATTCCCAGGCAAGAGAACCATCTTCTTTCAGGCAATAAAGAGAACCATTACTTTTTGCCCCTGTAAAATAAATGTACGTCATCTCACCCTCCACAGCAATGGCTGGCGACGACTTCACACCCGCATCAACAAAATAAGACCACAAAATATTTCCGGTTGAATCGTCCAAACAGGTGAGATTACCTGTGTAACCATGTTCCCCCTGTCCTACATAGATTTTCCCATCGTGGATAGCAGGTGTTGATGTACTGAAACCGTTCTGAGTAGACCAACCATCATTGATGAACTTTCCATTATCATATCCGATCTTCCATACATATCCTAAAGACTGTCCCCTTTCTGAGGTAGTATATACGAATCCATCGTTATATGTTACAGATGAACGGAACATTCCAGGATCATCCTTTGCAAAATCGAGAACTTCAGAAGAGAGATCGATCTCATCTACAAGGCCTCCGTTTTCTTTATCGAGGCTTACCAACTTACCTTCGTGCGTTGGATATACAATGAAATCCTCTATAACGCATGCACCATTCCACAAGAATCCTGCAGATCGCTCATTAGCATATTTCCAGAGCTGTTGTCCGTTCTCATCGTAGCAATAGTAATATTTTGTAGCAACTCCGCCCTTAAGTCCATCTCCGATATATATCATGTGATCGAAATAGGTTATAGGACATTCAAAATTGCTGTCAGTCACATGCTCATTCCAAAGCTTTTCACCTGTTAATCCATCGAATGCAAACAAGTCACCACTATTGCTGGCAACAAAGATCTTTCCATTGCCATAAGCTGGTGTCGATGATTGAAGTGCAGTTCCCCCAGTGGTTTTATTTCTCCAGACCAGATCCCCATTGTTCTTGTCAAATGCCCAGATGGAACCATTCGTTGTATAGATATACACAAGATCGTCTGCAATTATAGGTGGGGCGTTGATACCATTCTCTTCATACATAGAGGTGGTAACACTCCAGGCTGTTTCCGGATTATCCTTGACTGCAGGGTCCTGTGTTAATGCGGTATGTTCCCAGTCAGATTGAAACTGTGACCAATCGGACGATGTGGCGACTGTCGACATTGAAGTTAAAAATATAAAAATGAAAAAAAATACGAATGCTTTATTAGATATTCTTTTTTTGTTCATTTTACATTCATCCTTGATACAGAATCGTTTGACCCTCACTTACCTCAAATTTGAATCCACAAAATGTTGATAACTTTTCAGCCCACATCTACAAAGATCTGTAGAAACAAACCGTCCTTCTTTTATTGGTTTCGATTTCCATCCTCCACTTCCAGAGTCGCTTCAGCTGTGATCTTAAATGGTGAAATACCAGTGGTTTCTGCTCTGAAATAGATGGTATCATTATCCTCCCTGTCCTCGAGTTCCTCTGTGTTTAGAGAGTTCCATTTATCATCATAGAATCTATTCAAAGTGATCGTGGACCTGTTTACATTACTCTCGTTGATTTCTGATTTTAGTACTCTGAACTCTATGGTCATATTTTCCGTGCGTTCAGGCGTTGTAAATCCAACCAGAGCAGACCAGATGTCAAGATTTTGGTAATCTCCGGTTATTGTTTTTGTGTACGAAGAATTAACTTTATATCCATCTATATGATCAGACTCCAAAACACCAACTTCGGAAAAATTTTCATATGATATGACAAATGGTGTAAAACCGGTGGTTTCTGCTCTGAAATAGATGGTATCATTATCCTCCCTGTCCTCGAGTTCCTCTGTGTTTAGAGAGTTCCATTTATCATCATAGAACCTGTTCAAAGTGATCGTGGATCTGTTTACAGTACTTTCGTTGATTTCTGATTTAAGAACTTTGAATTCTACAGTTATATTATCCATGCGTACAGGGTTTGCAAATCCAGCTTTACCGATCCAGATGTTTAGGTACTTATAGACCTGTTTCTCTATTGATGTTCCGTACGTAGAATTGGAATTCAATATCTCAACAACGGCAGCTTGTTTCCCCCAATTCTGCTTCGCGTCAAATGATATTGAGGTGATATAGTTATCTGGATTATAGAACTCATACGTTGTTTTATGACCAAATGCCATGTAACTTATACTTGTTTCGAATGCAATGATATTCTCAGGCGCTTCTCCAGTACTAAATAAGATGTTTGCTGAACCACTGCTACCGCTACCCCCACCCCCTCTCCTGCCGCCACTATCAATAACAGTTTTTTTGTTTGTTAAGCCAAACAAATAATTCGTGTCAGTACCATAATATATCCATCCATCAGATATCGCGACACCTGCAAGAGACCAGTCTGTTTTTCCCGGTTCCCCATATGACCATTGTTCTACAGGATTACTGTTCCCATTGTAATCTTTAAGGCAATATATCATTCCATGTGCATCGTTTGTTGTGAAATAGATGTAAACGTTGCCATTTCCTGTATCATAACGTTCCGATACAGCAGGAGAGGACATTACATCACCAGATACTGCAAAAGTCCAGATACCAGTTAAATCGGATGCATTTAAACAGGATAAAGCTCCAGCACTTCCGACATAGACCTTTCCATTGTAGATTGCCGGTGTGGATACACTGGGACCTATATACGTGTTGTAACTATCCATGGTGTCAAACTTGCCACTGCTATGATTGAATCCAAGGACAAAACAATATCCACCTTTTGATGTGAAATATAACTTTTCACTGTTCCAAACAATAGAGGAACGGATCTCCTTTACATCAACACCAAAAACGGAAGAGACATCTATTTCATCAGTGGTATTACCCGTATCTTTTTCAACCGATGTCAGATGTGATCTGTCATCACCATAGATCAGATAATCCCCTTTCAGAGCTGCGCCTGCCCAGTAATAACCTCCGCCACTGGTAGAGTCACGACTCCAGAGCTCAGTACCGTCCTTCACATCAAAGCAATAGTATGTTCCATCAGTGGATGAGCCAGTGCCACCACTGACAGCATCCCCGAAAAATATCCGTTTATTGTCGTATGTAACAGGCGTATTCAGTTGATTACTGGATATTTTAACATCCCACATTTCAACTCCTGTCTTTGCATCAAAAGCATATACTTTTCCATTTTTAGTGGGAACAAAGATCATGTTCTTCCCGTAGGCTATATTTGCAAGAAGGAAACCGCTACCGCTTGAAGAGTTTTCCCATGTGATGTTTCCTGTCTCTTTATCGATGGCATACACTTTGTTGTCACCGGTTGCCACGTATACAAGGTCTCCAACAACTATGGGTGCAATGTCGATGTTAGAAGATAATTTCCTTTCCCATGATAAGGAACTACCAGTCATCGGATCGGATATCGGTGCTTCATCCTTTGTAATTCCGGAGTTAATTTTGTCCTTCTGGAACTGAGACCAATCAGATGCGCATGCTATACCCGACAAGATACAAATGAATAGTATTGCACTCAAAAAAAAAGCGAAAACGTTTTTATTTTTTTTGTTCATCCATTTAGCCCCCCCCAACGTCTATATTTCAAATCTCAATATGAGAGTATCGGAAAATGCTCTTCATCACTTTCCCGACACGGTCTCAATATTTGTATGTCGATTTATCACATCCTTCTTCTCACGATAAAGATAGCTGAGAGCAACAAACCGAATACTGCAACTATTCCTTCAAATCCAGGCAGACCTTTTTTGGGTTCTTCGGCTTCATCGATTGGTGCATCAGACTGCTCTGCAGAGCCTGCATCCGCATCCTTGCCAGGTGCAATTTGGCCTTCATCTTCTTCTGGTTGTGTTTCATCGACAACTTTCAAAATAGTGGCATTACCCGTTCCACCACCGCTACTTTTACTTTTAGTACTACTTTCAATTGCTGCAGATATATTCAGGACATATGTTGCCTCACCGATGATAGGTTCATATGTCGTACTGTTCGCTGGACAGAACCAGAAACTGACAATATCCCCATTCCTCAGCTTGTTCTTACTAAGTCCTTCAGAAGCTGGCACATCATTGATCAAGATCGACCATGATTTAGAGGTAGGACCCCATGGTTCATTGTTAGTTCCATTAATACCATCGATCCAGAACGAACCTAATGATGCGTACCATTCGTCTGTTATGTTGATACTAAAACCAGCACTTTGATTCGCAGTCACAAGAGCTCCAAGATCGGTGAAATTATTGATCTCATAACTTGCAGACTGATTGTTGGTAGGAACAAAATCAAATGTGCCTGATGGTAGCTCAACCTCACCATCCCAAATGACAGTTGTAGGTTTCAGAGTGATGTTCAGGACATATGTTGCTTCATCGATGATGGGTTCATATGTCGTACTGTTCGTTGGACAGAACCAGAAACTGACAATATCCCCATTCCTCAGCTTGTTCTTACTAAGTCCTTCAGAAGCTGGCACATCATTGATCAAGATCGACCATGATTTAGAGGTAGGACCCCATGGTTCATTGTTAGTTCCATTAATACCATCGATCCAGAACGAACCTAATGATGCGTACCATTCGTCTGTTATGTTGATACTAAAACCAGCACTTTGATTCGCAGTCACAAGAGCTCCAAGATCGGTGAAATTATTGATCTCATAACTTGCAGACTGATTGTTGGTAGGAACAAAATCAAATGTGCCTGATGGTAGCTCAACCTCACCATCCCAAATGA